>NZ_OBDX01000003.1:0-336923 GCF_900215185.1 Pseudomonas sp. LAMO17WK12:I10 | reverse complement strand
GCGGTAATCGCGGGCGGGCGTCCGATTCTAGGCATGACTTCGAGGCTGTCCAGGCAGAAGAAATGGTAACTTTAGTTTATTTTGTCTACACCCTCTTAGGAGAGGCCCGCCCATTGCAGGCGGGCCCCGCTGAGTCAGCTAACGCGACTTTCGAAGCGGCTGACGCCCGGCAGCTCCAGCACCAGCTCGTCGCCCACATTCAGCGGACCGACGCCCACCGGCGTACCGGTCAGGATCACGTCGCCCGCCTGCAGGGAGAAGCAGCCGGCCATGTACTGGATCATCGGTACGATCGGGTTGAGCATGATGCTGCTGTTGCCGTCCTGACGGACCTCGCCGTTGATGGTCAGGCGAATATTGATGTCGGTCAGGTCCGGGAACGTACTGCCGACCACAAAGGGCGCCAGCACGCAGGCGCCGTCGAAGCACTTGGAAATTTCCCAGGGCAGGCCCTTAGCCTTGAGCTCGGCCTGCTTGTCGCGCAGGGTCAGGTCCAGGGCCGGGGCGAAACCGGAGATGGCATCCAGCACTTCTTCGCGGCTGGGTTGGGTCGACAGTGGCTTGCCGATCAATACCGCGATTTCCGCCTCGTAATGCACGGAGCCACGCTCCGTGGGGATGGCAAAACCGCCTTCCAGCGGCACCACGCAACTGCCCGGCTTGATAAACAGCAGCGGCTCGGTCGGCACCGGATTGTCCAGTTCCTTGGCGTGCTCGGCATAGTTGCGCCCGATGCACACGATCTTGCCGACCGGGAAATGAATACGGGTACCGTCGACATACTGGTGCTGATAGCTCATTACCGACTCCTGCTCGTTTGGTTCATCAGGTACCGCTGCTTGAGTGACCCTGGGGTCAAACAGCGAAAATCTTGCCCGGGTTCATGATGCCGTTCGGGTCGAACACCGCCTTGACCGCCTTCATGTAGTCGATTTCCACCGGCGAACGGCTGTAGGTCAGGTAATCGCGCTTGGTCATGCCCACCCCGTGCTCGGCGGAAATCGAGCCGTTGTACTTCTCGACGGTTTCGAACACCCATTTGTTGACGGTGGCGCACTTGGCAAAGAACTCGTCCTTGCTCAGGTCGTCCGGCTTGAGGATGTTCAGGTGCAGGTTGCCGTCGCCGATGTGGCCATACCAGACCACTTCGAAGTCCGGGTAATTTTTCGCGACGATCGCGTCAATATCCTTCAGGAAAGCCGGCACCTTCGACACCGTGACCGAAATGTCGTTCTTGTACGGGGTCCAATGCGAGATGGTCTCGGAGATGTACTCGCGCAATTTCCACAGGTTCTGCAGTTGCTGCTCGCTCTGGCTCATCACGCCGTCCAGCACCCAGCCCTGCTCCACGCAATGCTCGAAGGTGGCCAGGGCGTCGTTGGCCACGTCCTCGTTGCTGGCTTCGAACTCCAGCAGCACATAGAACGGGCAGTCGGTCTCGAACGGCGCCGGGACGTCGCCGCGGCCGAGGATCTTGGCCAGGGCCTTGTCGGAGAAGAATTCGAAGGCGGTCAGGTCGAGCTTGCCCTGGAAGGCATGCAGCACCGGCATGATCGAGTCGAAATCCGGTGTACCGAGCACCATCGCCGTGAGGTTGTTCGGCGCGCGTTCCAGGCGCATGGTGGCCTCGACCACGAAGCCCAGGGTGCCCTCGGCGCCGATGAACAGCTGGCGCAGGTCATAGCCGGTGGCGTTCTTGACCAGGTCCTTGTTCAGCTCCAGCAGGTCGCCCTTGCCGGTGACCACTTTCAGGCCGGCCACCCAGTTGCGGGTCATGCCGTAGCGAATCACCTTGATCCCGCCGGCATTGGTGCTGATATTGCCGCCAATCTGGCTGGAGCCGGCGGAAGCGAAGTCCACCGGATAATACAGGCCGCTTTCTTCGGCGCGGTTCTGCAACTGCTCGGTCACCACGCCCGGCTGGCAGACCGCGGTGCGGTCGGTCAGGTTCAGGTCGAGGATATGGTTCATGTAGTCGAAAGACACCACCACTTCGCCATTGGCCGCCACGGCGGCGGCCGACAGGCCGGTGCGGCCGCCGGACGGCACCAGCGCGACCTGGTGCCGGTTAGCCCAGCGCACGATGGCCTGGACCTGCTCGACGGTCTTGGGAAAGACGATGGCGCTCGGCGCCGGGGCGAAGTGTTTGGTCCAATCCTTGCCATAAGCATTCAGGGAGTCGGCATCGGTCAGGACCTTGCCAGCCTCGACCAGGGTCTTCAGCTCATCAATCAGCGCAGGATTGGTCATCGACAGAACTCTCGAACAATTCATGGCCATCCTGAGAACGCTTCACGTCGCAGGAACGAGTGTTTCGCGGGGTCCGTATGCTAGCATACGACCCCCCGCAGAATAGTGCCGAAGGGCGTTCTGCGGCGACGGCTTTCCTGCCGTCCGGGTCAGCATCTGTTGACCATTTCCTGCCATTTTTCTCCGGGACACAGGTTTACGCAGATGAGCAAGACTTCTCTCGATAAGAGCAAGATCAAGTTCCTTCTTCTCGAAGGCGTCCACCAATCGGCTGTCGACGTCCTCAAGGCCGCGGGCTACACCAGTATCGAGTACCTCACCGGTTCTCTGCCGGAAGCCCAGCTGAAGGAAAAGATCGCCGATGCGCACTTCATCGGCATTCGCTCCCGCACCCAGCTGACTGAAGAAATCTTCGATCACGCGAAGAAGCTCGTCGCTGTTGGCTGCTTCTGCATCGGCACCAACCAGGTCGACCTCGACGCGGCTCGCGAGCGCGGTATCGCGGTGTTCAACGCACCGTACTCCAACACCCGTTCCGTAGCCGAACTGGTGCTGGCCGAAGCGATCCTGCTGCTGCGCGGTATCCCGGAGAAGAACGCCTCCTGCCACCGTGGCGGCTGGATCAAGAGCGCGGCCAACTCCTTCGAGATCCGTGGCAAGAAGCTGGGCATCGTCGGCTACGGCTCGATCGGCACCCAACTGTCGGTCCTGGCCGAAGGCCTGGGCATGCAAGTGTTCTTCTACGACACCGTGACCAAGCTGCCACTGGGTAACGCCACTCAGGTCGGCAACCTGCACGAGCTGCTGGGCATGTCCGACATCGTCACCCTGCACGTTCCGGAAACCGCTGCCACCCAGTGGATGATCGGCGAGAAGGAAATCCGCGCCATCAAGAAAGGCGGCATCCTGATCAACGCCGCCCGCGGCACCGTGGTCGAGCTGGACCACCTGGCCGCAGCGATCAAGGACAAGCACCTGATCGGCGCCGCCATCGACGTGTTCCCGGTGGAGCCACGCTCCAACGACGAAGAGTTCGAAAGCCCGCTGCGCGGCCTGGACAACGTGATCCTGACCCCGCACATCGGCGGTTCGACCGCCGAAGCCCAGGCCAACATCGGCCTGGAAGTGGCGGAGAAGCTGGTCAAGTACAGCGACAACGGTACTTCGGTATCGTCCGTGAACTTCCCGGAAGTGGCCCTGCCGGCTCACCCTGGCAAGCACCGCCTGCTGCACATCCACGAGAACATCCCGGGTGTGATGAGCGAGATCAACAAGGTCTTCGCCGAAAACGGCATCAACATCTCCGGTCAGTTCCTGCAGACCAACGAGAAGGTGGGCTACGTGGTGATCGACGTCGACGCCGAATACTCGGAGCTGGCGCAAGAGAAGCTGCAACACGTCAACGGCACCATCCGCAGCCGCGTGCTGTTCTAAGCACTCGCTGGCAATAAAAAAGGGAGGCCCTGGGGCCTCCCTTTTTATTTACAGGCAGTTTCGTTTACAGGCAGTTTTTACCGTCCGCGCTTACTTGACGGTGATGGTGATCTTTTCCGAAACGATTGGCGGGTCGAACGGTACGTGGTTCTTGTCGCCCAGCTCCAGCTGCAGGGTGTGCTTGCCCGGGGCCAGGGTCAGCTCGGTTTCGGTCTGGGCCTTGCCGAAGTGGATATGCTGGGCGTCGGCCGGGATCGGCATGTTTTCGGCTGGCAGCTTGTCGACGTCGACCAGCAGGTGGTGGTGCCCGGTGTGCGGAGTCTGGTCGCCGGCGGGCGCCAGGGAGATGTCGCTGACGCCGAACTTGACCTTGAAGGTCTTGGCCACGGTATCGCCATTGACCGGGGTGACGATAAATACAGAAGCGCCTTCCGGCGCCTTGGTGCGAGGAATATCCGCCGCACAAGCCAGCATCGAAGCCCCCAGCATCAGGCCGGCCAATGTAGCACGAGATATAAAGGTTTTCATTCTATTCTCCAGTTTTTCCGCAAAATCGGTACGGTTATGACAACTTCGTGGCATATCGTTGTCGAAGGGCAATCAACACCATAGCAAAGCGAGCCTGAACAGCGCATCGCACATATAAATTCAAGGAGTGACCATGCGTTTCCTGCCTGGCCTGATACTTTTGCTACCTCTTGTGAGCACTTACGCTCAAGCCGAACTGATCGACGATGTGAACGATCGCGGGGAACTGCGTATCGCGCTGGAAGCCAACACCCCGCCCTTCAACTTCAAGGACGACGGCAAACTCACCGGCTTCGAAGTCGAGCTGGGCCAACTGCTCGCCCGGGAACTGGATGTGCGGGCTGACTTCGTGGTCGCCGACGCTGCCGACCTGCTACCTGGCGTCGAAAGCGGCCGCTACGACATCGCCATCAATCACGTAGCAATGACCCCGGAACTCAAGGATCGTTTCGACTTCAGCGAGCCTTACAGTTATTCCAGCGCACAATTGATCGTACGCAAGGAAGAACAGCGCGCGCTGGGCAGCCTGCAGGCGCTCCAGGGCCAGGCCCTCGGCGTGGCCCAGGGCAGCCAGTTCGCCGAGCAGGCACGCACTGTTGAAGGCATCGACCTGCGCAGCTACCCGAACGCCCAGCAACCCATCAAGGATGTGGCCGACAAGCAGCTCGACGCGGCCATCAGCGACCGCCTGCTGATCCCCTACGCCATTCGCGACAGCCGCCTGCCGGTGAAGGAAGGCGCCAAGGTCGGGCCGACCCTGAGCCTGGCGATCCCGTTCCAGAAAGGTAATCCGGCGTTCCAGGCGAGCCTCGACGGCGCGCTGCAGCGCATCAAGGCCGATGGCCGGCTGATGGCGTTGTCGGAAAAATGGTTCGGCATGGATGCGAGCAAGCCGCCCAAGCCTTGATGCTGTAATCGCTGCAGAAGGCTGCGGCTGCGCAAAAGGTGATATCGCCGAGGTCCTGCGGACCTTTCGCAGCCTGCGGCAGCGGCTACAGGGGCTAGAGCGCCGCCAGGGCCGCGGCGGCCTCGGCCAGTTCCAGCTCGCTGAACACTTGCACCCCGGCGCGCTTGAGCAAGGCGGCGGTGACGCCCTCGCCGCTGACCTTGACCCCGCTGAAGCTGCCATCGTAGGTCAACAGGTTGCCGCAGGATGGGCTGTTGGCCTTGAGCACGGCGATGCGAATCCCGTGTTCGCGCACCAGCTCCAGCGCCTGCCGGGCGCCACTGAGGAACTCGGCGCTGACATCCTCGCCCTCGCTGGTGATAACCCGCGCCAGGCCATCGAGCACTTCACCGCCCTGCCCGCCGGGTATTTCCGCGGCCGCCCGTGGCGTCGGCAAGCCGCCGGCGACTTCCGGGCACAACGCAACCACCCGGCCTTCGGCCTGCCAGCGCACCAATTGATCGAACGGCCCGCTGGCCGCCCCGTCGTAACGCACGCGGTGGCCCAACAGGCAGCGACTGACCAGGATCTTGTGCATGATCAGAACGGCTCGTTGCCACGACGGCGGAACCAGCCCGTCAAGGACAGGCGCTCCCGGGTCGCGGGCAGGACTTCGTGGGGCACCTCGCCGGAGAGGAACACCACCAACCGGCCGCCGGCGGGATCCACGTCGTATTCGGTCTCGCCATCGAAGTACATGCGCAGTTGCCCGCCCTGCTCCGGCAGCCAGTCCTGATTGAGATAGATCACCGCCGACACCATGCGCCGGTCATCGTCGCGGAAACGGTCGACGTGCTTGAGGTAGAACGCCCCTGGCGGGTACAGCGCGAAATGGCTTTCGAAGTCTTCCAGACCGAGGAACAGCCCACGGTTCAGCGCCTCGCGCAGGCTGTCCATCAAGCCCAGGTAGGTATCGCAGCAGTCGGCCTGGCCGGGCTCGAGCCACTGGATATGATCGCCACGGATCCCCTCGCGAATCTCCTGCGCCGGGCCACGGCCAACCGCCGCTGGCGCCAGCTCGCCTTCGGCCGCGCGCTTACGGCACTCGGCCGCCAGTTCCAGGGTCAGGGCTTCTGGCAGGAAGATGTTCTGCTGTGACCAGCCACGGGTGGCCAGGTCATCGACAATGCGTAACAGCAGCGGGTGATCAGAGGGTATTTGCATGGCGCGCATAGTATCCACACCCAGATGAATCCGACAGATCCGCGAGAGAATTCTGACCAAGCAGCCTGGCGCCGCCTCTGTTCGTCGTTCGATCGGACAGTTTGCGTACTGAACCTGATACGAATTCTCGACAACCATCGCCTCGCCCCGGAGAATAGTGGGCTGCCGACAGGAGTCCTTATGCGCCGTTTGCTTTTTTCACTGTTGATGTTCTGTGTGTTGCCCGCCTGGGCAGACGGCCACGACCAGTTATACAAGGTCGCCGGCTGGCCGGAACAACGCGCGCATTTCAACGATGCCCTCACCGCCGCCCAGCAGCGTTACCAGAATAGCCTGCCGCCAGCGGTCTATCAGGCCCTGGTCAACAACAGCAACCAGCGCTTCGCGCCGCAGGCCATGGACCGCCGCGCCCAGGCGCAGTTGCGGCAGAATCTCGCTGATCCGAAACCGGCCCTGGCGTTTTTCCAGTCGCCGCTGGGGCGCAAGATCGTTGCCGCCGAACTGCTGGCAACCCGCCGCGACCAGTTGGCGAAAAACGCCCAGGGCCTGCCGAAGATGCAGGCCAGCGATACCCGTCAGCTGATCATCGGCCACCTGGCCCAGGCGCTGCCGGCCCGTGAAGCCGGAGCGGAAGTCAGCCTGGCGATCGCCGGCGTGGCTGCCGACAGCCTGAGCCAGATGATCCCCGGCCTGCTGGGTGCCGGCCAGGCGCAGAACATGCTCAACGGCCAGCGCCAGCGGCTGATGGCTCAGATCGGCAACGACCTGAACAACACCCTGCTGTACGTCTATCGCGACCTGTCCGACCCCGAGCTGGAAGAGTTCGCCAACTTCGCCGAGTCCGCCGAAGGCAAGGCCTACTACCAGGCCGCCCTCGCCGCGATCCGCGCCGGGCTGGCCGTCGGCCAGAGCACTTCGAGCCTCACGCCCTAAGCGCCTCTTGTAGCCGCTGCCGGAGGCTGCGATCGACCGGTACGGTCGACCGCTGAGGTCCTGCGGACCTATCGCAGCCTTCGGCAGCGGCTACAGGCGCGTGAATCCATTCAAAGATGCTGGTTCAGGAAGGCGAAGTATTCCTGGCGAATGCGCGCCGCCTCGTTCGCCAGGTGATGCCGCGCCTCGGGCAGCATCAGCACCTGGGGCTGCTGGAACTTCTGCCGGATCACCTGCAGGTTGTGCTGCCAATCCACTGTCATGTCCGCCTGCCCCTGAACGATCAGCGGCTGCCGGCTGCTGCGCGGGGCCAGCTCGATGCGCTTGATCCACTGCGCCAACGCCCCGACCCAGGCGGTCGGCAGGCGCAGGGGTTGCAACGGGTCGCGCTGCAGGAACGGCAGGAAATCGGGGTCGGTGGAGTTCTCGCTGAAGCGCCGGGCGATGCCTTTGACGAAAGGCCGGAGCATGTAATAGCTGAGCTTCGACCAGCCCCAGGCGCGCGGGCGCACCAGCGGCGAGAGCAGGATCACCTGGCCCTGGGCCGGGCTCTGTGCGCCCTGGTTGAGCAAGTGATCGATCACGATCGCCCCGCCCGTGCTTTGCCCGCACAGGTGCCAGGGCTGGGGCAGATCAAGAGACCGGGCTTCGTCGAACAAGCCTTGCAGCACCGCCTGGTACACCGCGAAATCATCGATGCTGGCGCGCTCGCCGCTGGACAGGCCATGACCCGGCAGGTCGCAGGCAATCACCGCCCACTGCCGCTGCAGCGCCCACTCGATCACATGCCGGTACAAGCCCATGTGATCGTAGAAACCGTGCAACAGAAACAAGGTCGCCACCGGCTGCTCGGGCCACCAGACCTGGCCGACCACCTCAAAACCGCCGACCGCGAAACGCCCCAGCCCACGCTTGACCGGCAGATCCAGCCCATAGAAACGCTGATAGGCCTGCGCCTGGGCCGAGAGCGGCTGCGCCTCGGCCAGGGGCCGCAGGCTGGCGCGCAGAAGGTCGGGGTCGAAGGTCGCAGGCATAAGGGTTTTCCCAGGGTGGCGCGGAACGCGAAACAGGCTTTATCGGCCTGCGATATTCATCTGTCGGGGCAAGCATGGCAAGCTACGCGACCTTCGAGGAATGATCCGTATGCGTCTGCCCTACCGCACGACCCTGCTTGCCAGCCTGCTCGCCCTCCTGTGCGCCGGGGTGCTGTGGGTCGCCTACGACTGGTTCCAGGGACGTTTTCTGCGCACCTTCAGCGAACACACCGCGGTGTTTTCCGGCGACCCCCTGCAACTGCCGCCCGGGCTGGCCGGCAAAGGCGCCATCCGCCTGGTGCATTTCTGGGACCCGGCCTGCCCGTGCAATGTCGGCAACCAGCAGCACCTGGCCGAGCTGATCGAACACTACGGCCCGCAGGGCGTGGAGTTCTACTCGGTACAGAAGGCCGACAGCCACGGCCAGTTGCCCGCCACCCTGAGCCGCCTGAAAATCCTCGACGGCCTGCCCGGCTCGGAGCAGATCCCCGCCAGCCCGGCCGTGGCGATCTGGGACCGCAACGGCACCCTGGCCTATTTCGGCCCCTACAGCGAAGGCCTGACCTGCAATTCCAGCAACAGTTTTATCGAACCTATCCTCCAGGCCCTGCACGAAGGCCGCGCGGTCAGCGCCACCCACACCTTGGCGGTGGGCTGTTATTGTCCATGGCCGAAACAGACGGATTAAGGCATTCCTGACTTTTCGCAGACAACGGATGCCCGGCACAGAAGGCCTGTGCTAAATGTTTGCCTTCCCCACGGCAGGCAAATCGCAGTAAGAACAAGGAGTCACCATGAAACGCAGCCTGACCGTACTCGTCGTCCTGATCCTCGCCCTTGCCGCGGGAGGGGGCTGGTACCTGTACAGCAAGCAGCCGTCGCGCCAGGGCCAGGTCGAGCTGGAGCGCCTGCAGGGCTCGGTCACGGTGCGCTACGACGAACGCGGCGTGCCGCATATCCGCGCGGAAAACGAAACCGACCTGTACCGCGCGCTGGGTTACGTCCACGCCCAGGACCGGCTGTTCCAGATGGAAGTCATGCGGCGCCTGGCCCGCGGCGAGCTGGCCGAGATACTCGGCCCCAAATTGCTCGACACCGACAAGCTATTCCGCAGCCTGCGCATCCGCGAGCGCGCCGACAGCTACGTCGCCGGGCTGGATCGCCAGTCCCCTGCCTGGAAGGGCCTGCAAGCCTACCTGGACGGGGTCAACCAGTATCAGAACAGCCATCCGCAACCGATCGAATTTGATGTCCTGGGGATTCCCAAGCGTTCTTTCACCGCCGAAGACAGCATCAGCGTTGCCGGCTACATGGCCTACAGCTTCGCCGCGGCCTTCCGCACCGAACCGCTGCTGACCTACGTGCGCGACCAGCTCGGCAGCGACTACCTGAAAGTCTTCGACCTCGACTGGCAGCCCAAGGGCGCCCTGGCCAAGGGCCGCGGCCCGCTGGCGCCAAGCCTGGCCGCCAGCGACTGGCAGGACCTGGGCGCCATCGCCCGGCTGAGCGAACAGGCCCTGGCCGACGCCGGCCTGCCGCAATTCGAGGGCAGCAACGCCTGGGCGGTGTCCGGCAGCCGCACCAAGAGCGGCAAACCGTTGCTGGCCGGCGACCCGCACATCCGCTTCGCGGTGCCGTCGGTGTGGTACGAGGCCCAGCTGTCGGCACCGGGCTTCGAACTCTACGGTCATCACCAGGCGCTGGTGCCCTTCGCCTTTCTCGGCCACAACCTGGACTTCGGCTGGAGCCTGACCATGTTCCAGAACGACGATCTGGACCTGATCGCCGAGAAGGTCAACCCGAACAACGCCAACCAGGTCTGGTACCACGGCAAGTGGGTCGACCTGGTCAACAGCGAGCAGCAGATCGCGGTGAAGGGCCAGCCGCCGGTCACCCAGATCCTGCGCCAGTCGCCCCACGGGCCGATCGTCAACGACGTGCTCGGGGCCAATGCCGGCAAGACGCCGATCGCCATGTGGTGGGCCTTCCTCGAGACGCCGAACCCGATCCTCGACGGCTTCTACCAGCTCAACCGCGCCGACACCCTGGCCAAGGCCCGCAGTGCCGCGTCCAAGGTCCAGGCGCCGGGCTTGAACATCGTCTGGGCCAACGCCAAGGGCGACATCGGCTGGTGGGCCGCGGCGCTGTTGCCGAAACGCCCGATCGGCGCCAAGGGCACGTTCATCCTCGACGGCAGCACCTCGCTGGCGGACAAAGAGGGCTTCTACCCGTTCAGCGCCAACCCCCAGGAAGAAAACCCGGCGCGCGGCTATATCGTTTCGGCCAACTTCCAGCCGGTCTCGCCCAGCGGCATGGAGATTCCCGGTTACTACAACCTCGCCGACCGTGGCCAGCAACTGGACCGCCAGCTCGGCGACAAGAGCGTGAAATGGGATATCGAAGCCAGCCAGAAACTCCAGCTGGGCACCACCACCGCCTATGGCCCGCGCCTGCTGGCGCCGCTGCTGCCGGTCCTGCGCGAGGTGGTGAGCGACCCGCAGGAGCTCAAGCTGGTGGAGCAACTGGCGCAGTGGAAAGGCGACTACCCGCTGGACTCCACCAGCGCCACCCTGTTCAACCAGTTCCTGTTCAACCTCACCGACGCCGCCTTCCACGACGAGCTGGGCGACGCCTTCTTCGACACCCTGCTGTCCACCCGGGTGATCGACGCCGCGCTGCCACGCCTGGCCGCCTCCGCCGATTCGCCGTGGTGGGACAACCGCAACACCCTGGGCCAGGAAAGCCGCGCCGACACCGTCAGGGTCGCCTGGCGCGCCAGCCTCGCTCATCTCAAGGCGACCTTTGGCGACGACTCGACGAAGTGGCTGTGGGGCCAGGCGCATACCCTGACCCACGGTCATCCGCTGGGCCTGCAGAAGCCCCTGGACCGGGTGTTCAACGTCGGCCCGTTCGCCGCGCCCGGCACCCACGAAGTGCCGAACAATCAATCGGCCAAGATCGGCCCCGCGCCCTGGCCGGTGACCTATGGTCCGTCCACCCGGCGCCTGATCGACTTCGCCGACCCGGCCCACAGCCTGAGCGTCAACCCGGTCGGGCAAAGCGGCGTGCTGTTCGACAAGCACTATCAGGATCAGGCCGAGGCCTATATCGAAGGGGTGTACCAGCAGGCGCACTTCAACGAAGAAGAGGTCACGGCCAATACCCGCAGCACCCTGAAGTTGTTGCCGGCGCGGACGGCGCAGTAACCCCCGTGGTGAACGGCGCCTGACCCGCAGCAGTCAGCTTGGCTGGCAATCCAGTCGACGCGGCACTCAAGGCCGGGGCCACCCGTGAAGAGATTGCCGCCACCCTGGCCACCGCCATCTCACTGAATGCCGGAACGGCCTATGTCTATTTACTGCACGCCCTGGCGGCATACGACTCGCTGAAGAGCCGAGGCGTTTTCTGCTGTAGCCGCTGCCGCAGGCTGCGATAGGTCCGAAGGACCTCGGCGACCTTGAGACCGCTGCGACCGTTCCGGTCGATCGCAGCCTGCGGCAGCGGCTCCCCCCGAAAACGACATCGCCCCTGAACAGGGGCGATGTCTTGTCGCGGTCAAGACCTTCCGGCTGTCGCGTATCAGGCCGCTTCCGGGGCCTGTGCGCGGCGCACGTCCGGCTGCTTCCAGGAATCGGCCGCGGCCTCTTCGATGGCTTGCTGGATGGCGCGCTTGCGGCGCTCTTCGGCCTGGCGGCTGAAGTACCAGACCAGGAAGGTCACCAGCGACACCACCAGCAGGATCAGGCTGGCCACGGCGTTGATTTCCGGTTTCACCCCCAGACGCACCGCCGAGAACACTTCCATCGGCAAGGTGGTGGAACCCGGGCCGGAGACGAAGCTCGCCAGCACCAGGTCGTCCAGGGACAAGGCGAAGGACATCATGCCGCCCGCCGCCAACGATGGCGCGATCATCGGAATGGTGATCAGGAAGAACACCTTCCACGGCCGCGCGCCGAGGTCCATAGCCGCCTCTTCGATAGACAGGTCCAGCTCACGCAGACGCGCCGACACCACCACCGCCACATAGGCCGCGCAGAACGTGGTGTGGGCGATCCAGATGGTGACGATGCCGCGCTCCTGCGGCCAGCCGATCAGTTGCGCCATGGCCACGAACAGCAGCAGCAGCGACAGGCCGGTGATCACTTCCGGCATCACCAGCGGCGCGGTGACCAGGCCGCCGAACAGCGTGCGGCCCTTGAAGTGGGTGATACGGGTCAGGACGAAGGCCGCCAGGGTACCCAGGGCCACCGCGGCGATCGCGGTGTAGCAGGCGATCTCCAGGGAGCGCACCACCGAGCCCATCAGTTGCGAGTTGTCCAGCAGGCCGACGTACCACTTCACCGACCAGCCGCCCCAGACCGTCACCAGCTTGGAGGCGTTGAACGAGTAGATCACCAGGATCAGCATCGGCAGGTAGATGAACAGCAGACCCACCACCAGCATCAGATTCGAGAAACTGAAGCGCTTCATTCCTTGCCCTCCATTTCTTTGGCCTGACTGCGGTTGAAGAGGATGATCGGCACAATCAGGATCGCCAGCATCACCACTGCCAGGGCCGATGCCACCGGCCAGTCACGGTTGTTGAAGAACTCTTGCCAGAGCACTTTACCGATCATCAGGGTTTCCGGACCGCCGAGCAGTTCCGGGATCACGAACTCGCCCACCACCGGGATGAACACCAGCATGCAGCCGGCGATGATGCCGTTCTTCGACAGCGGCACGGTGATTTTCCAGAAGCTGTTGAAAGTGCTCGAACCCAGGTCCGAAGCGGCTTCCAGCAGGCTGGTATCGTGCTTCACCAGGTTGGCGTAGAGCGGCAGGATCATGAACGGCAGGTACGAATAGACCACGCCGATATACACCGCCAGGTTGGTGTTGAGGATCTGCAGCGGCTCGTCGATCAAACCCATGCTCATCAGGAAGCCGTTGAGCAGGCCGTTGTTGCTGAGGATGCCCATCCAGGCATAGACGCGGATCAGGATCGCGGTCCAGGTCGGCATCATGATCAGCAGCACCAGCACGGTCTGCAGCTCTTTGCGGGCGCTGGCGATGGCATAGGCCATCGGGTAGCCGATCAGCAGGCACAGCAGCGTGCTGAAGAACGCCATCTTCAGCGAGCCGAGGTAGGCGGCGATATACAGTTCGTCGTCGCCGAGCATCGCGTAGTTGCCCAGGTTGAGCAGCACCTGCAGCTTCTGGTCGATGAAGCTGTAGATCTCGGTGTACGGCGGAATGGCCACGTCCGCTTCGGCGAAGCTGATCTTCAGGACGATGAAGAACGGCAGCATGAAGAACAGGAACAGCCAGAGGAACGGAACCCCGATGACCATCTGGCGGCCACCGGGAATTATTCGATTGAGGCGGCGCTTGAGCTTTCGCATGTTCATGAGCGCAGTACCACGCCGCTGTCGTCTTCCCACCAGACGTACACCTGGTCGCCCCAGGTCGGACGCGCGCCGCGACGCTCGGCGTTGGCCACGAACGACTGCACCAGCTTGCCGCTCGGCAGCTCGACGTAGAACACCGAGTGGCCGCCCAGGTAGGCGATGTCGTGCACCTTGCCGCTCGACCAGTTGTATTCGCAGGTCGGCATGTCCGGGGTCACCAGGAGTTTTTCCGGGCGGATGGCGTAGGTCACCGACTTGTCCTGCACCGAGGTGCTGATGCCGTGGCCCACGTAGATGTTGCGGTCCAGGTCCTTGCAGGTGATGGTCGCGTGGCCTTCGGCGTCGTCGATCACTTCACCCTCGAAGATGTTGACGTTGCCGATGAACTCGCAGACCAGGCGGCTGGTCGGGGTTTCGTAGATATCGATCGGGCTGCCGATCTGGGCGATCCAGCCCAGGTGCATGATCGCGATGCGCTCGGCCATGGTCATGGCTTCTTCCTGGTCGTGCGTCACCATCACGCAGGTCACGCCGACGCGCTCGATGATCTCCACCAGCTCCAGTTGCATCTGCGAGCGCAGCTTTTTATCCAGGGCGCCCATCGGTTCGTCGAGCAGCAGCAGCTTCGGCCGCTTGGCCAGGGAACGGGCCAGGGCCACGCGCTGGCGCTGGCCGCCGGACAGCTGGTGCGGCTTGCGCTTGGCGTACTGGCTCATCTGCACCAGCTTGAGCATCTCGGCCACGCGGGCATCGATCTCGGCCTTGGGAATCTTGTCCTGCTGCAGGCCGAAGGCGATGTTCTGCGCCACGGTCATGTGCGGGAACAGTGCGTAGGACTGGAACATCATGTTGATCGGCCGCTCGTAGGGCGGCATGTCGGTGATGTCCACACCGTCCAGGTAGATGCGCCCCTCCGTGGGCCGTTCGAACCCCGCGAGCATCCGCAGCAGGGTGGACTTACCCGAGCCAGAACCGCCGAGCAGGGCGAAGATCTCGCCTTTCTTGATTTCCAGGGACACATCGTCCACGGCAATCGTCTCGTCGAACTTCTTCGTGACCCGGTCGATCTTGACCAACACCTGCTTCGGTGTCTGGTCGCCCTCGAGGGCTTTCTTGTAGGCGCCGGAGGCAACTGCCATTTACGAAACTCCCAACAGAATTTGCAGTTCGCCCCATGCGGGCGAACTCTGGATAGTTTGAGCGATTGACGCTATTTGCCCGACTTGACCTTGGTCCAGCTGCGGGTCATGAGTCGTTGGATCTTGGGCGGCAACTCTGAGTTGACGTACAGCTTGTCGACAATCTCCTGCGCCGGGTAAACGGCTTCGTCCTTGCGGACCGACTGGTCCATCAGCTCGCCCGCCTTGGGGTTCGGGTTGGCATAACCGACGGAATCGCTGACCTGGGCGATCACCTCAGGCTTGAGCAGGTAATTGATGAAGGCATGGGCCTGCTTGACGTTACCGGCATCCTTGGGAATGGCCAGCATGTCGAACCAGAGGTTGCCGCCTTCCTTGGGAATCACATAGGCGATCTCGATGCCCTTGCCAGCTTCGGCGGCGCGCGCCTTGGCCTGGAACACATCGCCGGAGAAACCCGCGGCCACGCAGATTTCGCCATTGGCCAGGTCGGAGATGTATTTCGAGGAGTTGAAGTAGGTCACGTAAGGCCGCACCGCCAGCAACTTGGCTTCGGCCTTCTTGTAGTCGTCGGGGTTCTGGCTGTTGGGGTCCAGGCCCATGTAGTTGAGCACCGCCGGGAGCATTTCATCGGCGGAGTCGAGGAAAGCCACTCCGCAGCTCGACAGCTTCTTGATGTTTTCCGGCTCGAACAGCATGGCCCAGGAGTCGATCTTGTCCACGCCCAGCGCGGCCTTGACCTTCTCGACGTTGTAGCCGATGCCGTTGGTGCCCCACAGGTAAGGCACGGCGTACTGGTTACCCGGGTCGTTCTTTTCCAGACGCTTGAGCAGCACCGGATCGAGATTGGAATAGTTGGGCAACTGCGCCTTGTCGAGCTTCTGGAACGCCCCGGCCTTGATCTGCTTGCCCAGGAAGTGGTTGGACGGCACGACCACGTCATAACCGGTACGACCGGCGAGCAACTTGCCTTCCAGGGTTTCGTTGGAGTCGAACACGTCATACAGCGGCTTGATGCCGGTGGCCTTTTCGAAGTCCGCCAATGTGCTCTGACCGATATAGTCAGACCAGTTATAAATATGCACGGTCGGCGCGGCATAAGCGCTGACGGCCAGCGTCAGCCCGGCGCCCACCAGCATGGCTTTGCGAAATAAAGAAATAGGCAAGTGGAGGTCCTCTCAACAATTGGGCCTGAGTTGCCCGCACTACATGACAGCCAAGAGCTGCCCGGCAACAAAACCGGCGCGCAACTTACCTTCGATAAACCGATCCAGCAAAACTTTCTGTCATTTAATTGCACCGCTGACCGCCCTCGCGGGGACGACGGCCAGCGGTTGCTGCCTCAAACCGGTTTATTTGCCGGATTTGATCTTGGTCCAGCTGCGGGTCAGCTCACGCTGGGTGGCGGCCGGCAGATCGGCGATCGCATACAGCTTGGCCTGCACGTCTGCTGGTGGGTAGATGCCCGGATCGCTGGTGATGTCTTTTTCTACCAGTGCCGTTGCGGCGGCGTTGCCGTTCGGGAAACGCACGGCGTTGGTGATGCCGGCCATGACTTCAGGCTTCTGCAGGAAGGTCATGAACTTGTAGGCGCCCTCGACGTTTTCCGCATCCTTGGGGATAGCGACCATGTCGTAGAAGCTGCCGGCGCCTTCTTTCGGAATGACGTAGCTGACTTTCACCTTGTCGCCGGCTTCGGCGGCGCGGGACTTGGCCTGCTGCACGTCACCCGAGTAGCCGACCGCTACGCAGATGTTGCCGTTGGCCAGGTCCGAGATGTACTTGGAGGAGTGGAAGTAGGTGATCGAAGGACGGATCTTGAGGAACAGCTCTTCGGCTTTCTTGATGTCGTCTTTCTTCTGGCTGTCGGTCGGCAGGCCCAGGTAATGCAGGGCGACCGGGATCATTTCGGTTGGCGAGTCGAGGAAGCTCACGCCGCAGCCCTTGAGCTTGGCAATGTTCTCGGGCTTGAGCAGGGTGTCCCAGGAATCGATCTTGTCGACGCCCAGCGCAGCCTTGACCTTCTCCGGGTTGTAACCGATGCCGATGGAACCCCACATGTATGGGAAAGCGTGCTTGTTGCCCGGGTCACTGACCGAAACCGCCTTGAGCAGATCCTGGTTCAGGTTTTTCCAGTTGGGCAACTTGGAGACGTCCAGCTCCTGATAAACACCGGCCTTGATCTGCTTGGCCAGGAAGTTGTTCGACGGCACGACCACGTCGTAACCGGACTTGCCTGCCAGCAGTTTGGCTTCCAGGGTCTCGTTGCTATCGAAAACGTCGTAGACCACCTTGATCCCGGACTCTTTCTCGAAGTTCGCGATGGTGTCAGGTGCGATGTAGTCGGACCAGTTGTAAACGTGCAGCACTTTGTCGTCTGCCTGGGCCACTGCCGCTATCGCGCCCATCAGGGACATGGCGAGGAGGGTCTTGCCAGCTTTCTTCATACCTATTGCCTTCATGCGTCATGCTCCAATTATTCTTTTTAACCTTGTGTTCAGCGACCGGTTGCCAGGCAACTAAAAACAGGCGGTAGTCTGGCAAGTTCCAAGGCGGGCTTTCAACAGAAGACCCCATCCTTTATGGCCGCCCCGAGCGAAGTACCGTGGGGTACTCCGCTCAGAGCCTAGCACTTAGCCCTGTAACGCACTCAAGGTCAGGTCCAGGCACTTGCGGGCCTTGCTCACCAGCTCATCGATCTCCTCCTTGGTGATCACCAGGGGCGGAGCAATGATCATGGTGTCGCCCACGGCGCGCATGATCAGGCCGTTGTCGAAGCAGAACTGCCGGCAGATCATGCCGACGCCTTTTCCGACATACCGCGCACGGGTGGCCTTGTCCTGAACCAGCTCGATGGCGCCCAACAGGCCGACTCCGCGAACCTCACCCACCAGCGGGTGATCGTTCAGTTCCCGCAGGCGTTTCTGCAAATAAGGTGCCGTTTCTGCCTTGACGCGCTCGATAATTTTTTCGTCGCGCATGATGCGGATGTTTTCCAGGGCCACGGCGGCGGCCACCGGGTGCCCGGAATAGGTGAAACCGTGGTTGAAATCGCCGCCCTCGTTGAGCACCGCCACCACTTCGTCGCGCACGATCAGGCCACCCATGGGGATGTAGCCGGAGGTCAGGCCCTTGGCGATGGTCATCATGTCCGGCTTGAGGTCGTAGAAATCGCTACCGAACCACTCACCGGTCCGCCCGAACCCACAGATCACCTCGTCGGCGACGAACAGGATGTCGTACTTGGCGAGGATTTCCTTGATCCGCGGCCAGTAGCTTTCTGGCGGCACGATCACGCCGCCCGCGCCCTGGATCGGCTCGGCGATGAAGGCACCGACGTTATCGACGCCGACTTCGAGAATTTTTTCTTCCAGCTGGTTGGCCGCCCAGATCCCGAACTCGTCCGGGGTCATGTCGCCACCTTCACCGAACCAGTAAGGCTGCGGGATATGCACGATGCCCGGGATCGGCAAGTCGCCCTGTTCGTGCATATAGGTCATGCCGCCCAGGCTCGCGCCGGCCACGGTGGAGCCGTGATAACCGTTGACCCGGCTGATGATGGTTTTCTTCTTCGGCTGGCCCTTGATCGCCCAGTAGTGGCGAACCATGCGCAGCATGGTGTCGTTGCCTTCGGAACCGGAGCCGGTGAAGAACACATGGTTCATGCCCTTGGGGGCCACATCGGAGATGGCCTTGGCCAGTTCCAGCGCCGGCGGGTGGGCGGTCTGGAAGAACAGGTTGTAGTACGGCAGCTCGCGCATCTGCTTGCTGGCGGCGTCGGCCAGTTCTTCGCGGCCATAACCGATGGCCACGCACCACAGCCCGGCCATGCCGTCGAGGATCTTGTTGCCCTCGCTGTCCCAGAGATAAACGCCCTCGGCGTTGGTGATGATCCGCGGGCCCTTCTCCTTCAATTGCTTGAAGTCGCTGAACGGGGCCAGGTGGTGCTCGCTGCTGAGGGTTTGCCACTCACGGGTTTGCGGGTTGTTGCTGATCATTGGAACTCTCCTGATTTTCCGGTGAGGGCGCCGCCGGTGACGGCGGCGCCCCGCGCATCAGACGGCGAAGAGCAGGAATTCCCGCTCCCACGAACTGATGACGCGCTTGAAGTTTTCATGCTCGGCCCGCTTGACCGCGACGTAGCCAGTGATGAATTTCTTGCCCAGGTACTTCTCGATGGTCTTGCTGTTTTCCATGCGCTCCAGGGCGTCCTCGATGGTCAACGGCAGGCGCAGGTTGCGACGCTCGTAACCGCGGCCAACCACCGGCGCGCTCGGGTTGTGGCCTTCGACCATGCCGATGAACCCGCACAGCAGGCTGGCGGCGATGGCCAGGTAAGGGTTGGCGTCGGCGCCCGGCAGGCGGTTTTCCACCCGGCGGTTCTGCGGCCCGGCATCCGGCACGCGCAGGCCCACGGTGCGGTTCTCTTCGCCCCACTCCACGTTCACCGGTGCCGAGGTGTCCGGCAGGAAGCGGCGGAACGAGTTGACGTTGGGCGCGAACAGCGGCAACAGCTCGGGGATGAACTTCTGCAGGCCGCCGATGTGGTTGAGGAACAGCTGGCTCATGGTCCCGTCTTCATTGGAGAAGACGTTCTTGCCGGTCTCGATGTCGATGATGCTCTGGTGCAGGTGCATGGCGCTGCCCGGCTCGCCAGTCATCGGCTTGGCCATGAAGGTGGCGGCCACCTCGTGCTTGAGCGCGGCTTCGCGCATGGTGCGCTTGAACACCAGGATCTGGTCGGCCAGGGACAGGGCGTCGCCGTGACGGAAGTTGATCTCCATCTGCGCCGTGCCGTCTTCGTGGATCAGCGTGTCGAGGTCCAGTTCCTGCAGTTCGCACCAGTCGTAGACGTCCTCGAACAGCGGGTCGAATTCGTTGGCCGCTTCGATGGAGAACGACTGGCGACCGGTTTCCGGGCGCCCGGAGCGGCCGACCGGTGGCTGCAACGGGTAGTCCGGGTCGTCGCTGCGCTTGGTCAGGTAGAACTCCATCTCCGGAGCCACGATCGGCTGCCAGCCGTGGTCGGCGTAGAGTTTCAGGACCTTCTTGAGCACGTTGCGCGGCGACAGCTCGATCGGGTTGCCCTGCTTGTCGTAGGTGTCGTGGATCACCTGGGCGGTCGGCTCGATGGCCCAGGGCACGAGGAATACCGCGTTCTGGTCCGGGCGGCAGACCATGTCGATGTCGGCCGGGTCCAGCAGTTCGTAATAGATGTCGTCTTCGACATAGTCGCCGGTCACCGTCTGCAACAGCACGCTCTCGGGCAGGCGCATGCCTTTTTCGGCGATGAACTTGTTGGTCGGCGAGATCTTGCCCCGGGTAATCCCGGTCAGGTCGCCAATCATGCATTCGACTTCTGTGATCTTGTGGTCTTTCAACCAATCGGTGAGCTGGTCGAGGTTGTTACTCATAAATGCCTCTAGGCGTGAGTTTCCTGGCTCTTATAAGCCAGGTTTTTGTGACGCATTGGCGTCGCGTTGCATTACCCGCTGGCGACAGGCATCGCCAAATGCCTGGAAGATGGCGAGGTAGTGAGGGTTAGAGCTTACCTGCCATTCGGGGTGCCATTGCACCCCCAAAGCAAAAGCCTTGCCTCCCTCGATCGGCGCCCCCTCGACGGAGAAGGCTTCGATCAACCCGTCGGGTGCCAGGGCCTCTATCTTCAGGCCCGGCGCCAGACGTTCAACGCCTTGGCCATGAATCGAATTGACTTCAATCTGCGCCGGCAGGCCGAGGCCGGCCAGCACCCCGCCCAGCTGTACATGCAGCGCATGGGCCGGAGCGTATTGCACTTCCACCGGCTGGCTATCGTCCTCGCGGTGGTCCATGAACGGGCCGGCTTCGTGGACCCGCTGATGCAGGCTGCCGCCGAAGGCCACGTTCATTTCCTGAAAGCCGCGACAGATCCCCAGTACCGGAACCCCGGCCGCCACCGCGGCGCGGATCAGCGGCAGGGTGCTGGCATCACGGGCAGGGTCGTGCGCGGTTCCCGGCGCGCTGGCGGGACCGCTATAGTGAAAAGGTTCGATATTGGAGGGTGAACCGGTAAAGAGGATGCCATCCAGACCGTCCAGAATATCGGACGGGCTCAGAATATCGGCCAGGGACGGGAGGATCATGGGCACGCCCTTGGCTGCTACTGCCACTGCGCGGACGTATTTGTCGCCACTGATGTGATAAGCATGCAGACCGATCTGCCTGGAGCAGGCGGTGACGCCGATTAACGGCAGGCGAGACATGAAACACCCCGGTATTATTGCTGTTATGGGTTTAAATCGAGCTTAGCCTTGTTCATTTTTTTACACAACACCCCCGTAAAAAATACAACACGGCCCGCTCAAGGCCGTGGCGGCCAAGCCCTCCGAAGCCAGAAAAGCGCCCCAAAAATGCCCCGCAGGCGCTTTTTTAGGGCAAAAAAGGCCTCGCTTGACTTCGGCATGCTGTTCGGGTTGACTGAAACCTGAAAAGATCAATGATTGATATTTTTAACAACAAAGGTGTTGCATCATGTCGGTACCCCCGCGTGCCGTTCAGCTTAACGAAGCGAACGCGTTCCTTAAGGAACATCCTGAGGTTCTGTACGTTGACCTTCTGATTGCGGATATGAATGGTGTGGTGCGCGGCAAGCGCATCGAACGCACCAGCCTCCACAAGGTTTACGAGAAAGGCATCAACCTGCCGGCCTCTTTATTTGCTCTGGATATCAATGGCTCGACGGTGGAAAGCACCGGCCTGGGCCTGGACATCGGCGACGCCGATCGAATCTGCTATCCAATCCCCGATACCCTGTGCAATGAACCCTGGCAGAAACGCCCCACCGCGCAACTGTTGATGACCATGCACGAACTCGAAGGCGACCCTTTCTTCGCCGACCCGCGCGAAGTGCTGCGCCAGGTCGTTGCCAAGTTTGACGAGCTGGGCCTGACCATCTGCGCGGCTTTCGAGCTGGAGTTCTACCTGATCGACCAGGAGAACGTGAATGGCCGGCCACAGCCACCACGCTCGCCAATCTCCGGCAAACGCCCGCATTCGACCCAGGTCTACCTGATCGACGACCTCGACGAGTACGTCGACTGCCTGCAGGACATTCTCGAAGGCGCGAAAGAACAAGGCATCCCGGCCGACGCCATCGTCAAGGAAAGTGCTCCGGCGCAGTTCGAAGTGAACCTGCACCACGTCGCCGATCCGATCAAGGCTTGCGACTATGCGGTACTGCTCAAGCGTCTGATCAAGAACATCGCCTACGACCATGAGATGGACACCACCTTCATGGCCAAGCCTTACCCAGGCCAGGCGGGTAATGGTCTGCACGTCCACATTTCGGTCCTGGACAAAGACGGCAAGAATATTTTTGCCAGCGAGGATCCCGAGCAGAACGCCGCACTGCGTCACGCGATCGGCGGTGTGCTCGAGACCCTACCGGCGCAGATGGCTTTCCTCTGCCCGAACGTCAACTCCTACCGTCGTTTCGGCGCGCAGTTCTATGTGCCGAACTCGCCGAGCTGGGGCCTGGACAACCGTACCGTGGCCATTCGCGTACCGACCGGTTCTTCCGATGCCGTGCGCATCGAACACCGTGTCGCCGGTGCCGATGCCAACCCGTACCTGCTGATGGCTTCGGTGCTGGCGGGCGTGCACCACGGTCTGGTCAACAAGGTGGAACCGGGCGCGCCAACCGAAGGCAACTCCTACGAGCAGAACGAGCAGAGCCTGCCGAACAACCTGCGCGATGCGCTGCGCGAGCTGGACGACAGCGAAGTCATGGCCAAGTACATCGATCCGAAATACATCGATATCTTCGTGGCCTGTAAAGAAAGCGAGCTGGAGGAGTTCGAGCACTCGATCTCCGACCTCGAGTACAACTGGTACCTGCACACCGTGTAAGCGGCTGCAGCAAAAAAAACGCCACCGGCCGCAAAGGCCCGTGGCGTTTTTTTATGACCGCTGTAGCCGCTGCCACAGGTTGCGACCGGTTCCGCGGGAGACGCTGAGGGCCTCGGAAGGCCCTTCGGGCCTTGTCGCAGCCTGCGGCAGCGGCTACAACGATCGCGCCTGACCGTGCCTATGACCTCGCGTACAATGCCCGCTGCCCCGCAGGAGACTCCCATGACACGCGTAGCCACCCCCCGCAAACCCCGCGCACGCAGCCAGGCCCGGATCGACTCGATACTCGATGCCGCCCGCACCCTGCTTGCCGCCGAGGGCGTGGCCAGCCTGTCGATCTACAGCGTGGCCGAGCGCGCGGAGATCCCGCCCTCCTCGGTCTACCACTTCTTCGCCAGCGTTCCCGCCCTGCTCGAAGCCCTGACCGCCGACGTCCACGCGGCCTTCCGCGCCTGCCTGCAAGAGCCCATCGACCACGCAGCCCTGGGCAGCTGGCACGACCTGTCGCGGCTGGTCGAACAGCGCATGCTCGCCATCTACAGCGCCGACGCCGCGGCCCGCCAGTTGATCCTGGCCCAGCATGGCCTCACCGAGGTCACCCAGGCCGACCGCCAGCACGACATCGAACTGGGCGACCTGATGCACAAGCTGTTCGACCAGCACTTCCAGCTGCCTGCGCTGCCCACGGATGTGGATGTGTTCGCCCTGGCCATGGAACTGGGCGACCGCGTCTACGCACGCTCGGTCCAGCAACATGGGCAGATCACCGAACGCATGGCCGAGGAAGGCATGCGGGTGTTCGATGCCTACCTGGGGCTGTACCTCCCGCCTTACCTGCCCAAGCGCCCTGCCCTGTAGCCGCTGCCGAGCTAGCGAGGCTGCGCCCGGCCGCAACGCGGCCGTGAAACCTGGCCATGCATTCCTTCAGATAGACCGGCTGGCGAAGGCTGCGTCGGAATGCCGCCCACCTCGATCGCAGCCTCGCAGGCTTGGCAGCGACTACAGCCGTCATCGCCCATAAAAAAGCCCCGAAGGGCTCACGCCATCCGGGGCCGGTTGTCGCGCACCAGTCACAACTTGGCGATCGACACCTCGGTGGATTTCACGAACGCGATCACTTCGCTGCCGATCGCCAGTTCCAGCTCCCGGACCGAACGGGTGGTAATCACCGACGTGACGATGCCGGAGGCGGTCTGCACGTCGATTTCAGAGAGCACGTCGCCTTCGACGATTTCCTTGATGGTGCCTTTGAACTGGTTGCGAACGTTGATGGCCTTGATAGTCATGATGTTGATTCCTGTCGTGGTAGAGGGTGTGAGGTTGTTACTGAGCCCAGCGCAATTGCGTGGGCAAGGGTGAAACGGGTTCCGGCTCGGGCGGCGAGGCGGGTAGCGACAACACGCGGCTGAGGACTTCGGCTTCCAGCGCCGCCAATCGATGGGAGCCACGCACCCGTGGGCGCGGCAGCTCCACCAGCAGATCGAGACCGACCTCGCCTTCTTCGATCAGGATCACCCGGTCGGCCACCGCCACCGCTTCGCTGACGTCGTGGGTCACCAGCAGGACGGTGAAGCCATGCTGCTGCCACAGGCGCTCGATCAGTTGCTGCATCTCGATCCGGGTCAGGGCATCCAGCGCGCCCAGGGGCTCGTCCAACAGCAACAGGCGTGGCTGGTGGATCAGCGCCCGGGCCAGGGCCACCCGCTGCTTCTGGCCACCGGACAAGGCAGCCGGCCACTCATTGGCGCGGTCGGCCAGGCCCACCGCCTCCAGGGCTTGCAGGGCCTGGGGGCGCCAGTCGCCCGTGAGGCCCAGGCCGACGTTGTCGATGACTTTCTTCCAGGGCAGCAGGCGCGCCTCCTGGAACATCAGGCGGGTGTCCTCGATGGCCTGGCTCAGCGGCGCGGCACCGGCTAGCAATTCGCCGCCGGTGGGTTTGTCGAGGCCGGCCAGCAAGCGCAGCAAGGTGCTCTTGCCGCAGCCGCTACGGCCGACCACCGCGACGAATTGCCCGGCCGGAATATGCAGGTCGATCTCGCGCAGCACCTGGCGCGAACCGAAGGTCTTTTGCAGCTTGCGCACCGCCAGCGGAATACCGCGCAGCAGGCGTGGAGGTTGTTGAGCCGTCATTGCGCACCTCCCTTGACCACTTGATAGGCCGGATGCCAACGCAGCCAGGCACGCTCCAGGCCGCGCGCGGCGAGGTCCGCCAGTTTGCCGAGCACGGCATACAGGACGATGGCCAGCACCACCACGTCGGTCTGCAGGAACTCCCGGGCGTTCATCGCCAGATAACCGATGCCGGAGCTGGCGGAGATGGTTTCCGCGACGATCAGCGTCAGCCACATAAAGCCCAGGGCAAACCGCACGCCTACCAGGATCGAAGGCAAGGCGCCCGGCAGGATCACCTGGCGGAACAGGGCGAAGCCGGACAGGCCATAGCTGCGCGCCATTTCCACCAGCGCCGGGTCGACGTTGCGGATGCCGTGATAAGTGTTCAGGTAGATCGGGAACAGAGTGCCCAAGGCCACCAGGAAAATTTTCGCCGACTCATCGATGCCGAACCACAGGATCACCAGGGGAATCAGCGCCAGGTGCGGCACGTTGCGGATCATCTGCACCGAGCTGTCCAGCAGGCGTCCGCCCCACTTCGACAGGCCGGTGATAAAGCCCAGGGCCAGGCCGATGCCGCCGCCGATCAGGAAACCGATCGCCGCGCGCCAGCCGCTGATAGCCAGGTGGGTCCAGATTTCGCCGCTGCGCACCAGGCCGACCCCGGCTTCGATCACCGCGCTGGGTGCCGGCAGGATCCGCGTCGACAGCCAGCCGGCCGAGACCGACAACTGCCATACCGCCAGTAACAGCAGTGGCAGGGCCCAGGGCGCCAGGCGATGGAACAAAGCTTGTCTGTTCATGGCCACGCCTCAGCTCTGGGACGCAGCTTTGGGGATGATGTCGTTGGCGACCATTTCGCCGAACGGGCTGACGTACCCGGCACCCTTGGGCAACTCGGGACGTTCGATATCCAGGTGCGGGAACAGCAGCTCGGCCACCCGGTACGACTCTTCCAGGTGGGGATAACCAGAGAAGATAAAGGTGTCGATACCGAGGTCCGCGTACTCCTGCATCCGCGCCGCCACGGTCGGGCCATCGCCGACCAGCGCGGTGCCCGCGCCGCCACGCACCAGGCCGACACCGGCCCAGAGATTGGGGCTGACTTCCAGCTTGTCACGGCGCCCGCTGTGCAGGGCCGCCATGCGTTGCTGGCCGACCGAATCGAAGCGCGCCAGGGACGCCTGGGCGCGGGCGATGGTGTCGTCGTCCAGATGGGAGATCAGGCGCTCGGCCGCTTTCCAGGCCTCGGCGTTGGTTTCACGCACGATCACATGCAGGCGAATGCCAAAGCGCACGCTGCGCCCCTGCTTGGCGGCCTTGGCCCGGACCTGCTCGATCTTCTCGGCCACCGCGGCCGGTGGTTCGCCCCAGGTCAGGACCATGTCCACCTGCTCGGCGGCCAGGTCCTGCGCGGCTTCCGAGGAGCCACCGAAGTACAGCGGCGGACGCGGTTGCTGGATCGGCGGATAAAGCAACTTGGCGCCCTTCACGCTGATGTGCTGGCCGTCGTAATCGACGGTTTCGCCTTCCAGCACCCGGCGCCAGATGCGGGTGAATTCCACCGAAGCCTGGTAGCGCTCTTCATGGCTGAGGAACAGGCCGTCGCCGGCCAGTTCGTCCGGATCGCCGCCGGTCACCAGATTGAACAGCGCCCGGCCACCGGACAGGCGATCCAGGGTCGCCGCCTGGCGCGCCGCCACCGTCGGAGAAATGATCCCGGGGCGCAGGGCGACCAGGAACTTCAGGCGCTGGGTCACCGGGATCAGCGAGGCCGCCACCAGCCAGGAGTCCTCGCAGGAACGTCCGGTGGGGATCAGCACGCCGCCGAAACCGAGGCGGTCGGCCGCCTGGGCGATCTGCTGCAGATAGCCGTGGTCGACGGCGCGAGCGCCTTCGGCGGTGCCAAGGTAATGGCCGTCGCCGTGGGTAGGCAGGAACCAGAAAATATTGAGGCTCATGGAGTTGTCTCCTAAGGGGATCGAGTTACGGCGCTTTGGCAACGGCGGCTGGAGGCGTCCAGATCACGTCTTTGATGCTCAGGGGCTTGGGAATCAGCTTGAGCTGGTGGAAGCTGTCGGCGATTTTCTGCTGGGCCGCCACCACGTCCGGGGTCAGGAAGTGCGCGCCATAGCCCTGGCGCTTCACCGAGGTCAGGGTGATGTCCGCCGGCAGGCCAAGCAGTGGCGCCACCTGCTGGGTCACTTCGTCCGGGTTGGCCTTGGACCACTCGCCCACCGCGCGCACCTCTTCCACCAGGGTCTTGATCACCTCGGGGTGCTGCTGTGCGTAGGGTTTGGTCGCCAGGTAGAACTGGTGGTTGTCGACGATGCCGCTGCCATCACGCAGGGTGCGGGCTTGCAGCTGCTTCTCGGCCGCCGCCTGATAGGGGTCCCAGATCACCCAGGCATCGACGCTGCCACGCTCGAAGGCGGCGCGGGCATCGGCGGGCGGCAGGAAGACGGTCTGGATGTCGCTGTACTTGAGGCCGGCGTCTTCGAGGGCGCGGACCAGCAGGTAGTGCACGTTGGAGCCCTTGTTGAGGACCACCTTCTTGCCCTTGAGCTCCGCCACCGACTTGATCGGCGAATCCTTGGGCACCAGGATCGCTTCGCTGGTCGGTGCCGGTGGCTCGTAAGCCACGTACAACAGGTCGGCACCGGCGGCCTGGGCAAATACGGGCGGGGTCTCGCCGGTGACGCCGAAGTCGATGGAGCCGACGTTCAGCCCTTCCAGCAGCTGCGGGCCGCCGGGGAATTCGGTCCATTGCACCTGCACGCCCTGCTCCGCCAGACGCTTCTCCAGCGAGCCCTTGGCCTTGAGCAGCACCAGGGTGCCGTATTTCTGATAGCCGATACGCAGGGTTTCGGCCGCTTGGGCTTGAACGATGGCGCCGAAGGACACAGCCGCAGCAAACAGAGCGACCAGACCACGACGCAAAATCACAGGGCGCATGGCGCTCTCCTTTTTGCTGTTGGGTTTTGGCTGCACCTGCTAGGCCGTTGGCGGCTAAGTAAGGCCAGTACTTCAGAATCGGGTAGGACTCAAATGCTCCAGCGAGCACTCAACAAACGGTCATTCAACAGATTCGGGTCCAGCGGCTTGGGACGCCGCGCCATGGCGCTGTGGAACTGTTCCAGGGCTTCGCGCAGACGCTGCTCCAGCGCCGGCGCCAGTTGCGCCTGGGCGCTGCCTTCGCCGTAGGCGATCTGGCTGTCCTCGGCGAAGATGCCCTGGAGCATCTCCTGGGCCTTGAGGGCCGACAGCACCGGCTTGAGCGCGTAGTCCACCGCCAGCATGTGGGCGATGCTGCCGCCCGTGGCCATCGGCAGCACCACCTTGTGGTTCAGGGCGCGTTCCGGCAGCAGGTCGAGCACGGTTTTCAGCGCGCCGGAAAACGATGCCTTGTAGACCGGGGTAGCGATCAGCAGGCCGTCGGCCTGTTCGATCTGTTGCAACAGGTCGATCACCATCGGGCTGTCGAAGCGCGCGTGGAGCAGGTCCTCGGCCGGGAAATCCCGCACCTGATAGTCGACCACTTCCACACCTTGTTGCTGCAACCAGCGTTTGGCGTGTTCCAGCAGCACCCCGGAGCGGGAGCGTTGGCTGGGACTGCCACCGAGTGAGACGACCAGCATGCAGAGGTTTCCTTTAGCGGTAATGGGCGATTCGCGGTTTGCGATCTCGCTGAGCTGAGCAGACCTTAACAGTCTATTTATATATCCATAAATCTTATTTTTTCATTTGTTTATTCTTTAAATGAATATAAGAAAAGCTGTTTTCCAGGCAAAAAAATAGGCCGTCGAAACGGCCTTAAAACCCCTGCTTTGTGGAAGCGGTACCTGACCCGCAGGCAGCGGCAATGCCGGCTCACGCCTGCGGGCCATGGTGTCAGCGATTCGGTTGCGGAGTCAGGCGCAGGTAGGGTTTGACCGCGCGATAGCCTTTGGGGAAGCGCTTCTTGATTTCCTCTTCGTCCTTGAGCGACGGCACGATCACCACTTCATCACCGTCCTGCCAGTTGGCCGGGGTGGCCACCTTGTAGTTGTCGGTGAGCTGCAGCGAGTCGATCACCCGCAGGATCTCGTGGAAGTTGCGCCCGGTGCTGGCCGGATAAGTGATTGTCAGACGCACCTTCTTGTTCGGGTCGATGACGAACAGCGAACGTACGGTCAGGGTGTCGTTGGCATTCGGGTGGATCAGGTCGTACAGGTCCGAGACCTTGCGGTCGGCGTCGGCCAGGATCGGGAAGTTGACGAGGGTGTTCTGGGTTTCGTTGATGTCCTCGATCCACTTGTGGTGCGAGTCCACCGGGTCCACCGACAGGGCAATGGCTTTCACGCCGCGCTGGGCGAACTGCTCCTTGAGCTTGGCGGTGAATCCCAGTTCGGTGGTGCACACCGGGGTGAAGTCCGCCGGATGGGAAAACAGCACGCCCCAACTGTCGCCGAGCCACTCGTGGAAGCGAATCTTGCCGGCGCTGGAATCCTGTTCGAAGTCGGGGGCGATGTCGCCAAGTCTGAGGCTCATGTTGCTGCTCCTGTGAGTGCGTTATGGGCCCTACTGTGCCTGCGCCTGGGAATATTTAAAAAGAATAAATATCGATTTATTTAGACGGTAAAGGAATATTAAAAATCTCTTCACTGGATTCGCACACGCCCAGGGCACACCATCCTCGACAAGGTTCGAGAAGGCCTTGAGTAGCTGTAAAGAGGGGTTTCGGGGAGGACCTGCGGGGGTGGGTCCGACCTGGATGACAACACCTCGCCCGGCATTGCGCCGGGCGAGGTTTTAACGTCGGATTACAGGATAGGCAGGGTGTAGCTCACGATCAGACGGTTCTCGTCCTGGTTACGCTGGCTGGCGACTTCAGAGCGCAGCGAAGCGTTTTTCCACGTCAGGCCCAGGCCCTTGAAGGTGCCTTCCGGTACTACGTAGCCCAGGGAGAAGTCACGCTCCCACTCACCTTTGTCGCCGGTGGAGGTGGCAACGTTGTCACCCTTGAGGTACATCACGGAGGTGGTCAGACCTGGCAAACCGATAGTTGCGAAGTCGTAGGCGTACTGGGCCAACCAGGTACGCTCGCCGGCACGCTGGAACTTGCCGATCTGCACGTCGGTGATCAGGTAGGCGGATGCACCGTCACCCTGGTTCAGGAACGGGAAGTCGCTGGTGCCATTCACACGCTGGTAGCCGGCGCTGAGCGCGTGGCCTTGCAGGCTATAGGTGAATTTCGCACTCCAGGTGCGGTTGTCCACTTCACCGCCGTTGTTCTGGTAGCCAGAAGAGCGGTAGCCGGCCAAACGACCTTCCTGGCTGGAGTTCTTGCCGTCGGAGTCACTGTTGAAGTAACGCAGGTCGGTCTTCAGGCTGCCCACTGGCAGTGCCCAGTTGTGGGTCAGGCCCAAGAAGTGCTGCTTGTAGAAGTCTTCCAGGTTGCCGTAGTAGTACTGCGCGGTCAGATCCTTGGTGATCTTGTAGTCACCACCGGCAAAGTAGAACTCATTGCTGCGCTTGTTCGAGGTAGCGGTGGTAGTCGCACCGTTGGAACCGGCAATGGTCAGCGAGTCGTTGTTGGTCGAGTTACGGCCCTTGGCGTGTTCCAGCTTACCGCCAACCAGAGTCAGGTTGTCGATGTCGTTGGAAGTGATCTGGCCACCTTCGAAGGTCTGTGGCAGCAGGCGACCGTCGTTGGAGGTTACAACCGGCAGTTTTGGCAACAGGGTGCCCAGACGCAGCTCAGTTTTCGAAACCTTGACCTTGGCGGTCAGGCCCAGGCTGCTGAAGTCGTCTACCGCACGACCGTCGCTGTCGCTTGGGAAAACGGTGCCGCCCTTGTTCGCGCTACCGGCGTTATAGGCAGTACCTTTACCGGAATCCAGCTTGATGCCCAGCAGGCCGATGGCGTCGACGCCGAAGCCTACGGTGCCTTCGGTGTAGCCGGAAGCGAAGTTGAAGATGAAACCCTGACCCCATTCTTCCTGCTTGGAAGGCTTGGCAGTGCCGTCACGGTTGTCAGTGTTGATATAGAAGTTACGGGCGGTGATGCTGGCCTTGCTGTCTTCGATGAAACCGGCGGCGCCTGCCTGCTGCGCCAGAACCCCAACGGCCACAGCCAGGGCCAAGGTGGACTTGTTCATGTTTCGCTCCTCTCGTTTCTAATTCTTGTGTACTCAGGCCCAGGGTCTGATGCCCCGGGTCCATCGGTGGGCGATTAGCGCCAGACCGTGACTCATAAGTCAATCGTAACCAACTGTGTCTACGACCAAGGTCTAATCGCGATGATTTGCGCCTTGCAGGGTAATGAGTTTTCCATAATCCCAAAAAGAATTATTTCATTCTTGTTCATACCGCTCAGGAATATATCCAGGTCTGCCTACTTGAGCCGTGGCACAAGGTATCGGCGTACTGTCTGATTCCTGAATGGTATTTCCCCGCTGATCTTTAGATCGATCAGTTAAAACATAAGCCAGATACGTCAACCCGTATCAAAAAGGCGACGCAATAATGGCTTTGCGCCAATGGTCGCGTCAATTTGTTACAGTTTTTGTGTCACGCAGATTTACTTTTCTGAAACACAAATCGTTTGCGGCGGGCGCAGCAAAAACCCGCTCCTGTCAAGAGCGGGTTGCCGAAGGAAGTGATGCTCAGAGGGCTTTTTCGAAGATCTTCGAGTTGCGCTGATAGTTGTACAGCGACGCCCGCGCGGAAGGCAGACGCTCGACACTGCTAGGCGCGAAACCGCGTTCGCGGAACCAGTGGGCGGTACGGGTGGTGAGGACAAACAAGGTTTTCAGGCCCTGGGCCCGGGCCCGGGTTTCGATCCTTTCCAACAGTTCGTCGCCACGACCACCGTGGCGGTATTCGGGGTTCACCGCCAGACAGGCCAGCTCCCCGGCGTCGGAATCGGCGATCTGGTAGAGCGCGGCACAGGCGATGATCATCCCCTCGCGCTCGACCACGCTGAACTGTTCGATCTCACGCTCCAGCACCTCGCGGGAACGCCGCACCAGAATCCCCTGTTCTTCCAGCGGGCTGATCAGATCCAGCAGACCGCCGACGTCCTCGATGGCCGCCTCGCGGACCCGTTCGAACTGCTCCTGGGCCACCAGCGTACCGCCACCGTCACGGGTGAACAGCTCGGTCAGCAGCGCGCCGTCTTCGGCGTAGCTGACGATATGGCTGCGCCCTACTCCGCCCCGGCAAGCCTCGGCCGCGGCATCCAGCAGTTCCGCCTGATAGTTGCCGCCCAGACGCTGCAAATGCGCCGGCACCTGCTGCGGGCGCAGTTCGCGTACCAGGTTGCCGCTTTCATCCAGCAGGCCACGCTCGGCGCCGAACAGCAGCAGCTTGTCGGCGGCCAGGTCGATGGCCGCGCGGGTGGCGACGTCTTCGCAGGCGATGTTGAAGATTTCTCCGGTCGGCGAGTAGCCCAAGGGCGATAGCAGTACGATCGAGCGCTCGTCGAGCAGGCGGTTGATGCCCTTGCGATCGACCCGGCGCACTTCGCCGGTGTGGTGATAGTCGACGCCTTCGAGCACGCCGATCGGCCGGGCGGTCACCAGGTTGCCGCTGGCGACCCGCAGCCGCGAACCCTGCATCGGCGAGGACGCCATGTCCATGGACAGCCGTGCTTCGATGGCGATGCGCAACTGGCCGACGGCGTCGATCACGCATTCCAGGGTCGCCGCATCGGTGATGCGCATGCCGTGGTGGTAATGCGGGGTCAGGCCACGGGCGGCCAGGCGGGCTTCGATCTGTGGACGCGAGCCGTGCACCAGCACCAGGCGCACGCCCATGCTGTGCAGCAGCACCAGGTCATGGACGATGTTGCCGAAGTTCGGATGTTCTACGCCGTCGCCGGGCAGCATGACCACGAAGGTGCAGTCGCGGTGGGCATTGATATAAGGAGAAGCGTGACGAAGCCAATTGACGTAATCGGGCATAACCTGAGCCTGTAAATAAGAAGCAGCCTATAAAAGGACGAAACGGGAAAACGCACAGCGGGCTGGTGGTTATCGTCGGAACAGGCTTGGCGACACGCTCGCTCTCCTTGAGGTACGGGCTTGGCCGTCGGTGATTTAGTAGAAATCAGGCCGGCGTCAGGCAGTAATGGTTAATCAGTTCACGTAGTAGATGCACGGTAGGCTGCAAGCGTGACATTTCGAGGTATTCCCCCGGCTGGTGAGCACAGGCGATGTCGCCCGGGCCCAGCACCACTGTCTCGCAGCCAAGGCGCTGAAGATAAGGCGCTTCGGTGCCGAACGCCACTGCTTCGGCGCGATGGCCGGTCAGACGCTCGGCCACCCGCACCAGTTCGCAGTCTTCGGCCTGCTCGAAGGCCGGCGCTTCGGGGAACAGCGGCGCGTAGTCGATCTGCACCTGATGCCGCTCGGCCACGGGCACCAGCTTCTGTCGGATGGCCGCCCGCAGCGCCTGCGGGTCCATGCCCGGCAACGGCCGTAGGTCGAACTCCAGCGAGCATTGGCCGCAGATCCGGTTCGGGTTGTCGCCACCATGGATACACCCAAGGTTCAGGGTCGGCTGCGGCACGCTGAACTGCGGATTGCGGAATTCGCGCTGCCACGCCAGGCGCAGGCCGCGCAGTTCGCCGATGGCATCGTGCATGGCTTCCAAGGCGCTATGGCCCAGGCTCGGGTCGGAGGAATGGCCGCTGCGCCCGAGGATATCGATGCGCTCCATCATCACGCCTTTGTGCATACGGATCGGCCGCAGCCCGGTCGGCTCGCCGATCACCGCGGCGCGCCCCAACGGCCGGCCAGCTTCGGCCAGGGCCCGGGCGCCGGCCATGGAGCTTTCCTCGTCACAGGTGGCGAGAATCAGCAGAGGTTGCTTGAAGGACTGATCCAGCAGCGGCCGGACCGCCTCGATGACCAGGGCGAAAAAGCCTTTCATGTCGCAGCTGCCCAGGCCGGCCCAGCGTCCGTCGACCTCGGTGAGCTTCAGCGGATCGGTCTGCCACAGCGCGCCGTCGTAGGGCACGGTATCGCTGTGCCCGGCCAGCACCAGGCCGCCGGGGCCGCTGCCGAAACTGGCGAGCAGATTGAACTTGCCGGGGCTGACCTGTTGGATGTCGCAGGCGAAACCCAGGTCGCCAAGCCAGCTCGCCAGCAGGTCTATGACCGCACGATTGGACTGATCCAGCGCCGGCTGGGTACAGCTGACCGAAGGTGTGGCAATCAGCGCAGCGAACTGCTCTTTCATGGACGGCAATGGCATGCGCTGGCTCCAGGGTTCCAAGATGAAGTCCATCATAGAGCCATCCTGCGACAGGAATAAACCGCCACGGCACCTCGACGCGGCGAGTCCTGTACACTGCACGACCTTGGCAGCCACACATTTCCCCCGGCTGCGCTCCCGATCCTGGATTTTCCGGCCATGCAGAAAGAAACCGAAATCAAACTCCGCGTCAGCCGCGAAACCCTCGCCGCCCTGCGTGAGCACCCGCTCCTGAAAAAACGCAACAAAAGTGGCTGGGAACACCGCGAACTGATGAACCAGTACTTCGACACGCCCGAGCGCGACCTGGCCCGCGCCAAGGTCGCCCTGCGCCTGCGCCGCGACGGCGAAGAAGTGATCCAGACCCTCAAGACCCGCGGCCAGAGCGTCGCCGGCCTGTCGGAACGCAACGAGTACGACTGGCACCTGGCCAAAGCCAAGCTCGACCTGAAGAAACTCGATGGCGAATGCTGGCCCGAGCAACTGGCCGAGCTGGACAAGAAGACCCTCAAGCCGATCTTCACCACCGACTTCGTCCGCGAACGCGCGGAAATCGCTTGGGGCCGCGGCAAGGCCAAGGTGGTGATCGAGGCCGCCCTGGACCTGGGCCACGTGATCGCCGGCAAGCAGAAGGAAGAGATCTGCGAGCTGGAACTGGAACTGCGCGAAGGCGAACCGGCCGCCCTGCTGGAACTGGCCGCCGAGCTGGCCGCCACCCTGCCGCTGATGCCCTGCGACATCAGCAAGGCCGAGCGCGGCTACCGCCTGTTCGACGCCAACAGCTACTCCCTGAGCCTGCCGGCCCCGGAACTGAGCGCGGAAACGCCGCTGGACGACGCCTTCGCGGCGCTGACCTGGCACCTGCTGGGCAGCAGCCAGCGCCTGGCCGAGCAATATCGCTTCAACGGCCACTGGCGCCTGCTGCAGGACTGGGTCGAGAACCTGGCGGAACTGCGCGCCCTGGTCAGCAGCCTGGGCCAGGCCGCGCCGCGCCAGGCGACCGCCGAGTTGCGCGCGTCGCTGGACGGCCTGCTGGAAGACTGGCGTCCGCTGGTACAAGCCGGCCTGGACGACGAAGACGTGCGCAAGGCCGCGCCCGAGCAGTTCATCGAAGAGTTGCAGGACGTGCGCTGGGGCCTGTTCTCGCTGAACACCTCGCGCTGGTTGCTGGCCCGCAGCTGGACCGCCGAGCGCAATACCCGTGGCAACCGTCAGGGTGCGGCGCAACTGGGCAGCTGGTTGCCGCGCCTGCTGGCCGACGAAGCCAGCGCCCTGCAACTGCCACGCTACCAGCAGCAACCGGAAGACCTGGCCGAGCAACTGCCGCGCATCGAACGCATCCAGTCCTGGTTGCATCACGCGCGCAACGTGCTGGAAATCCCGGAGCTGGATCGCCTGTACGGCGAGTTGAACAAGCTGGCGCAGTTGGCCAACGAGCCGATCACCGACGAAACTCTGGATGCCCGCAAGCAACAGGCGATCACGGTGTTCCAGAACCGCGCATGGAAGACCTTGCTGCGCATGTAACGGCCTGATCGCGAGCAAGCTCGCTCCTACAGGTTGGCGGTAACCCCTTGTAGGAGCGAGCTTGCTCGCGATAGCGCCAACTGCATCAACGCAGGACGGGCAGGCTGGTCGTGGACTTGATCTCCGACAGCGCCACGATCGAATTCACTTCCTGAATCCCCGGCACCATCGACAGTTTCTCGAAGAAGAAACGCTCATACGCCTCGATGTCCGCCGTGACGATGCGCAACAGGAAATCCACCGCACCCATCAGCACATAACACTCCAGCACTTCCGGAAAACCGCGGATCGCCTCGGTGAATTCGGTGAAGTTGGAACGGCCGTGGGCGTTGAGTTTGACCTCGGCGAAGATCTGCGTGTTGAGGCCGATCTTCTTGCGGTCGAGCAAGGTCACCTGGCCACGGATCACCCCCTCCTCCTTGAGCCGCTGGATCCGCCGCCAGCAAGGTGACTGCGACAAGCCCACCTGCTCGGCGATCTGCGCGCTGGACAGCGAAGCGTCCTCTTGCAGCAGCGCCAGAATGCGACGGTCGTAAGCGTCCAGCTCGCCATGCATAGAAAACCCTCCATAATCCTTAAAGACGAATCATCCAATTCGATAATCCGGAAAATACGTTCATCTTAGATAAGAAATACCCGCAACCGAATGTAAAAATTTCTCCATTGATCTGGAGAACCCCATGCCCTCTCTCGAAGCCGTCAGTTCCCGCGCCGATGTGTGGAATGTCGCCAACACCCATTGCCGGGTGCATTACCAACTGGTCACCGACGCCGAAGCCGATGTGCTGTGCCGGGTGCTCAACCATTTCGCCTTGCAGTCCCTGCTGCCGCAGCAGGTCCAGGTGCAACAGCAGGACGGTTCGCTGCTGATGGAAGTGCTGCTCGACGGCCTGAGCTGGCACCGCGCCCAGGTCATCGCGGAAAAACTGCGCAACCTGATCAGCGTGTGTTCGGTACAGTTGCAACTGGCCGAGCGCGAGCCGCTGCAAGCCGCCGGCTGAAGGCGCCAGGCAAAACCCTGCAACGCTTGGGCGACTGGCGGTCGCCATCCCGGGACTATTCTTGGCATTGCGTGGTCAGAGGCGCATCTAACCCGCCTGCTGCCGGATTGTTCACAAGGAGCCCGCATGTCCGTTCCTCTCGTTACCCAGGACCACTGGCTGGATCTCAACGATCTGCTGCGCGACCTGGTCGCCCAGGGTTTCATCAGCCAGGACTCGGCCGAACACGCCCTGACCACCCGTCGTAATGCCGCCAACAGCCAGCTGCACCCGCTGGAGTTTCTCGCCAGCCAGCACCTGGACGACCTCAGCCGGCCCGGCAGGCGCCTGGACCTGGAAAGCCTGACCCTGTGGCTGGCGCAACAGGCCGGCCAGCCGTACCTGCGCATCGACCCGCTGAAAATCGACGTCGCCGCCGTCACTCCGCTGATGTCCTACGCCTTCGCCCAGCGCCACAAGATCCTCGCGGTGTCGATCGATGCCGAGGCGATCACGGTGGCCAGCGCCCAGCCTTATGTCAGTGCCTGGGAAGCCGACCTGACCCACGTGTTGAAACTGCCGATCAAGCGGGTGGTGGCCAACCCGGTGGAAATCCAGCGCCTGACCGTGGAGTTCTTCCGCCTGGCCAAGTCGGTCACCGGCGCCAGCGCCGACCAGAAAAGCCACGCCCCGGGCAACTTCGAACAACTGCTCAACCTCGGCGCCAGCGATCAGGAGCCCGACGCCAACGACGCGCACATCGTCAACATCGTCGACTGGCTGTTCCAGTACGCGTTCCAGCAACGGGCCAGCGATATCCACATCGAACCGCGCCGCGAACAAGGCACCGTGCGCTTTCGCATCGACGGGGTGCTGCACAACGTCTATCAGTTCCCGCCCCAGGTCACCATGGCCGTGGTCAGCCGCCTGAAAAGCCTGGGCCGGATGAACGTCGCGGAAAAACGCAAACCCCAGGACGGCCGGGTCAAGACCAAGACCCCGGAAGGCGGCGAAGTGGAGTTGCGCCTGTCGACCCTGCCCACCGCCTTCGGCGAAAAAATGGTCATGCGCATCTTCGACCCCGAGGTGCTGCTCAAGGACTTCGACCAGTTGGGGTTCTCCAGCGACGACCTGCGGCGCTGGCAGGAAATGACCCGCCAGCCCAACGGCATCATCCTGGTCACCGGCCCCACCGGTTCGGGCAAGACCACCACCCTGTACACCACCCTGAAGAAGCTGGCGACGCCGGAGGTCAACCTCTGCACCATCGAGGACCCGATCGAGATGGTCGAGCCGGCGTTCAACCAGATGCAGGTCCAGCACAACATCGAGCTGACCTTCGCCAGCGGCGTGCGCGCGCTGATGCGCCAGGACCCGGACATCATCATGATCGGCGAGATCCGTGACCTGGAAACCGCGGAGATGGCGATCCAGGCCGCACTCACCGGCCACCTGGTGCTGTCGACCCTGCACACCAACGACGCGCCCGGCGCCATCAGCCGCCTGCTGGAACTGGGCGTCGCGCCTTACCTGATCAAGGCCACGCTGCTGGGAGTCATGGCCCAGCGCCTGGTGCGCACCCTGTGTCCGCACTGCAAGACCCCGCTGACCCTGGACGAAGGCGACTGGCAAAGCCTGACCCGGCCCTGGCAGGCACCGCTGCCCAGCCATGCCCACGGCGCCACCGGCTGCCTGGAATGCCGCGATACCGGCTACCGGGGCCGCGCCGGGGTGTATGAAATCATGCAGTTGAGCGACAGCCTCAAAGCCCTGATCAGCGCCGACGCCGACCTGCTCGCCATACGCCGCCAGGCCTTCTTGGAAGGCATGCGCAGCCTGCGCCTGTCCGGGGCGCAGAAAGTCGCGGCCGGGCTGACCACCCTCGAGGAGATATTGCGGGTCACGCCACAAAGCGAGCAGCGATGAGCTATCCCGCTACCAGTCGAGTACACCCAACCCGGCATTGGGCTTGATCCACAGCACCGCGCCGCTTTCCCGGCGTTGCTGTATCGAGCGCCCCGCGTCGAGCGTTTCCCCCGTACGCAGGTTCTGCGCGCAGTCCGACTTGCTCGGGCTGAACATCAGGGTCCCCGGCGTGTCCTGGCGAACCCTCATGCCGCGGGGGTAGTGCCAATCGCCCAGGGTCAGGTCTTGCGCCAGTTGCCCATTCCAATGTCCGGGTTGCCGCTGCTCGTCGAGGTCCAGGCTCAGGCTCGACAGCGCTATCCCCTGGATAACCACCGCCGGTGAAGCCAGACCGATGGTGTCGATGCTGAACCTGCCGTCGTACTGCCTGACCTCGCTGGAGTCAGGCCACTTCACCCCTGCCACATCGGCCCCGGTCACCAGCCTGCAGGCAGAGAAACGCCAGCGGCTGGGTTGCAAGCGGTCCTCGTCGGCAATGTCCAGCGTTACCCAGGTGCCGCCGGCGCAGGGCCAGCCCGCAACGACCTGGTCACGGCTCAGCAGCATCTTTGAGAAAGGGCCGCTGCCGTACATCTGCAACTCTGTAACCTCCACACCGTTGATCGCGTGTGGCGAAGCGAATTTGGCGTAATAGAGGCTGCGCAGTCCATGGGGTTGCGGCCGGCCTTGCGCATCCAGAGGTTCAAGCGTTCTCAGATTCAGCTTGGCGCCTGCGGGCAATTGCAGGCCATCAAGCTGTACGTCCTGCTCAAGTTGCGGGTGGTGCGCCTTATTCAGTTGATTGTCCCGGTGGATTTTCCACAGTACGCAAACCACGATGATTGCGCATACCCCTGCAAGCACACCGAAGTGCAGGGGCTGACGACGCATCCGGTGTCGGCAGGCCGGAATGAGCAAGGCAATCAACAGCAAGGGAAGTCCGATAAAGGACAGCAACATCAGGTTCAGCAGGGTTCCATACATCATCGCGCCAAGAATCAAGGCAAGCATCCGTGCAGTCGAGAAAGTCGCCCATGGTGACAAATACGACTGCTGCGTTCCAGTGCGCCGACTCGACGCCGAAGCACCGCTCAGCCCCTGTCCACACAGGCGAAAGCTTGTTGGAGCAGCAGGGAACTCAATCAGGCCAACGCCTATCAAAGGGCTCAGTTTTCCCCCCTAGTTTTGGAGTCACCCACCATGCGTCTCAAAACAGCTGTCGCCACCCTGGCCCTGCTTTCCCTGCCTGTAGGTTCGGCAATGGCCGACAGCTTCTGGCGTAACGTCCTTTCCACCGGCGCCACCACCGCTTCCACCTACCTGACTTCCAAGGATCACAAGCTGATCGGCGCCGCCCAGGACGACGCCAACAGCTTCGTCGCCAGCGAAGGCAACATCCGCGGTCCGTATCTGGAAGCCGCGATGCAGAAAGTCCGTGCCGACAACCCTGGCCTGCAGGCCACCGACATGGAGCTGGCCAACGCGATCCTGGCGAAAAACGCCGTCGCCCAGCAGTGACCGCCAGCCTCTAGCCAGGCTGACGCAACGAAAAATGCCGCTCACGAGAGCGGCATTTTTTTGCCCGCCGTTCGAGCTCAGCGGTAGGCATCCACCGGTACGCAGGCACAGAACAAGTTGCGGTCGCCGTAGACATTGTCGACCCGGTTCACCGTCGGCCAATATTTGTGCGCCCTGTCGTGGGGGCTGGGGATTACCGCCTGCTCGATGCTGTAGGGCCGCTCCCAGACCCCGGCGATGTCTGCCAGGGTATGGGGCGAGCGCTTGAGCGGGTTGTCTTCGGCCGGCCAGTTGCCTTCCTGGACCTGGGCGATTTCGGCGCGAATGCTCAGCATGGCCTCGATAAAACGGTCCAGCTCGGCCTTGGACTCGCTTTCGGTGGGTTCCACCATCAGCGTGCCCGGCACCGGGAACGACATGGTCGGCGCGTGGAAACCGTAGTCCATCAGGCGCTTGGCCACGTCCTCTTCGCTGATGCCGGTCTGCGCCTTGAGCGGCCGCAGGTCGAGAATGCACTCGTGGGCGACCCGGCCGTTGCGCCCGCTGTAGAGCACCGCAAAGGCCCCGCTCAGGTGTTCGGCCAGGTAGTTCGCCGAGAGGATCGCCACCTCACTGGCATCCGCCAGCTGCGGGCCCATCAAGGCGATGTACATCCAACTGATCGGCAGGATGCTGGCGCTGCCCCAGGGCGCCGCGCTGACCGCGCCGTTCTGCGGCAGCGGCCCGTCGATGGCCACCACCGGGTGGTTGGCCACGAACGGCGCCAGGTGCGCCCGCACGCCGATCGGCCCCATGCCCGGGCCACCGCCGCCGTGGGGAATGCAGAAGGTCTTGTGCAGGTTCATGTGGGAAACGTCGGCGCCGATATCGGCCGGCCGCGTCAGCCCGACCTGGGCATTGAGGTTGGCGCCGTCCATGTACACCTGGCCGCCGTGACTGTGGATCACCTCGCAGATCTCACTGATGCCCTCTTCGTACACCCCGTGGGTCGAAGGGTAAGTGGCCATCAGGCACGCCAGGTGTCCGCCCGCAATCTGCGCCTTGTCCTTCAGGTCTTGCAGGTCGACGTTGCCGGCGGCGTCGCAATCGACGATCACCACCTGCATGCCGGCCATCTGCGCCGAGGCCGGGTTGGTGCCGTGGGCCGAGGCGGGAATCAGGCAGATATTGCGCTCTCCCTGCTGGCGGCTCTCGTGGTATTTGCGGATCGCCAGCAACCCGGCGTACTCGCCCTGGGCCCCGGAGTTGGGCTGCATGCAGATCGCATCGAAGCCGGTAATGGCACATAACCAGCGCTCCAGCTCCTCGATCATCAGCGAATAGCCGAGGGCCTGCTCCGGCGGGACAAAGGGATGCAGGTTGGCGAAGCCGGGCCAGGTGATGGGGATCATCTCGCTGCTGGCATTGAGCTTCATGGTGCAGGAACCCAGCGGGATCATCGACTGGTTCAGCGCCAGGTCCTTGTTCTCCAGCTGCTTGAGATAGCGCAGCATTTCGGTTTCGCTGTGATGGCTGTTGAACACCGGATGGCTCAGGTAAGACGTGCTGCGCAGCAGATCCTGGGGAATGCCCGGGACCAGGGTTTCAGCATCCAGTTGCGCGACGTCCAGCCCGTGGTCGGCGCCGAGGAATACATCGAACAGCCGGGCGACGGTGCTCTCGTCGCAAGTTTCATCCAGGCTCAGGCCCAGGTGCCCGCGCCCGAGGATCCGCAGATTGATCTGCGCGGCCTTGGCGCTCTCGATGATGGCCGTCTGGCTACCGCCGACCTCCAGCGTCAGCGTGTCGAAGAACTGCCGGTTCAGCCGCTCGATGCCCTTGCGTTCAAGGCCGGCGGCGAGGATGCAGGTCAGGCGATGGACGCGCTGGGCGATGCGCCGCAAGCCTTCCGGGCCGTGATAGACCGCGTAGAAACTGGCGATATTGGCTAGCAACACCTGGGCGGTGCAGATGTTCGAGTTGGCCTTCTCGCGGCGGATATGTTGTTCGCGGGTCTGCAGGGCCATGCGCAGCGCCACGTTGCCCCGGGCATCCCTGGATACGCCGATGATCCGTCCCGGAATCGCCCGCTTGTACTCCTCGCGGCTAGCGAAGAACGCCGCGTGGGGCCCGCCGTAGCCCATGGGCACGCCAAAGCGCTGGGACGAACCGAACACCACGTCGGCCCCCAGCTCGCCCGGCGGCGTCAGCAGCAACAGGCTCAACAGATCGGCCGCCACGCAGGCCAGCGCCTGCTGCGCGTGCAGATGATCGATCAGCGGCCGCAGGTCGCGAATCTCGCCATGGGTGTCCGGGTACTGCAACAAGGCGCCGAACACCTGGTGCCGCTTGAGGTTGTCCAGGCTGTCGACCACCAGTTCGAAGCCGAACCCTTCGGCGCGGGTCTGCACCACCGAGAGGGTCTGCGGATGGCAGTTCTGGTCGACGAAGAACAGATTGCTTTTCGACTTGGCCACGCGCTTGGCCAGGGCCATGGCTTCGGCGGCGGCCGTGGCTTCGTCCAGCAGCGAGGCGTTGGCCAGTTCCAGGCCGGTGAGGTCGATGGTCAGTTGCTGGAAATTGAGCAGGGCTTCGAGCCGGCCCTGGGCGATTTCCGGTTGGTAAGGCGTGTAGGCGGTGTACCAGCCGGGGTTTTCCAGCACGTTGCGCAGGATCACCGTGGGGGTCAGAGTGCCGTGATAACCCATGCCGATCAGGCTGGTCCAGACCTGGTTCTGCTCGGCATAACCGCGTAATTTGGCCAGGGCGGCCTGCTCGTCCAGCGCTGGCGGCAGGTCCAGCGGACGGTTGAAACGGATGCCCGGCGGCACGGTCTGTTCGATCAGCTCGACCCGGCTGCCCAGGCCCAGGCTGTCGAGCATCGCTTGCTGCTCGGCGGCGTCGGGCCCGAGGTGACGCCGCAGAAAGGCATTGGGATCGCGTAACTGGCTCAAGGACGGCAACTGGGACATGACGGGCTCTCTCTCAGGCGGCGCTCGGCGTCGATGGAACACGGTCAAAGCAGCATAGCAGCCGATCCCGGACGCCGACGGTGTGGCACCCCGGGCGAACCGGTAGCATGATGCTCGACTCCGGCGCGGCCCGCCGCCCTGCCTCGACCACTGCTTATCGGGTATCCCATCGTCATGAGCCAGCTGCCTTTCCTGCCGTTCTCCAAACCCACCATCGATGAAGCCACCATCGCCAGCGTCGGCGAAGTGCTGCGTTCGGGCTGGATCACCAGCGGGCCCAAGGTCCAGGCCTTCGAGGCGCAACTCTCGCAGTACTGCGGCGGGCGCCCGGTGCGCACCTTCAATTCCGGCACATGCACCATGGAGATCGCCCTGCGTATCGCCGGTATCGGCCCTGGCGATGAAGTCATCACCACGCCGATCTCCTGGGTGGCCACGGCCAACGTGATTCTCGAAGTCGGCGCCACCCCGGTGTTCGCCGACATCGACCCGATCACCCGCAACATCGACCTGGCCCAGGTGGAAGCAGCCATCACGCCCCGGACCAAGGCCATCATCCCGGTGTTTCTCGCCGGCCTGCCGGTCGATATGGCACGCCTCTACGCCCTGGCGCGCAAGCACGGCCTGCGGGTCGTGGAAGACGCCGCCCAGGCACTGGGCTCAAGCTGGAATGGCGAGCGCATCGGCGCTGGCGGCGACCTGGTCTCTTTCAGTTTCCAGGCCAACAAGAACATCACCTGCAGCGAAGGCGGCGCCCTGGTGCTGAACACCGCCGAAGAGGCTCGCCTGGCGGAGAAGTACCGACTGCAGGGCGTGACCCGCCACGGCTTCGACGGCCTGGACGTGGACGTGCTGGGCGGCAAATTCAACATGACCGATGTCGCGGCCGCCATCGGCCTGGGCCAGTTCGCCCACCTCGAAACCCTCACCGCTCACCGCCGCGAGCTGGCCCGGCATTACTTCGAATGCCTGGGCAGCGACTTCGAAGCCCGCTACGGCGCCCAGCTGCCCCCGGCGGACTTCAGCAACAGCAACTGGCACCTGTTCCAGCTGGTACTGCCGGAGCGGCATGACGGCAAGCCGGCGCGGGCGACCTTCATGGAGCAGATGCAGGAACGTGGGATCGGCATCGGCTATCACTACCCGCCGATTCACCTGCTGAGCCTGTACCGCGAGCGCGGTTTCAAGGAAGGGATGTTCCCGGTGGCGGAACGGGTGGGACGCCTGATCGTCTCGTTGCCGATGTTCACGGCCATGAGCAAGGGCGATGTCGAACGCTCGGTAGCGACGGTGAAGGCTGTCTTGCAAGATACATAAATAGATACCCAGCCCTTGAACGGCTGGTTTCTGCACTATTCAAGACGCTCAATATCCCGTATTGGGCGTTTTTTATTTCAGCAATAAATACAGTTGCCAATAGTTATATAAATGTCCACTTGTCTGATCCTTTGCGCCAAAAACCAGACTCCCGGCAGCACTCACTTTAACCGCACATATAAGCACATGATAAATCAGCACGAACCCATACATAAAATTTCCGAAATACAGACGAATTTAAAACAATAGCCAATCATTCTATAGGTCCACTTTCCGCCTGCTATGTTTACTTGTGACTGCGCAAGGGAGGCAAAAAATCACTACGCAGTTGCAAGTTACAACCTGCAAAGACCGTTACAAAAATCCATGTTTCAATCTACTCGAAATGGAGTTCAAAGAAATGAGCAGCCAACAAATAGTTGTATACATCGAAGAAGAACAGTTGATTGCGCAAAAGAACAACAACTACAGCCTCTATCTGGCCAAGAAAGTAAACAATGACTTTACGGTCATCTGGCAATCAAAAGGCCCTGTTGCCACAGTCAACAACCCTAGTTACCAATATAGAAACACCTTTGATATCGCTACCCCGTCCTTCATGGTCAACTTCACCAATGACCCGGTCAGCAGTGGCGATGTCACCTTCACCTCCGGCGGAAGAAACCTGCCCATCAGCACCGGCCAGACCACGACGCTCGATGCGAACGGCGTGTTCACACCGGCCAAGAATGGCGGCGTAGCCTCGGATGTGCTCATCAACAACCTGCTGCAAGGCAATCCGCATGAAATCCTCCTGGATTCCAGTGGCAACAACATCTGGGTGAACCGTCAGAGCGGCATGAACATCGGTACTGCGACGCTGACCCCAAAAAGCCAATATCAACTCTGGTTCGGCAACATTCAGGAAACCGGTTCGTTGATCGCCACCAACCTGTCCAACCCCTATGTAGCGACCCTGCAGGATGGCGGCAGCGTCACCATCACCTATAACGACAGTGGTGTCTGGGTGACCGGCGAACCGGCCAGAGTCCTGAGCGCCTCTGAAGTCAGGGCGCTGCACGCCAGGCTCGGGATCGCGGCATAGTCCGCCGGGCGGATCGAGCATCGGTTGCGCGAAGGACTTAGAGCACTGCGCGATGCCATTGGCAGTCTTCCGTTCGCACGTTGCGCTCATGCAAGAAAAACCCTGTATATCGTAGATCTACAGGGTTTTTTATTGATGGCGTCAAACTCATCGTCGAACGGGCCAGGTGGAGTCGAGACTCTGCACCTAAATCATCCACCGGATGAGCGTGAGATTAGCCATGAGCAAGCAAACCATAATTATCTATATTGAAGAAGAGCAACTTGTTGCACAAAAGGTAAATAACTACAGCCTCTACCTGGCCAAGAAAGTAAACAGTTCCTTCACTGTCATCTGGCTTTCAAAGCCCCCATTCGCCACCCCCAACCAACCGACTTATCAATACAAGAATATCTTCAATATCACCAATGATTCCTACATGGTGAATTTCACCAACACCCCGCTACAAGAAGGAGACGTCAACTTTACTTCAGGCGGAAAGAACCTACCCATCAACACAGGCCAGATAACCACTCTGGATCAATATGGTGTATTCAGCCCGGCAAAAAATGCTGGAACGCCAGGAGATGTTTCAATAAATAACGAACTTCCGGCCAACCCCAGCAATATATTATTGGACTCCACCGGACTTAGTCTCTGGGTGAACCGCTCAGGCGGCATGAATACAGGCATTGCCACCATGACCCCCCAAAACGAGTTTCAACTATGGTTCGGTCCGGCCCAAGCGGCGGGTTCGCTGATCCCCAGCAGCCTGTCCAACCCTTACAACATGAGTGTGAACGACGGAGAAACCAAAACCGTCACCTACACCAATCAGGGCGCCTGGGTTAGCGGCGAGCCCGCGACGAGTTTGACGGCAGAAGAAGTGGCAGAGCTTCACATCAGGGTGAACAAAGCCGTGCTGCGGGCCAGATCGCTCCGCCGCTAGGCCAACCCCCAGGTGTCGCCTCCTGCAAACAAAAAACGCCGCGTACCCGATAAGGGCAACACGGCGCTCTTGTAGCGGATTCGCGTCTGGCAGGGATTATTCGCCGATAGCGGCCTTATAACCGGCTGCGTCGAGCAGCTTCTCAAGATCAGCAGCGTTGGCCGGCTTGAGCTTGAAGATCCAGGCGCCGTACGGGTCGCTGTTGAGCAGCTCCGGGCTGCCGCTCAGGTCTTCATTGACCGCGATCACTTCGCCGGCCACTGGCGCGTAGATGTCGGAAGCGGCCTTCACCGATTCCACCACACCGGCCTGGTCGCCAGCGCCGAAGACATTGCCGACTTCGGTCAGCTCGACGAACACCACGTCGCCCAGGGCTTCCTGAGCGTGGTCGCTGATGCCCACGGTCACGGTGCCATCGGCTTCCAGACGGGCCCATTCGTGACTTTCGGCAAAACGCAGGTCAGCAGGGATATCGCTCATGTTCTGTGTCCTCAAGAAGAAATGTCAGCGGTAGATCCCGCCGGAAATAAGTTAGATCAAGGTTTTGCCATGACGCACGAAGGTCGGTTTTACTACCCGGACCGGGTACCACTTGCCACGGATTTCCACTTCTGCGCGGTCGGCGGTAGCCATGGGCACCCGCGCCAGGGCGATCGATTTGCTAAGCGTAGGAGAGAAACTACCACTGGTGATCTCTCCTTCGCCAACATCGGCGATGCGAACCACCTGATGGGCACGCAGCACGCCGCGTTCTTCCAGCACCAGGCCGACCAGTTTGTGCTTCACCCCACCCGCGCGCTCGGCCTCCAGCGCGGTGCGCCCGATGAACTTACGCGACGCCGGTTCCCAGGCGATGCTCCAGGCCATGTTGGCCACCAGCGGTGAAACCTCCTGGTGAATGTCCTGGCCGTACAGGTTCATGCCGGCCTCCAGGCGCAAGGTATCGCGGGCGCCGAGGCCGATCGGCGAGATGCCCGCGCCCACCAGATCGTTGAAGAACGCCGGTGCCTGGTCGGCCGGCAGGACGATTTCCAAGCCATCCTCACCGGTGTAGCCGGTGCGCGCGATGAACCAGTCGCCATCGGCCTGGCCTTCGAAGGGCTTGAGTTGCTGGATCAGCGTACCGCGCGACTGGGTCACCAGCTCGGCGATCTTGTGGCGGGCGTGGGGGCCCTGGATCGCCAGCATCGCCAGCTCGGAGCGTTCGTGCAGTTGTACCTGGAAAGCGCCCAGCTGCGCCTGCATCCAGGCCATGTCCTGGTCACGGGTGGCGGCGTTGACCACCAGCCGGTAACCGGCTTCGGTGCGGTAGACGATCATGTCGTCGACGATACCGCCGTGCTCGTTGAGCATGGCGCTGTACAAGGCCCTGCCGGGGCTTTGCAGGCGTTCGACATCGTTGGCCAGCAGGTGCTGGAGCCAGGCCTTGGCCTGGGGGCCGTCGACATCGATCACGGTCATGTGGGATACATCAAAAACCCCGCAATCGCGTCGCACCTGATGGTGCTCCTCGACCTGCGAGCCGTAATGCAGAGGCATATCCCAACCGCCAAAATCGACCATCTTCGCGCCCAGGGCGAGATGAAGGTCATACAGAGGCGTGCGCTGTCCCATGGGTTTCTCCTTCCGGGCGTGGCGAAGGTGCGGGCGGTCGCCGTATGAGCTGGAAGCCTTGAAATAGATAGCTCTCAGACAATTCAAGAGACCCGATCAGAAAGATCGACCGCACCGAATGCCGCGCATTGTAGCCGCAAGGTGTGACACTGGCACCTAACCGATTCGATGAGCGGAGCGTCGGATCAGTCCGATCACCGGCAGCAATCCCACCAGGACCAGGGTCAGGGCCGGCAACGCGGCACGCGCCCACTCGCCCTCGCTGGTCATCTCGAAGATCCGCACCGCCAGCGTGTCCCAGCCGAACGGGCGCATCAGCAAGGTGGCGGGCATTTCCTTGAGCACATCGACGAACACCAGCAACGCCGCGCTCAGGGTGCCGGGCAGCAACAGCGGCAGATACACTTTGAAAAACAGCCGCGGTCCGCTGACCCCCAGGCTGCGCGCCGCTTCCGGCAACGACGGGCGGATCCGCGCCAGGCTGCTTTCCAGCGGCCCGTAGGCCACCGCGATAAACCGCACCAGATAGGCCAGCAGCAACGCCGCCAGGCTGCCCAGCAGCAACGGCTTGCCCGCCCCACCCAGCCAACCCGACAGCGGGATCACCAGTTCGCGGTCCAGATAACTGAAGGCCAGCATGATCGACACGGCCAGCACCGAGCCCGGCAAGGCATACCCCAGGTTGGCCAGGCTGACGCCGGAACGGATCGCCCGGGTCGGCGCCAGCCGTCGGGCGAACGCCAGCAGCAGGGCCACGCTGACCGTGATCAGGGCCGCCATGGCGCCCAGGTACAGGGTGTGCAGGATCAATCCGGCATAACGCTCGTCGAGGTCGAAACGGCCACGCTGCCAGAACCACACCAGCAGTTGCAGCACTGGGATGACAAAGGCACAGGCAAACACCAACGCGCACCAGCCCGTGGCCGCCAGGGCCTTGATGCCATGCAGGTGGTACAGCACCTTGCCCCGCGGCCGCTCGTTACCCGAGCGACTGGCACCACGGGCGCGACGCTCGCCGTACAGCACCAGCATCACCGCCAGCAGCAACAGGCTGGCCAGCTGCGCGGCGCTGGACAGGCTGAAGAAGCCATACCAGGTCTTGTAGATGGCGGTGGTGAAGGTGTCGAAGTTGAACACCGCCACCGCGCCGAAGTCCGCCAGGGTTTCCATCAGCGCCAGGGCCACACCGGCACCGATGGCCGGCCGCGCCATGGGCAGGGCCACGCGCCAGAACGCCTGCCAGGGCGTCTGCCCAAGCACCCGCGCGGCTTCCATCAGGCCTTTGCCCTGGGCCAGGAACGCGGTGCGCGCCAACAGATACACATAGGGATAGAACACCAGCACCAGGACCAGGATCACCCCGCCGGTGGAACGCACCCGCGGCAGGCGCAGGCCCGTGCCGAACCATTCGCGCAGCAGGGTCTGCACCGGGCCGGAAAAATCCAGCAGCCCGACGAAGACAAAGGCCAGCACGTAGGCCGGAATCGCAAAGGGCAGCATCAGCGCCCAGTCCAGCCAGCGCCTTCCGGGAAACTCGCAGAGGCTGGTCAGCCAGGCCAGGCTCACGCCCAGCAGCGTCACGCCGACGCCGACGCCCAGCACTAGAGTCAGGGTGTTGCCCAGCAGGCGCGGCATCTGGGTCTCCCACAGGTGCGACCAGATCTGCTGGTCGATCACCTGCCACGACAGCAGCAGCACGCTCAGCGGCAGCAGCACCAGGGCGGCGACGGCAAAAACCAGCGGGTACCAGCGACGTTGGGCGGGATGGGCCACGAAAGACTCTCGAACGAGATGGATCAATAAAAGGCAATGACAAACCGGTTAAACAAAACGCCCCGCAAAGGCGGGGCGCAGTATAACCAGCGGATCAGTTCCAGCCAGCACGGTCCATCAGGCGAATGGCCTCGGCCTGGCGCTTGCCGGCGACTTCCACCGGCAGGGTGTCGGCCACGAACTTGCCCCAGGCGGCCACTTCGGCGGACGGCGGCACGCTCGGGTTGGCCGGGAATTCCTGGTTCACGTCGGCGAAGATCTTCTGCGCTTCCTCGGTGGTCATCCACTCCACCAGGGCCTTGGCGGCTTCCGGATGCGGTGCGTGCTTGGTCAGGCCGATGCCCGACAGGTTGACGTGCACGCCGCGGTCGCCCTGGTTCGGCCAGAACAGCTTGACCGGCAGATCCGGCTTCTGCTTGTGCAGGCGGCCGTAGTAGTAGGTGTTGACGATGCCCACGTCGCACTGGCCGGCGCTGATCGCCTCGAGCACCGCGACGTCGTCGGAGAATACGTCGGTGGACAGATTGTTGACCCAGCCCTTGACGATTTCTTCGGTTTTCGCCGCGCCATGGGTTTCGATCAGGGTCGCGGTCAGCGACTGGTTGTAGACCTTCTTCGCCGTGCGCAGGCACAGGCGGCCTTCCCACTGCTTGTCAGCCAGGGCTTCGTAGGTGGTCAGTTCGGACGGTTTCACCCGCGCGGTGGAGTAGGCGATGGTCCGCGCCCGCAGGCTCAGGCCGGTCCAGGCGTGCGAGGCGGCGCGGTATTGCAGGGGGATGTTGGTGTCGATCACCTTGGAGGTGAACGGCTGCAGGATACCCATCTGCTCGGCTTGCCACAGGTTGCCGGCATCGACGGTGAGCAGCAGGTCGGCGGTGGCGTTCTCGCCCTCGGCCTTGATCCGCTGCATCAGCGGCGCTTCCTTGTCGGTGATGAACTTCACCTGGACCCCGGTTTTCTGGGTGTAGAGATCGAAGACCGGCTTGATCAGCTCGTCGATACGCGAGGAGTAGACCACCACTTCGTCGGCTGCCTGGACAGTACCGCCAATGAGGGTGAGGGCCAGGGCGGTCAGTAGACGCTTCGGTGCCAACATGGGAGCGGTCTCTCGAAATCAAAGGGGAGTAAATGATAAGGACTACTATTTAGCTTCTCAAACTGAACCGGAGGCCGAGGCGTTACGAGATGTTGCTGATGCATCGCCAACGTCGGTTCAGAGCAGACGCGCCCACACACATGTCCGCGCGGCTCCTGCGGGAGCCGCCGGTTGAGCGGTTCGACTGCTCGCGATAACGGTCAGGCTTTGGCCAGTTCCGGCAGATCCCCGCTGAGGCCCAACGCCTGGCGCACGAACAGCGCCTTGGCCTCGGGCATCTGGTCGACCATTTTCAGCCCGGTATTACGCAACCAGCGCAGCGGCAGCGGATCGGCCTGGAACAGCCGTTCGAAGCCTTCCATCGCCGCCATCAACGCCAGGTTGTGCGGCATGCGCCGCCGCTCGTAACGGCTGAGCACCTTGGTGTCGGCCAGGCGTTCGCCACGGCTGGCCGCCTGCAGCAGCACCTCGGCCAGCACCGCGGCATCGAGGAAGCCCAGATTGACCCCCTGCCCGGCCAGCGGATGGATGGTATGGGCCGCGTCGCCGATCAGGGCCAGGCCTTGCGCCACGTAACGCTTGGCATGGCGCTGGCGCAAAGGCACGCAGAGCCGCGGATCGGCGCTCAACACCGCGCCCAGGCGGCCTTCGAAGGCGCGCTCCAGCTCTCGGCAGAAGTCGCTGTCGTCCAGCGCCATCAGGCGTTCGGCCTCGCTGGGCGTGGTCGACCAGACGATCGAACACCAATCGTGCAGCCCGTCGCGCTCCAGCGGCAGGAACGCCAGCGGGCCGTTGTCGGTGAAACGCTGCCAGGCGGTCCTCTGGTGCGGCTCGGCGCAACGCACGCTGGTGACGATGGCGTGATGCAGGTAATCCCATTCGCGAGTGGCGCAGCCGGTCAGGCGCCGCACCGCCGAATTGGCGCCATCGGCGGCGATCACCAGCGGGGCGCGCAGGCGGCGGCCATCGGCCAGGGTCAGCAGCCAGTCATCGCCGGAACGGCGCATCTGCTCCAGGCGGGCGTTGGCCAGCAGGCCGATGTCACAGTTGTGCAGGCGCTCCAGCAGCGCGTCCTGGACCACGCGATTTTCCACGATGTGGCCCAGCACCTCGGCATGCACGCTGGCGGCCGAGAAGTGAATCTGCCCGGTGCCGCTGCCATCCCAGACCTGCATTTCGGCATACGGGCTGCTGCGCCGCCGGGTCACCCCTTCCCAGACACCCAGGCGCTCGAGAATCCGCTGGCTGGCCACCGACAATGCGCTCACCCGCGGCTCGAACGGTGCTTCGTCGTCGAAGGGCTTGACCTTCAGCGGGCTGCCATCGAGCAGCAGCACTTCCAGGCCGCTGTCCTGCAACGCCAGCGCCAGGGCGCTCCCGACCATTCCGGCCCCGACAATCAGCAGATCTGCACGCATTTCCATGCTTTAAGCCTGTCTCGCTTGCGGCTTGAGCCGCACGTAAAGGGTTTTGTCGAACCGCGCTACCTGGCTGCCGACACTGTGCTGGATTTCCATGCCCGGTCGCGGGCTCAACCACTCACGCATCGGGACGGGTACCCAGGCCCATGGCTTGCCGCGCGAACCAGCGTTTGGCCGGTGGCAGCAGGTCCAGGCCCAGCAGCCCGATATTGCGCCCCAGGGACACCAGCGGCAGCTTGCTGCCGAACAGCCGGGTGACCTGGTCGGAGAAGCCCACGGTCAGGTCCTGGTCCAGGCGCTGCCGCTCGCGGTAAGCCTGCAAGATACTGAAATCGCCCGGCGGCGTCGGGCTGACCAGCAAGGCATCGGCCAGCGCCTGGGTGTCGCGCAACGACAGGTTGAAACCCTGCCCGGCAATCGGGTGCAGGCTATGGGCGGCGTTGCCCAGCACCACCAGGTGAGGACGCACCTGCTCCTCGGCCTCCACCAGCGCCAGCGGGTAAAGATGCCGCGCGCCGACCTGTTTCAGGGTTCCCAGGCGATAACCGAATATTCCCTGCAATTCGCTGAGGAAGCTGCGTTCGTCCAGCGCGGCCAGGCGCTGCGCGTCCATGCCCAGGCGGGTCCAGACCAGTGCGCAGCGGTTGTCCGGCAGCGGCAGCAGGGCCATCGGGCCGTCGTCGGTGAAGCGCTCGAAGGCCATGCCGTTATGGGCTTCGCTCGGGGTGATATTGGCGATCAGCGCGCTCTGGTTGTAGGGGCGCTTTTTCACCCCTATCCCTAGTTGCTCGCGCAGCCCGGAGCGACCGCCGTCGGCCAGTACCGCCAGTTCGCAATCCAGGCTGGTTTCATCGTTGAGGGTCAGGCGGTAGCCGTCTTCCAGCGGCTCCATGCGCGTGACCTCGGCCGGGCAGCGCCAGCTCACCACGTCCTTGTCCAGCCCCTGCCAGAGGCATTGGCCGAGCCAGGCGTTTTCCACCACATAACCCAGGGCGGGAACGCCCTCCTCCATGGCCGACAGCCGCGCGGTGGAAAACCGCCCACGGTCGGAGACATGGATCTGTTTGATCGGCTCGGCGCGGCGGGAGATTTCCTGCCACACACCCAGCCGTTGATAGATCTGCCGCGCGCCGAACGACAGCGCCGAAGAGCGCGCATCGTAGCTGGGCTGATAGGTATCGCCCGGAGCGAAAGGCTCGATCAGCACGATCTTCCAGCCACGCTCCTTGGCGCCGGCCTGCAAGGCCAGGGCTAGGCTGGCACCGACCAGGCCACCGCCAATGATCGCCAGATTGACCCGGTTCATGCTGCATGGCTCCGGGCGGCGGCCATCAGGGCCTCGATCTCGGCCACGGTCTTGGGCACGCCACCGGTGAGAATTTCACAGCCTTGCTTGGTTACCACCACGTCATCCTCGATGCGCACGCCAATGCCGCGCCATTTCTTCGCCACGTTCTGATTGTCCGGCGCGATGTAGATGCCCGGCTCGACCGTCAGGGCCATGCCGACTTCCAGCACCCGCCACTCGCCGCCGACCTTGTACTCGCCGACGTCATGCACATCCATGCCCAGCCAGTGGCCGGCGCGGTGCATGTAAAACGCCTTGTAGGCTTCGCTGGCGATCAACTCGTCCACCTCGCCTTCGAGCAGACCCAGCTTGACCAGCCCGGTGGTGATCACCCTGACGGTCGCTTCATGGGCCTGGTTCCAGTGCTTGTTCGGCGCGATCTCGGCAAAGGCGGCTTCCTGGGCGGCCAGCACCAGCTCGTAGATCGCCTTCTGCTCGGCGGAAAACTTGCCGTTCACCGGCCAGGTGCGGGTGATATCGCTGGCATAACAGTCGATCTCGCAACCGGCGTCGATCAGCACCAGATCGCCGTCCTTGAGCAACGCGTCGTTCTGCTGGTAATGCAGGATGCAGCTGTTGCGCCCGGCGGCGACGATCGAGCCGTAGGCCGGCATCTTCGCCCCGCCCCGGCGGAACTCGTAGTCCAGCTCGGCTTCCAGGCTGAACTCGTACAGGCCGGCGCGGCTGGCCTGCATGGCCCGGATATGGGCCTGGGCGGAAATCCGCGCGGCCTCGCGCATCACCTTCACTTCCGCCGCCGATTTATACAGGCGCATGTCGTGCAGCAGATGATCCAGGGCAACGAATTCGTTCGGCGGCTGGGCGCCCAGGTGCGCCTTGGAGCGGATCACGTTGATCCATTCCATCAGGTGGCGATCGAACTCGGGGTTGCTGCCCATGGCCGAATACACCCGGTCGCGGCCTTCGATAAGGCCCGGCAGGATGTCGTCGATATCGGTAATGGGGAAGGCATCGTCGGCGCCGTAATCGCGGATCGCGCCGTCCTGGCCAGCCCGCAGGCCGTCCCAGAGTTCGCGCTCGGCATTACGCTCACGGCAGAACAGGATGTACTCGCCATGCTCGCGACCGGGCATCAGCACGATCACCGCCTGAGGTTCGGGAAAGCCGCTGAGGTACTGGAAATCGCTGTCCTGGCGGTAGACATGCTCGACGTCGCGGTTGCGGATCGCCACCGCGGCAGCCGGCAGGATCGCGATGCTGTTGGGTTCCATCTGCGCCATGAGCGCCTTGCGGCGGCGGGTGTATTCCGATTTCGGGATATGGATCATGGGCAGACGGATTTCCCTATCGAGCGATCAGTGCAGAGAAGGCTTGGCGGCCGGTTCAACCGTCTTGTTGGTCTCGGTGAACAGCAGCAGCGGAGCGACCCGCAGGTATTCCATCACTTCCATGTAGTCGCTTTCGCCGTCGTCGGACTCTTCCAGCGCGTCCTGTACCTGGGCGATCGCCGCCAGGTCCTGCAGCACTTCCGTGGCCTCGGTGCTCAGGGCACTGCTGTCGCGGGAGTTCAGGCCGAAGCCGGTGAGGAAACCCTGGCACCACTGACCCAGGGCCGCGGCGCGCTCGGCCAGCGGGGCGTCGTCGGTGGGCAGCAACAGGACGACGGTCATGTCGTCGCTGGTCAGCTCGCCCTTGACCATTTCCTGCAGGCCGATCAAGGCGTTGCGAACATTGTCCTGCGGCTCGCCTTCGAGCAGCTCGGCGGCGTCGATCAGCCAGCCGTCGACTTCGAAGCCGGCGCCGGCGCAGCTGCGACCCAACAACAGGCCATGCAATTCGGCGGGCGAGACAGGGTGACCGCTGCTGCTGAGCAGGGTGGCGAAGGCGTTGTACGGGGAATTCTGAATGGGCATGGGTAGCTAGGCGCCAAGCGGCGCAATGTCTAGAATGGAGGCCTTGTATCCTAGCATCGGCAGACGCGCCAAGACCATCGAGGCCGTCAACTCGTTTGCCCAGGCAGTTGCCACTCATCAGACAAATCCAGTGGGATCCAATGGAAGACACCGATCTGCAAGCGCTGATGGCTAGACTCGAACTGCTAATTGGCCGGGTCGAGCAACTAAAGAGTCAAAACGCACTCTTATTAGCTCAGGAAAAGACTTGGCGCGAGGAACGCGCGCACCTCATTGAAAAAAACGAAATCGCCCGGCGTAAGGTCGAATCGATGATTTCGCGCCTCAAGGCCCTGGAGCAAGACTCATGAGTTCAAGCAATAGCGTTACTGTGCAGATCCTCGACAAAGAGTATTCGATCATCTGCCCCCAGGAAGAACGTAGCAATCTGGTGAGCGCCGCCCGGTACCTGGATGGCAAGATGCGCGAGATCCGCAGCAGCGGCAAAGTCATTGGCGCCGATCGTATCGCGGTGATGGCCGCCCTCAATATCACCCACGATCTGCTGCACAAGCAGGACCGCCCTGACGTGCAAGCCAGCGGTTCGACCCGCGAACAGGTGCGCGACCTGCTCGAGCGCGTGGATCTGGTGCTCGCCACCGACACCGATACAACCAAGGCTGATTCCTGAGGGTGGTTGCGGTATAATCCCCACCACTCCCTGGGGTGCTTGCCAGTTGGCGATGTCCCTGAGCCGATTCGCACTACCCTGGAAGTTGCACGTTGGGCCGGTGTGCATGTCCGCTAGACGGAAAGCCTTAACGCCTACTGCGTCTTCCGCCTTGAACTTTCGGGTTCAAGGGCTAAGTCGACAGCGGTTCATCCGGGGAGCCTGAATTCCAGACCAATGCCAGCTATGCAAATAGCTGGCATTGTTTTTTTGGGGCTCCGTTTTTTTCGGCTCTGTTTTTTTCGATCAGGGGTTATTTGGTACGCTGTCCTGCCGTACCCCTCCCGGACCCGAGCGACCATGACCGAACCGGCGCCGCTTTCCCGCCCGCAACTTCGACGCATACTGCGCAAAGCCCGCCGCGCCCTCACCGCCAGCGAACAACGCCAGGCCTCTCGTGGGCTGTATCGGCAACTGGCGCAGCATCCGCTGTTCCGCCGCGCCAGGCACATCTCCCTTTACCTGCCCATGGACGGTGAAATCGACCCGCGCCCGCTGCTGCTGGCCGCACAACGCCGGGGCAAGGCGACTTATCTGCCGGTGCTCAGCGCCTGGCCACGGACCAAGATGGTGTTTCAGCGGGTTCGCCCCGGGGAGAAACTGCGCCCCAACCGCTTCCGCATTCCCGAGCCACGGGTGAGCCTGGCCCGGCAACGCAAGGTCTGGGCCCTGGACCTGGTGCTGTTGCCGCTGGTCGGCTTCGATGAGGCGGGTGGACGCCTGGGAATGGGCGGTGGTTTCTATGATCGCAGCCTGGCCTATCTGGCACGGCGCAAAAGCTGGCGCAAGCCGACGCTACTGGGGCTGGCCCACGAATGTCAGAAAGTCGCGAAACTGGATCAGGCGAGCTGGGATGTACCGCTGCAAGGAACGGTGACTGACAAGAAATGGTATTTCGCGAAATAGGCGCCACCAGGAGAGAGCGGCGCCTTGGAAGGAATCAACGCTTGTAAGGCTGCTGCTGTTGCGCGAGCTCGACCGGTGCGTCGGTCTTGTTGGCCCACAGGCTCTGCGCATAACCGGTTGTCACTACGCCCAAACCGAACAAAATAACCAAAATCCATAGTAAATCCGGTTTGCGTTGCATCGATTGCCCCCCTCAGGCAAATCCCACACGATGACAGCGACGGTTTCCATAACAGGCCGTGCAGCAGCGTCAAGCTTAAAATCCCGGCATTCTGCGATAACGTGAACCGACACGCAAATGCTGACGTCAACCGACTGTCGGTTTGTCATAAAATTGCCCGACAACTTGCCCACGTCCCTCTGGAGAGCACAGAAAATGGCCTATTGGCTGATGAAATCCGAACCGGAAGAACTCTCGATCGAGGGCCTGGCGCTCAAGAAACAGGCGCGCTGGGACGGCGTACGCAACTACCAGGCACGAAACTTCCTGCGCAGCATGGCGGTGGGTGACCAATTCTTCTTTTATCACTCCAGCTGTCCCGAGCCGGGCATCGCCGGGATCGGCCGGATCATCGAGGCCGCCTACCCCGACCCGACCGCCCTGGAACCGGAAAACCCGCATTTCGATCCCAAGGCCAGCGCCGAGAAAAATGCCTGGAGCGCCGTCGACGTCGCCCATGTCGAAACCTTCCCCAAGGTGCTGCGCCTGGATTATCTGAAGCAGCAAAGCGCCCTCGCCGAACTGCCTCTGGTGCAGAAAGGCAGCCGGCTGTCCGTGATGCCAGTGACCGCCGAACAGTGGGCGGCGGTACTCGCGCTGCGCTGAACAGGCCGCAAGCGATACTCAGGCAGGCATCCCGCGCACATCGTACTAGGCTTGCCCGTTCATTTGACGGACATCAAGTCGCCCAACGGCTTGAGCCGCCAGACTGGGGCCTGTACGAAAAGTAGGCGAGCGAAGGTCAGGCAAGGCAAAAACAGGCGAGGAAGCGGAGTGTAGGGACCTACATGAGCATTCCGAGCCTGTTTTTAACGCAGCATGGCCGAGCGCAGCCACTTTTCGTACAGAGCCCAGGACGCTATAGCCGCAGGGATGCCCCCCAATGCCGACGAATCACCGCTCCTCCCGCCTTTTTGCCTTCGCCTTGCTGGCATTGCTGCTGATCGCGGGCGGCTTTGGTTACTGGAAGTCCACCCTGGACCGCCTGCCCGAAGGCCTGAGCATGGGCAACGGCCGGCTTGAAGCCACCGAAGTGCAGATCGCCAGCAAGACGCCCGGACGCCTGGCCGAAGTGCTCGTCGACGAAGGCGACAAAGTGTCCAAGGGCCAATTGCTGGCCCGCATGGACACCCGCACCCTGGAGGCCCAGCGCGCCCAGGCCGAGGCCGATGTGGTGCGCACCCGGGAAAACCTCGCGGCGGCCGAAGCCAATGTGCAGCTGCGCCAGAGCGAACTGCTGCTGGCCAACCAGGAACTCAAGCGCTCCCGGGAACTGTTCAACCGTGGTTACGCCAGCCAGCAGATCATCGACCAGCAACAGGCGCGCCTGAACACCGGCAACGCCGCCGTCCAGGCAGCCCAGGCCCAGGTCGCCGCGGTGCGCGCCGCCATTGGCTCGGCCAAGGCCATGGTCGCCCAACTGACCAGCGAGATCGACGACAGCAGCCTGCGCGCGCCCATCGACGGCATCATCCAGCTGCGCCTGGCCGAACCGGGCGAGGTGCTGGGCGCCGGCGGGCGGGTGTTGCTGCTGATCGACCCGAGCGACCAGTACATGAACCTCTACCTGTCTGCCTCGGTGACCGGCCGCCTGGCTGTCGGCAGCGAGGCGCGGATCCTGCTCGACGCCCTGCCCGATCAGCCGCTGCCGGCGAAGATCAGCTTCGTCGCGGCCAAGTCCCAATTCACCCCCAAGGAAGTGGAAACCCGCGATGAGCGTCAAAAACTGGTGTTCCGCGTCAAGCTGCGGCTGACCCAACCCAGCGCCGTACCGCAGGCCAAGCCGGGTATGCCCGGGGCCGGTTACGTGCGCACCGCGACCGTGGCCTGGCCGGCCAACCTGCAATGAACGAACTGGCGCTGCAGGCCACGGGCATCAACCACCGTTATGGCTCGCAACAGGCCCTGGTCGATCTTGCCTTCAGCCTGCCCGGCGGCACCCGCTGCGGATTGATCGGCCCGGATGGCGCCGGCAAGTCGAGCCTGCTGGGCCTGATCGCCGGGGTGAAGAAGCTGCAGCAGGGCCAACTGCAGGTGCTCGGCGGCTCCATCGAACAACGCCGCCATCGCAACAGCCTGTACGCGCGGATTGCCTTCATGCCCCAGGGCCTGGGCGGCAACCTGTATCCCGAGCTGTCGATCGAGGAAAACATCCGCTTCTTCGCCACCCTGTTCGGCCTGTCGAAAACCGAATGCGAACAGCGCATGCACAACCTGTTGCTGGCCACCGACCTGCTGCGTTTCGCCGAACGGCCCGCGGGCAAGCTGTCCGGCGGGATGAAGCAGAAGCTCGGGCTGTGCTGCGCATTGATCCATGAGCCGGACCTGCTGATCCTCGACGAACCCACCACTGGCGTCGATCCGCTGTCCCGCCGGCGCTTCTGGGAACTGGTGGACGAGGTTCGCCGCCAGCGCCCGCAACTGACGCTGCTGGTGGCCACCGCCTATATGGAGGAAGCCGAGCAGTTCGAGCACTGCCTGATGCTCGACCGCGGCCGGCTGATTGCCCAGGGCTTGAGCCGGGAACTGGCCATCGCCACGCCCAGCGGCAAGCTCGACGATGCCTTCACCCACTTTCAAGGTGACAGTGGGCACGACAACCAGCCGCTGGTGATCCCGCCAAGAACCACGGATAACCAGCAAATCGCCATCGAGGCCCATGAGCTGACCTTGCGTTTCGGCGATTTCACCGCCGTGAACAAAGTCAGCTTCGCCATTGGCCGGGGCGAGATTTTCGGTTTTCTCGGCTCCAACGGCTGCGGCAAGACCACCACCATGAAGGTCCTGACCGGGTTGATGCCGGCCACCGAGGGCAGCGCCAAACTGCTGGGCAACCCGGTGGACGCCAGGGACCTGGCCACCCGCAAGCGCGTGGGTTTCATGTCCCAGAGCTTTTCGCTGTACGGCGAACTCAGCGTGCGCCAGAACCTGGTGCTGCACGCCCGGCTGTTCGACCTGCCCAAGGCCGAGAGCGGCCCGCGGATCGAAGAGCTGATCCGCCGCTTCGCTCTCCAGGAGATCGCCGACCAACCCTCCGGCGCCCTGCCCCTGGGCTTGCGTCAACGCCTGTCCCTGGCGGTGGCGGTACTGCACCGCCCGGAAGTGTTGATTCTCGACGAGCCGACCTCGGGAGTGGACCCGGCGGCCCGCGACGACTTCTGGCGGCTGTTGATCGAGCTGTCGCGGGAACAGGGGGTGACGATCTTCCTGTCCACCCACTTCATGAACGAAGCCCAGCGCTGCGACCGCATCTCGCTGATGCACGCCGGCAAGGTACTGGCCTGCGATACGCCGGCCGCCCTGCAGCAACAGTTCGCCGGCAAAACCCTGGAAGCCGCTTTTGTCCGCTGCCTGGAAGACGCCCAGGGCGCGCCGCAAGCACCTCCCCCGGCGACCGCCCAGCCCGAGGTCAGCAGCGCCATTCACAGCGACAGTCGGCGCTTGCGCCTGTCACGCCTGATCGCCGTGGCTACCCGCGAAGGCAAGGAGCTGCTGCGCGACCGGGTGCGCCTGGGCTTCGCCTTGCTCGGGGCGCTGTTCATGATGGTGATCTTTGGCTACGGCATTTCCCTGGACGTGGAAAACCTCGCCTTCGCCGTCTACGACCAGGACCAGACCCCGCAAAGCCGCGCTTACCTGGAAGCCTTCCGCAGCTCCCGCTACTTCAAGGAGCAGCAGCCGATCCGCGACGCCGCCGAACTGCATCGGCGCCTGCAACGCTCACAGATCAAGCTGGCCCTGGAGATTCCCCCCGGTTTCGGTCGCGACCTGTACGCCGGGCGCCAGCCCGCGGTGGCCGCCTGGCTCGACGGCGGCATGCCGTTTCGCGCCGAGACCAGCCGCAACTATGTCGAGGCGGTGCATCAGGCCAATATGGAATTGCTCGCCGAACACAGCAGCCCGGCCCTCGGGCGAGCACCCGCGGCCCGGCTGGAAACGCGCTTTCGCTACAACCAGGACGTGGTCAGCGTGAATGCCATCGGCCCCGGGGTGATGGCGCTGATCCTCGCGTTCATCCCGGCGATGCTCACGGCGCTGGGCATCGTGCGCGAGAAGGAACTGGGCTCGATCACCAACTTCTACGCCACGCCACTCAAGCGCCTGGAATTTCTCCTGGGTAAACAGGCGCCCTACCTGGGCCTGAGCCTGATCAACCTGGCGCTGCTGGTGGCGATGAATCGCTGGCTGTTCGGCGTGCCCTTCAAGGGCAGCGGCCTGACCCTGGCCTTCGGCGGCCTGCTGTACGTGCTGGCCACCACCAGCCTGGGCCTGCTGATTTCCGCGTTCACCCGCACCCAGATCGCGGCGATCCTCGGCACCATGATCATCACCAGCCTGCCGACCATCCAGTTCTCCGGGCTGATCGTGCCGCGCTCGTCGCTGGACGGCGCCGCGGCGCTGATGGGGCAGCTGTTCCCCGCCGGTTACTTCCTCGACATTGCCGTCGGCACCTTCACCAAGGCCCTGGACCTGCGCCAGCTGTGGCCGCAGTGCCTGGCGCTGTTCGGGTTCTTCCTCGGGTTCACCGGGCTGAGCCTGGCGATGCTGAAAAAACAGGAGGCCTGATGCACCGGTTCAGCCACATCCTGCGCCTGGGCCTCAAGGAGCTCACCAGCCTGCGACACGACAGCGTGTTGCTGCTGTTTCTGCTGTACGCCTTCACCGTGGCCATCTACATGCCGGCGGCCGGTTCGGTGATCGGCGTGCACAACGCCAGCGTGGCGCTGGTGGACGAAGACCACAGCCAGCTCTCGCGCCAGCTGGCCGAGGCCCTGCAACCACCGGAATTCCAGAGCCCGGTGCAGTTGCCCTACGACCAGTTGGACCAGGTCCTGGACAACGGCCAGTTCACCTTCGTCATCAATGTGCCGGCCAACTTCCAGAGCGATCTGCTGGCCGGGCGCCAACCCAGCGTGCAAGTGAATGTCGACGCCACGGCCATGAGCCAGGCCTTCATGGGCGCCGGTTATATCGGGCGGATTTTCCAGCGCGAACTGCTCAACTACAGCCAGGCCGACCCGGCGAGCCGGATGCCGGCACTGCTGACCAGTCGCGCGCTGTTCAACACCAATCTGCAGGGCGGCTGGTTTCTCGCGGTGATCCAGATCGTCAACAACATCACCATCCTGGCCATTGTCCTGACCGGCACGGCGCTGCTACGCGAACGCGAGCACGGCACCCTCGACCATCTGCTGGTGCTGCCGCTGACTGCCCTGGAGATCATGCTGGCGAAGATCTGGAGCAACATGCTGGTGGTGGTGCTCTGCACCTGGATGTCGCTGGAGGTGATCGTCAAGGGCGTGCTGGGCGTGCCGCTGGCCGGCTCGCTGGCGCTGTTCCTCGCGGTGACCGGGCTTTACCTGTTCGCCAGCACCGCGCTGGGGATCTTTCTCGCCACGCTGGCGCGCTCGACCCCGCAATTCGGCCTGCTGGCGATTCCGGTGATCATCCCGATGTTGCTGCTGTCGGGCGGCAGCACCCCGCTGGACAGCATGCCCCAATGGCTGCAATGGGTAATGCAGGGCTCGCCGTCGACCCACTTCGTCAGCCTCAGCGCCGCGATTCTGTTTCGCGACGCCGGCATCGAGGTGGTCTGGCCAGACCTGCTGGCCCTGGCAGTGATCGGCCTGCTGTTCTTCGGTATCGCCTTGGCGCGGTTCCGCAAGAGCCTAGCGTCCTGAGGTTGCCTCAGGGTGCCAACTTGCAGGAGCGAGCTTGCTCGCGATCAGCCGCCCGGCTGAAATGCGGCGGAGCTTGCAATATCGCTATCGCGAGCCAGCTCGCTCCTGCAGATCCAGCATTACTGGATGATCAGGTTGTTGAACAGCAGGTCTTCCACCACCGGCTTGCCGGTTTCGTCGTTCATCACCTGCTGGGTCTGCTTCAGGGCTTCCTGGCGCAGTTTTTCCTTGGCTTCGACGTTGTTCATGGTTTCCGTGGTCTGCTGGGCGAACAGCGCCACCAGCTGGTTGCGGATCAACGGCTCGTTGGCCTTCACCGCCTGGGCGGCGGCATCGCCGGTCACCCGCAGGGCGACGTCGGCCTTGTACACCTTGAGCTTCGGGCCACCATCCAGACCGTAGTTGCCCACGAACGGCGGGTTCAGGCTGATGTAACTGACTTTCGGTGCTTCGCCCTCTTTGGCTTCCTCGGCCATGGCTGCCATTGGCAGAGACAGGGCCAGCATCAACATGATCCACGCTTTCACAGTTCGCTCCTTATCCGGTAGGCGGTCTAGCATAAAGGCCCCTGCGCCCGTGCCCAAGCACAAAGCTTATGGCTGGTTATCAGGCCGGGGCATGCTCGTTGACCGCGTTATTCACCCACCTACACTTATCGGCCATCACTCCCAAAGGAATAGCCCTGATGAAAGCCGTGCTGTGCAAAGCCTTCGGCCCCGCCGAAACGCTGGTGCTGGAAGACGTCGCGAGTCCTGTGCCGAAGAAGAACGAGATCCTGCTACAGGTGCACGCGGCCGGGGTGAACTTCCCGGACACGCTGATCATCGAGGGCAAATACCAGTTCAAGCCGCCCTTTCCGTTCTCGCCCGGTGGCGAGGCCGCAGGGGTGGTCGGCGCCGTCAGCGAGAAGGTGGGCCACCTCAAGGTCGGCGACCGGGTCATGGCGCTGACCGGCTGGGGCAGCTTTGCCGAGGAAGTGGCGGTACCGGGCTACAACGTGCTGCCGATTCCACCGTCGATGGACTTCAACACCGCCGCCGCCTTCAGCATGACCTACGGCACCTCGATGCATGCCCTCAAGCAACGCGGCAACCTGCAGCCGGGTGAAACCCTGCTGGTGCTCGGGGCTTCCGGCGGTGTCGGCCTGGCGGCGGTGGAAATCGGCAAGGCCATGGGCGCCCGGGTCATCGCCGCCGCCAGCAGCGGCGAGAAACTCGCGGTGGCCAAGGCCGCCGGCGCCGACGAATTGATCAACTACAGCGAAACCAGCCTGAAGGACGAGATCAAGCGCCTGACCGACGGCCAGGGCGCCGATGTGATCTACGACCCGGTCGGCGGCGACCTGTTCGACCAGGCCATCCGCGCCATCGCCTGGAACGGCCGGCTGCTGGTGGTGGGTTTCGCCAGCGGGCGAATTCCCGAGCTGCCGGTCAACCTGGCGCTGCTCAAGGGCGCCGCGGTGATTGGCGTGTTCTGGGGTTCGTTCGCCCAGCGCCAGCCCCAGGACAATGCGGCGAACTTCCAGCAGCTGTTCGGCTGGTTCGCCGAAGGCAAGTTGAAGCCGCTGGTCTCTCAGGTCTACCCGCTGAGCAACGCCGCCAGCGCCATCAACGATCTTGGCCAGCGCAAGGCGGTGGGCAAGGTGGTGGTCCAGGTTCGCTGAATCCCTTCCTCTTTATAGAAGCTTGCTCGCGGTAACGGGCTGACCGTCAGCCGCAACGGTGACTCGCGAGCAAGCGCTCTTCTCCCCCAACCGCAGCCGCCGGCACCAGAAACGCCCCCTATCTGCCTTTAAGCGACATGTTCGTAAAAGAACATGCAAATGCTCCTGCGTTGCGTGCCCCCAGATAAGATGCAGTGCTATTTTCGGTAACGAAACTGTAACATTCGCATCCGCAGTCAAAACAAGAAATTTGGAGCTCTTGAATGTTTGCTTTCTTTCGACCTGCCGCACATCAGGCGCCCCTGCCTGACGAAAAAATAGACAGTACCTACCGCCGCCTGCGCTGGCAGATCTTCGCCGGGATCTTCATCGGTTACGCCGGCTACTACCTGCTGCGCAAGAACTTCTCCCTGGCCATGCCGTACCTGATCGAAGAGGGTTACACCCGCGGTCAGCTGGGCCTGGCCATGTCGGCGATCGCCATCGCCTACGGCCTGTCCAAGTTCCTCATGGGCCTGGTGTCCGACCGCTCCAACCCGCGCTACTTCCTGCCCTTCGGCCTGCTGGTGTCGGCCGGGGTGATGTTCATTTTCGGTTTCGCGCCCTGGGCCACGTCCAGCGTGACCATGATGTTTATCCTGCTGTTCATCAACGGCTGGGCCCAGGGCATGGGCTGGCCGCCAAGCGGACGGACCATGGTGCACTGGTGGTCGCAGAAGGAACGCGGCGGCGTGGTTTCGGTATGGAACGTGGCGCACAACGTCGGCGGTGGCCTGATCGGCCCGCTGTTCCTGCTCGGCATGGGCTGGTTCAACGACTGGCACGCGGCGTTCTACGTCCCGGCCGTCGTGGCCCTGATGGTGGCGCTGTTCGCCTTCGTCACCATGCGCGACACCCCGCAATCGGTCGGCCTGCCGCCGATCGAGAAGTACAAGAACGACTACCCGGAAGGCTACGACGCCAGCCACGAAGAAGAATTCAGCGCCAAGGAAATCTTCGTCAAATACGTGCTGCGCAACAAAATGCTCTGGTACATCGCCATGGCCAACGTCTTCGTCTACCTGCTGCGCTACGGCGTACTCGACTGGGCGCCGACCTACCTCAAGGAAGCCAAGCACTTCACCGTGGATAAAACCTCGTGGGCGTACTTCTTCTACGAGTGGGCGGGGATCCCGGGCACGCTGCTGTGCGGCTGGATGTCGGACAAGATCTTCCGCGGCAACCGTGGCCTGACCGGCATGGTGTTCATGGCCCTGGTGACCGTGGCGACCCTGGTGTACTGGCTGAACCCGGCCGGCAACCCGACCATCGACATGATCGCGCTGTTCTCCATCGGCTTCCTGATCTATGGCCCGGTGATGCTGATCGGCCTGCAGGCCCTGGAACTGGCGCCGAAGAAAGCCGCCGGCACCGCCGCGGGCTTCACCGGTCTGTTCGGCTATTTGGGTGGTTCGGTCGCGGCCAGCGCGGCGATGGGCTACACCGTGGACCACTTTGGCTGGGACGGCGGTTTTGTCCTGCTGGTAGGCGCCTGCCTGCTGTCGATGGCCTTCCTGGCCCCGACCCTGTGGCACAAACAGGTCGCCAGCCAAAGTCGCGAAGCCATTGCCTAATGGGTGGCTGACTTACAGCGCTTGAGCCGCGCCTCCAGATTACGGTCTGGCATGGCGTGGCTACGCAGGGCGTGCACAGTCTGCTCGACATAATCGCGAGTAGTGCCGTAGCGCCCGCAAGCGTTTTCAAATACCTGGCTCAGCACATGGTCCGGCAGGTTGCCGGCATAGCTGGGCAGGTGTCGCTCCAGAACGAACCCCAGAGCCTGAACCCGGCTACCGTCTTCGAGGCGGCAGTTGAGCCAGTGCGGGCGATAGGACGGGTATGGCATCTCGCGCTGCCACAGCGCATACAGCGAGGTTTCCAGCTGCTCTTGCGGTAGGCGGTAGGCGAAGCCGCTGCAGGAACCGCCACGATCCAGGCCAAAGACCAGCCCCGGTTTCTCCGGCGTGCCACGGTGCTCGTGGGACCACAGGTACAGACCGCGATGATAGCCATGCACCCGCCCGCGCATACGCTCGACCGCCGAACATTCAGGGCGCCAGATCAGCGAACCGTAGGCAAACAGCCAGACCGGCCCGCCCTTGTGGCGCGCCATGGTGGATTGCATCGAGCTGAGAAGCTGTTCGTGGGTGAGCTGCGGCCCCAGGTCGAGCCGCGGAGGGTAAGCCAGATTCAAAAAACTGGATTCAATGGCTGTCATGGCGAATAGCGTTCGGCTCCCCGCGTATAAAGAATTACTTAATAGAACGCACGGCTGTAACTCCAAGACACATATGTTTCAAAGCAAGTTAAGTGCCATCGAAGAGTTTTAACTTTCAATAATGCGTGACATATAACCTACCGGTATTTATCTAATTAAATAAATACCGATGGGCTATATAGGAAGTTATAACGAGGGACAGCCCCGAGAACTCAGGACCGAGGAGCGTAGGCAAATACATCGGCGCGCATCTGGTGCGCATCCATGCCCGCTTCGACCAGCGCGTCGAGGGTCGCGTAGATCATCGCCGGCGAACCGCTGGCGTAGACATGCACCGCCGACAGGTCGGCTATATCCTCGCTCACCGCCTCGTGCAGCATGCCGCAGCGCCCTTCCCAGCCACAGAGGTCGCTGACCACCTTGTGCAGGAACAGGTTGGGCAGCTTCTTCCATTCGTCCCAGTGTTCGATCTGGTAGAAGTCGTCCGGCCGGCGCACACCCCAGTACAGGTGCACCGGGTATTTGAAGCCCTTGGCCCGGCAATGCTCGATCAGGCTGTGCATCTGCGCCATGCCGGTACCAGCGGCGATCAGCACCAGCGGCCCGTCCGGCAGCTCGGCCAGGTGGGTATCGCCAAACGGCAGCTCGACGCGCACGTTGCCATTGCGCTGCAACTGTTCGATCAGGCTTTGTGCACTGCTTTCGCGCACCAGTACGTGCAGCTCCAGATCGCGCCCGGCGTGTGGCGCCGAGGCCAGGGAGAACGCCGACTTCTCGCCATTCTCCCGCTCGAGCATCAGGTACTGGCCGGCGTGATAACGCGGTGGCTTGCCGGCGGGCGCCCGCAGGCGGACCCGCCAGACATCGCCGCCGACTTCCAGACACTCGGTGACCTGACACGACAGACTGCGCACCGGCAGCTCTCCCAGCGCAAGGACGCCATCCCACAGCACAATGCAGTCTTGCAGCGGCTCTGCAATGCAAGTGTAGAACTCGCCATGATCGCGCACATCGCCGGCCTGCAGGACGCGGCCCTCCACCAGCAGGGCGCAGCACACATGACAGTTGCCATTGCGGCAGCTTTGCGGGCATTCATAGCCCAGGCGCCGCGCCGCATCGAGAATCCGCTCGCCGGGCAGCGTCTCAAGCACCGCTCCGGAGGGCTGCAAGGTTACACGCATCAATCTATTCCTAACTGATTCCAGATGGCATCGATCCGGCGGGTCACTGCCTCATCCTTGACGATCACCCGGCCCCACTCGCGGGTGGTTTCACCGGGCCACTTATGCGTGGCATCGAGCCCCATCTTCGAGCCCAGGCCGGAGACCGGCGAGGCGAAGTCGAGGTAGTCGATCGGCGTGTTATCGATCATCACCGTATCGCGCTTGGGGTCCATGCGCGTGGTAATGGCCCAGATCACGTCGTTCCAGTCGCGCGCGTTGATATCGTCGTCAGTGACAATAACGAACTTGGTGTACATGAACTGTCGCAAAAACGACCAGACACCGAGCATTACCCGCTTGGCGTGGCCGGGGTACTGCTTCTTCATGGTCACCACCGCCATGCGGTACGAGCAGCCTTCGGGCGGCAGGTAGAAATCGGTGATTTCCGGGAACTGCTTTTGCAGGATAGGCACGAATACTTCATTCAGCGCCACGCCGAGAATCGCCGGCTCATCCGGCGGACGACCGGTGTAGGTACTGTGGTAGATCGGCTTGATCCGGTGGGTGATGCGCTCGACGGTGAACACCGGGAAGCTGTCGACTTCGTTGTAGTAGCCAGTGTGGTCGCCATACGGGCCTTCATCGGCCATCTCGCCCGGATGGATCACCCCTTCCAGGATGATTTCCGCAGTGGCCGGCACTTGCAGGTCGTTGCCGCGGCATTTCACCAATTCGGTGCGGTTGCCCCGCAGCAGGCCGGCGAAGGCGTATTCGGAGAGGCTGTCCGGCACCGGCGTCACGGCGCCGAGGATGGTCGCCGGATCGGCGCCCAGGGCCACGGACACCGGGAACGGCTGGCCCGGGTGCTTCTCGCACCACTCGCGGTAATCCAGCGCGCCGCCACGGTGGCTCAACCAGCGCATGATCACCTTGTTGCGGCCGATCACCTGCTGGCGATAGATACCGAGGTTCTGCCGGTCCTTGTTCGGCCCCTTGGTGACGGTCAGGCCCCAGGTGATCAGCGGGCCGACATCGCCCGGCCAGCAGGTCTGCACCGGCAGCATCGCCAGGTCGACGTCGTCGCCTTCGATGACCACTTCCTGGCAGATCGCGTCCTTGACGACTTTTGGCGCCATGGAAATGATCTTGCGAAAGATCGGCAGCTTGGACCAGGCATCCTTCAGCCCCTTGGGCGGCTCGGGCTCCTTGAGGAACGCCAGCAGCTTGCCGATTTCCCGCAGTTCGCTGACCGCCTCGGCACCCATGCCCAGCGCCACGCGCTCCGGGGTGCCGAACAGGTTGCCCAGCACCGGAATGTCGTAGCCGGTGGGATTTTCAAACAGCAGGGCCGGACCTTTGGCACGCAAGGTGCGATCGCAGACCTCGGTCATTTCCAGCACTGGGGACACCGGAGCCTGGATGCGCTTGAGTTCGCCGCGCTGTTCCAGACCGCTGATAAAGTCGCGCAAGTCGCGATACTGCATGCGTGAGCCTCGTTTTGGCCGTGGCGTTCGGGGCTGGCAGTTTAGCGCCGAACCCGACTGTTCAGAACAGTGAACTGCCGTTCATCAATAATCAGATAGCAAAAAGCCGGGTTTCCCCGGCTTTTGCGGTCCCGCTCGACTTACTTGCGTTTCATCGACAGGAAGAACTCATCGTTGGTCTTGGTCTGTTTCAGCTTGTCGACCAGGAACTCGATGGCGGCGACTTCATCCATCGGATGCAGCAGCTTGCGCAGGATCCACATGCGCTGCAGCTCGTCGTCGGCGGTCAGCAACTCTTCGCGGCGGGTGCCGGAACGGTTGATATTGATGGCCGGGAAGACACGCTTCTCGGCGATCTTGCGGTCCAGGGGCAGCTCCATGTTGCCGGTGCCCTTGAACTCTTCGTAGATCACTTCGTCCATCTTCGAGCCGGTCTCGACCAGCGCCGTGGCGATGATGGTCAGCGAGCCGCCTTCTTCGATGTTCCGCGCGGCACCGAAGAAACGCTTCGGCTTTTCCAGGGCGTGGGCATCGACACCACCGGTCAGCACCTTGCCGGAGCTCGGGATCACGGTGTTGTAGGCACGGGCCAGACGGGTGATGGAGTCGAGCAGGATCACCACGTCCTTCTTGTGTTCGACCAGGCGCTTGGCCTTCTCGATCACCATTTCGGCAACCTGCACGTGGCGGGTTGGCGGTTCGTCGAAGGTGGAGGCGACCACTTCGCCGCGCACGGTGCGCTGCATCTCGGTCACTTCTTCCGGACGTTCGTCGATCAGCAGCACGATCAGATGAACTTCAGGGTTGTTACGGGTGATGTTCGACGCGATGTTCTGCAGCATGATGGTCTTGCCCGCTTTCGGCGGAGCAACGATCAGGCCGCGCTGGCCTTTACCGATCGGGGCGCACAGGTCGATGACACGACCGGTCAGGTCTTCGGTGGAGCCGTTGCCGGCTTCCATCTTCATGCGCACGGTCGGGAACAGCGGCGTCAGGTTTTCGAACAGGATCTTGTTCTTCGCGTTCTCGGGACGATCGTAGTTGATCGTGTCGACCTTCAGCAGTGCGAAGTAACGCTCGCCTTCCTTTGGAGGGCGGATCTTGCCAACGATGGTGTCACCGGTGCGCAAGTTGAAACGACGGATCTGGCTCGGGGAGACGTAGATATCGTCTGGGCCGGCCAGATAGGAGGCGTCGGAGGAGCGAAGAAAGCCGAAGCCGTCCTGGAGGATCTCCAGCACGCCATCACCGGAGATTTCCTCGCCGCTTTTAGCGTGCTTTTTCAGCAGGGAGAAAATCACGTCCTGCTTGCGCGAACGGGCCATATTTTCTATGCCCATCTGTTCGGCCAATTCGAGCAGTTCGGTAATCGGCTTTTGCTTGAGTTCAGTCAGATTCATATAGGAATGACGTAATCATTTATGGAGGGGGGAAATTAAGCTTTTGGCTTAATGATGCCGCGCCGCGGAGAAGGCGACAGGATCGCGTACTTATTCGAAAAGGAGAGCGTCGGCGACGGCTTGCAGGGGGCAGAGGAGAAACCAGTGCGGGGCCGAATGTAACACCTGAGTTTCTGAGCGTCTAGCCCTGAATAATGAAAAAGCCCCGCTATTTACGGGGCTTTTTTGATGCGATTTACAACGATACTTAGATGTTGGCGTCGAGGAACGCAGCCAGTTGCGACTTGGACAGTGCGCCGACCTTGGTGGCTTCGACGTTGCCGTTCTTGAACAGCATCAGCGTCGGGATACCACGTACGCCATGCTTGGCCGGGGTTTCCTGGTTTTCGTCGATGTTCAGCTTGGCAACGGTCAGCTTGCCTTTGTAGGTTTCAGCGATTTCGTCCAGGACCGGAGCGATCATTTTGCATGGGCCGCACCACTCAGCCCAGTAGTCGACCAGTACAGCGCCTTCGGCCTTGAGTACGTCAGCCTCGAAGCTAGCGTCGCTAACGTGTTTGATAAGATCGCTGCTCATGGAAGTCTCCAGGTTGTAAGCAAAAAAACGTGGCCCATCATAGCCGCCCTTCCCGCGTTCAGGAAGCCGGAGTTGATTGACTCTCGCTATGGTGCCCGATGAATTTGGGTATAGCTCAACTGGAAACTATGCGGGGGTGACGAAGGCGATTCCGGTGCGCAATGCCGCGCCGCGCACATGCTCCTGCATGGCCTTCTGCGCCGCCCCAGACGCATGCCGGGCCAGCCCGCGCAGGATCTTGCGGTGCTCCTGCCAGGTTTCCATGGCCCGCTCGGGCCGGATGAACGGTAGCTTCTGGCTCTCCAGGAAGATCTCGGCACTGGTACTGAGAATGCTCACCATTGCCTGATTGCCGCTGGCTTGCAGGATCTTCTGGTGAAACTCGAAATCCAGCCGCGCCGCCGCCTCGAAATCCGCCGCCCGCAGCTCGTTGCGCATGGCCTCGACATTATCCTGCAGCGCATCCAGCTCATCGGCGGTCAGGGTCACGGCCGCCAGCCCCGCGGCGAAGCCTTCCAGGGCGTAACGCAGCTGAAAGATGTCCGTTGGCGACGCCTGGGCCGCGAACGGCCAGCTCAGCCCCGCGCCATTGACCGGCAATTCCGCGGCCTGCACGAAAACACCTTTGCCAGGCTGCACGCTGATCACGCCCAAGGCGCTCAAGGACGACAGCGCCTCGCGCAACGAGGCCCGGCTGACCCCCAGCTGTACGGCCAGATCGCGCTGCGACGGCAGCGCATCGCCCGGGCCGAAGCCGCGCTCGTTGATCAATTGGCGGATGGCTTGCAGCGCCACCTCGGGTACGGCGCGGGAGATCGAGTTCATAAAATGCAGGCTGGCCGGTCCAGGAAAAGGCTAGTTGTAAAGCTATTCGCCGAGCCCGGCAAGTCGTGCCCCAAGGGGGTTCGGGCGCCTCTCCGGACGCTCGATAAGGGGGCAGAAACGCCAGCAACTGTTCAGACCAGTAAGACCGAACAAAACCAGCAAAACCCAGCACTCCAGGGCTTTTACCGGCGTTTGGCACGGCCTGTGCTGTGTCGCTGCGCAGAAATCACTTCCCGTGAATCCGGAGATTTGCCATGACCAAGCGTTTCAGCGCCCTGCTCTCTGCCCTGTTTGCCAGTCTGATGCTGAGCCAGACGCCCGCCCACGCCAACGGCCTGGACGATGTCGTCGCCCGTGGCACCCTCAAGGTGGCCGTGCCCCAGGACTTCCCACCCTTCGGCTCGGTCGGTCCGGACATGAAACCCCGCGGCCTGGATATCGACACCGCGAAACTGCTGGCCGACCAGCTCAAGGTCAAGCTCGAACTGACCCCGGTCAACAGCACCAACCGCATTCCGTTCCTGACCACCGGCAAGGTCGACCTGGTGATCTCCAGCCTCGGCAAGAACCCGGAGCGCGAGAAGGTCATCGATTTCTCCCAGGCCTACGCGCCCTTCTACCTGGCGGTATTCGGCCCACCCGAAGCGCCTATTGCCACCCTCGACGACCTCAAGGGCAAGACCATCAGCGTCACCCGTGGCGCCATCGAAGACATCGAACTGACCGCCGTGGCCCCGCAAGGCGTGACCATCAAGCGCTTCGAGGACAACAACTCGACCATCGCCGCCTACCTGGCCGGCCAGGTCGACCTGATCGCCAGCGGCAACGTGGTAATGGTCGCCATTAGCGAGCGCAACCCGAAACGCATCCCGGCGATGAAGGTCAAGCTCAAGGATTCCCCGGTCTACGTCGGCGTGAACAAGAACCAGCCGGAGCTGCTGGACAAGGTCAACCAGATCCTCACCACCGCCAAGGCCGACGGCAGCCTGGAAAAGAACGCCCAGCTGTGGCTCAAGCAGCCATTGCCGGCTGGCCTCTGATCGCGGTCGCGGAGGTTATCCATGGCTTATCAGTTCGACTTTCTACCGGTGCTGGAAAACACCAGCCTGCTGCTGCGCGGCGCCCTGTTCACCCTTGAGCTGACCGCCATCGGCGCATTGCTCGGGGTCGGTCTGGGCATAGTCGGCGCGGTGGTGCGGGCCTGGAAGATCCAGCCCTTCTCGGCCCTCTTCGGCGTCTACGTCGAGCTGATCCGCAACACCCCGTTCCTGGTGCAGCTGTTCTTCATCTTCTTCGGCCTGCCGTCCCTGGGGCTGCAGATATCCGAGTGGCAGGCGGCGGTGCTGGCGATGGTGATCAACCTGGGCGCCTACTCCACGGAAATCATCCGCGCCGGGATCCAGGCCATCCCCCGCGGCCAGCTGGAGGCCGCGGCGGCCCTGGCCATGACGCGCCTGGAGGCCTTCCGCCATGTGGTATTGCTGCCGGCGCTGGGCAAGGTGTGGCCGGCCCTGAGCAGCCAGATCATCATCGTCATGCTCGGTTCGGCGGTGTGTTCGCAGATCGCCACCGAGGAGCTGAGCTTCGCCGCCAACTTCATTCAGTCGCGCAACTTCCGCGCCTTTGAAACCTACGCCCTGACCACGCTGATCTACCTGTGCATGGCCCTGCTGATCCGGCAGTTGCTGAACTGGGTCGGGCGACGCTATATCGCGAGGAGCAGCCAATGAGTGATTTCAGCTTCTGGGACATCGTGCGCAACCTGCTCACCGGCCTGCAATGGACCCTGCTGCTGTCGCTGGTGGCCTTTGTCGGCGGCGGGCTGATCGGTTTGTTGATCATGACCCTGCGCATTTCCAAGAAGGCTTTCCCCAATGGTTTCGCCCGCCTGTACATCGAGCTGTTCCAGGGCACGCCGCTGTTGATGCAGCTGTTCCTGGTGTTCTTCGGCATCGCCCTGCTGGGGGTGGATATCTCGCCCTGGCTGGCGGCGGCCATCGCCCTGACGCTGTTCACCAGCGCCTACCTGGCGGAGATCTGGCGCGGCTGCGTCGACTCGATCCCCAACGGCCAGTGGGAAGCCTCCTCCAGCCTGGCGCTCAACCCTTATGAACAGCTGCGCCATGTGATCCTGCCGCAGGCGCTGCGGATTGCCGTGGCGCCTACCGTGGGCTTCTCGGTGCAGGTGGTCAAAGGCACCGCGGTGACCTCGATCATCGGCTTCACCGAGCTGACCAAGACTGGCGGCATGCTCGCCAACGCCACCTTCGAGCCCTTCATGGTCTACGGCCTGGTGGCGCTCGGTTACTTCCTGCTGTGCTACCCCCTGTCCCTCAGTGCGCGCTACCTGGAAAGGAGACTGCATGCCTCTGCTTAGAATTTCCGCCCTGCATAAATATTACGGCGACCATCATGTGCTCAAGGGCATCGACCTCAGTATCGAGGAAGGCCAGGTGGTGGCGATCATCGGGCGCAGCGGCTCGGGCAAGAGCACCTTGCTGCGCACCCTCAACGGCCTGGAGTCGATCAACGACGGGGTCATCGAAGTCGACGGCGAATACCTCGACGCCGCCCGCGCCGACCTGCGCAGCCTGCGGCAGAAGGTCGGCATGGTGTTCCAGCAGTTCAACCTGTTCCCGCACCTGACCGTCGGCGAGAACGTCATGCTCGCCCCGCAGGTGGTACAGAAGGTGCCCAAGGCCAGGGCCGCCGAACTGGCGCGCAAGATGCTGAAACGGGTCGGCCTGGAGGAGAAGTTCGACGCCTTCCCCGACCGCCTGTCCGGCGGCCAGCAACAGCGGGTGGCGATTGCCCGGGCCCTGGCCATGTCGCCCAAGGTGCTGCTGTGCGACGAGATCACCTCGGCCCTGGATCCGGAACTGGTCAACGAGGTCCTGAGCGTGGTGCGCCAGCTGGCCAAGGACGGCATGACCCTGATCATGGTGACCCACGAGATGCGTTTCGCCCGGGAAGTAGGCGACAAGCTGGTGTTCATGCACCAGGGCAAGGTGCATGAAGTGGGCGACCCGAAAGTGCTGTTCGCCAACCCGCAGACGCCGGAACTGGCGAATTTCATCGGAACCAATGAAAGCGCCTGATCGCCCGCCTGTAGCCGCTGCCGCAGGCTGCGATGGTCCGGGCCACGCTGGTCGCAGGGCCTTCCTGGGCCCTCAAGAACAGCGCCTGCTTCGCAGTCGGTCGCAGCCTGCGGCAGCGGCTACAGGGAACTGTGGCGCAAGGATTCATGCGTTGAATCAACGCATTGGACGCTGTGCGTTGGCGCGAGCGATTGATCGTGGCAGGATGGCAAGGTTATCGACCGAGACCCCCAAACCATGCCGCAATCCCAAGCCAAGAATCTGTCCCTGATCGCCGCCATCGACCTGGGCTCCAACAGCTTTCACATGGTCGTGGCCAAGGCTCACCATAATGAAATCCGCATTCTCGAGCGGCTCGGTGAAAAGGTGCAGTTGGCCGCCGGGATCGACGAAGACCGTCAACTCAACGAAGAGTCCATGCAGCGCGGGCTCGATTGCCTGAAGCGCTTCGCCCAACTGATCAACGGCATGCCCCTGGGCGCGGTGCGCATCGTCGGCACCAACGCCCTGCGCGAAGCGCGCAACCGCGGCGAATTCATCCGCCGCGCCGAGGAAATCCTCGGCCACCCGGTGGAAGTCATCTCCGGTCGTGAAGAAGCCCGCCTCATCTACCTGGGCGTGTCCCATACCCTCGCCGATACCCCGGGCAAGCGCCTGGTCGCCGACATCGGCGGCGGCAGTACCGAATTCATCATCGGCCAGCGCTTCGAGCCGCTGCTGCGCGAAAGCCTGCAGATGGGCTGCGTCAGCTTCACCCAGCGCTATTTCCGCGACGGCAAGATCACCCCGGCGCGCTACGCCCAGGCCTACACTGCGGCGCGCCTGGAAATCATGAGCATCGAACACGCCCTGCATCGCCTGACCTGGGATGAAGCCATCGGTTCCTCGGGCACCATCCGCGCCATCGGCCTGGCACTCAAGGCCGGCGGCCACGGCAGCGGTGAAGTCAACGCCGAAGGCCTGGCCTGGCTCAAGCGTCGGCTGTTCAAGCTGGGCGATGCCGAGAAAATCGACTTCGAAGGCATCAAGCCGGACCGCCGGGCGATCTTCCCCGCCGGCCTGGCGATTCTCGAAGCCATCTTCGACGCCCTCGAACTGCAGCGCATGGACCATTGCGAAGGCGCCCTGCGCGAAGGCGTGCTCTACGACCTGCTGGGCCGTCATCACCACGAAGACGTGCGCGAGCGCACCCTGGGCTCGCTGATGGAGCGTTATCACGTCGACCTGGAACAGGCCGCCCGGGTCGAGCGCAAGGCGCTCCACGCCTTCGACCAAGTGGCCGAGGACTGGGACCTGGAGGACGGCGTCTGGCGCGAACTGCTGGGCTGGGCCGCCAAGGTCCATGAAGTGGGCCTGGATATCGCCCACTACCATTACCACAAGCACGGCGCCTACCTGATCGAGCACTCCGACCTCGCCGGTTTCTCCCGCGAAGACCAGCAAATGCTCGCGCTACTGGTACGCGGCCACCGTCGCAACATTCCCAAGGACAAGTTCGCCGAATTCGGCGAGGAAGGCAGCAAGCTGATCCGCCTGTGCGTGCTGCTGCGTTTCGCCATCCTGTTCCACCATATCCGCGGCACCCAGGAAATGCCCCAGGTGAAGCTGCACGCCGCTGGCGACAGCCTGGAGGTGATGTTCCCGGCAAACTGGCTCGACGAGAACCAGCTGACCCAGGCCGACTTCGCCCTGGAAGCCGAGTGGCTGACCCGGGTCGGGATCACCCTCAACGTGCACTGAAACGCCCCGCACAAAAAAGCCGGCTTGCCGGCGATGGGCTCCTTCTAAAGGGCACCATCGCCGGCAAGCCGGCTTTTTCATGGGCTGAATAAGCCCCGGCTCAGCGCACCGCCAGCACCGGGTTGCTCAGGCGCTCCAGCAGTGTGGCCTGGGCGCTGCGCGGGTTCTGGTTGCCGGTCGGGGTGTTGCGGATGTAGCGACCGTCCGACTGCAGGCTCCAGCTGTGGGTGTTATCGGTGAGATAACTTTCCAGCTCTTTCTTGACCCGCAGGATCAGCTTCTTGCCCTCGACCGGGAAGCAAGTCTCGACGCGCTTGTCGAGGTTGCGCTCCATCCAGTCGGCGCTGGAGAGGAACATCTGCTCCTCGCCGCCATTGAGGAAGTAGAACACCCGGGTGTGCTCCAGGAAGCGGCCGATGATCGAGCGCACATGGATGTTGTGCGACACGCCGGCGATCCCCGGACGCAGGCAGCACATGCCACGTACCACCAGGTCGATGCGCACGCCCGACTGGCTGGCCTTGTACAGCGCGCGGATGATCTTCGGATCGGTCAGCGAGTTGAACTTGGCGATGATGTGCGCCGGCTTGCCATCCAGGGCGAACTGGGTCTCCCGGGCAATCATGTCGAGCATGCCCTTCTTCAGAGTGAAGGGCGCGTGCAGCAGTTTCTTCATGCGCAGGGTCTTGCCCATGCCGATCAACTGGCTGAAGAGCTTGCCGACGTCCTCGCACAAAGCGTCGTCGGAGGTCAGCAGGCTGTAGTCGGTATACAGGCGGGCGTTGCCGGCGTGGTAGTTGCCGGTGCCCAGGTGGGCGTAGCGCACGATCTCGCCGGCTTCGCGCCGCAGGATCAGCATCATCTTGGCGTGGGTCTTGAAGCCGACCACGCCGTAGATCACCACCGCGCCGGCCGCTTGCAGGCGGCTGGCCAGTTGCAGGTTGGACTCTTCGTCGAAGCGCGCGCGCAGCTCGATCACCGCGGTGACTTCCTTGCCATTACGCGCCGCATCCACCAGCGCATCGACGATTTCCGAGTTGGCGCCGGAGCGGTACAGGGTTTGGCGCACCGCCAGCACGTGCGGATCCTTGGCCGCCTGACGCAGCAGGTCGACCACCGGGGTGAAGGACTCGAACGGGTGCAGCAGCAGGATGTCCTGCTTGCTGATCACGCTGAAGATGTTCTCGCTGTTCTGCAACAGCTTGGGAATCTGCGGGGTGAACGGCGTGTATTGCAGCTCCGGGTGGCTGTCCAGGCCGGTGATGCTGAACAGGCGCGTCAGGTTCACCGGACCGTTGACCTGGTACAGCTCGGTCTCGCTCAGGTTGAACTGCTTGAGCAGGTAGTCGGACAGGTGTTTCGGGCAGGTGTCGGCCACTTCCAGACGCACCGCATCGCCGTAACGACGGGAGAACAGCTCGCCGCGCAGGGCGCGGGCCAGGTCTTCGACGTCCTCGGTGTCCACCGCCAGGTCGGCGTTGCGGGTCAGGCGGAACTGATAGCAGCCCTTTACCTTCATGCCCTGGAACAGGTCATCGGCGTGGGCGTGGATCATCGACGAGAGGAATACATAGTTGTCGCCAGGGCCGCCGACTTCTTCCGGCACCTTGATGATCCGCGGCAGCAGGCGCGGCGCCGGGATGATCGCCAGGCCGGAATCGCGACCAAAGGCGTCGATCCCTTCGAGTTCGACGATGAAGTTCAGGCTCTTGTTCACCAGCAGCGGGAACGGGTGCGTCGGGTCGAGGCCGATCGGGGTGATGATCGGCGCGATCTCGTCGCGGAAGTAACGACGAACCCAGGTCTTGAGCTTGGTGGTCCAGTAACGGCGACGGATGAAGCGGACCTGATGCTTCTCCAGCTCCGGCAACAGGATGTCGTTGAGGATCGCGTACTGGCGGTCGACGTGACCGTGCACCAGGTCGCTGATGCGCGCCAGGGCCTGGTGCGGCTGAAGGCCATCGGCACCGGCCTGTTCACGGGCGAAGGTGATCTGTTTCTTCAGGCCGGCGACGCGGATCTCGAAGAACTCGTCCAGGTTGCTGGAGAAGATCAGCAGGAACTTCAGGCGCTCCAGCAACGGATAGGACTCATCCAGCGCCTGTTCCAGCACGCGGATGTTGAACTGCAGTTGCGACAGCTCGCGATGGATATACAGGCTGCTGTCATCCAGGCTCGGGATGACCAGGGTCGGCATCGCCACATGCGGTGCGTCCGCTTGCACCGGCGGGGCTTCCAGCTCCGGTGGTGTTTCAACGACCTGCTCGACCACGGGTTGAGCTTCTTTTACGGCAACTTCAGTGAGTCCTTCGGTATTCATCGCGTGTTCCTGGGAGGGCTATTTTTGCTCTCGTAACAATTGAGCAGCACGAACGGCAAAGTAAGTCAGGATGCCATCGGCACCCGCGCGTTTAAAGGCGGTCAAGGATTCGAGAATAACCCCTTCGCTCAACCAGCCATTCTGGATCGCCGCCATGTGCATGGCGTATTCGCCGCTGACCTGATAGACAAAGGTTGGCACCTTGAATTCATCCTTGACCCGCCAAAGGATGTCCAGGTACGGCATGCCCGGCTTGACCATGACCATGTCCGCGCCTTCGGCGAGGTCGGCGGCCACTTCATGCAGGGCTTCGTGGCTGTTGGCCGGGTCCATCTGGTAGGAGGCCTTGTTGGCCTTGCCCAGGTTCAGCGCCGAGCCGACCGCATCGCGGAACGGGCCGTAATAGGCGCTGGCGTACTTGGCCGAATAGGCCATGATCCGCACGTTGACGTGCCCGGCCAGCTCCAGGGCTTCGCGGATCGCCTGGATGCGGCCGTCCATCATGTCCGAAGGCGCGACCACCTGGGCGCCGGCGTCGGCATGGGACAGGGCTTGCTTGACCAGTGCATCGACGGTGACGTCGTTCTGCACATAGCCTTCTTCGTCGAGGATGCCGTCCTGACCGTGGGTGGTGAACGGGTCGAGCGCCACGTCGGTGATCACGCCCAACTCGGGGAAACGCTCACGCAGCGCGCGGGTGGCGCGCTGGGCAATGCCTTCCGGGTTCCAGGCTTCGGCGGCGTCCAGCGACTTGAGATCCGCCGGGGTCACCGGGAACAACGCCAGCGCGGGAATCCCCAGCTCGACCCATTTCGCCGCTTCCTCCAGCAGCAGGTCGATGGTCAGGCGTTCGACGCCCGGCATCGAGGCCACCGCCTCCCGACGACTCTCACCGTCGAGCACGAATACCGGCAGGATCAGGTCATCGGTGGTCAGGACGTTTTCACGCACCAGGCGACGAGAAAAGTCATCACGGCGATTGCGACGCAGGCGAGTGGCGGGAAACAAACGGTTGGCTGGGGTAAAGCTCACGACAGACTCCTGAGCCCGCACAGGCGGGCGAGCGTGACAGTTATAAGCGCCCATTATGACGAACGGATGACAGTTGTGCTTAACCCTGTGACCGGTAGTCGCAGCTATTGTCCAGCCAGCATTTGTTCACGTCGAGACACATTTGGATACTTTCCTCCATGGGCCCGAAGGGTTAGGCTGCGCGTTCATTTCGCCAGCATCCAGACAATGCTCCAACAATTTCTTCAGGAATTCGGCTACTTCGCCCTCTTTCTCGGCACATTCTTCGAAGGCGAGACCATCCTGGTCCTGGCCGGCTTCCTCGCGTTTCGCGGATACATGGACATCAACCTGGTGGTGGTCGTGGCGTTCTTCGGCAGCTATGCCGGCGACCAGCTGTGGTACTTCCTGGGACGCAAGCACGGGCGCAAGCTGCTGGCGCGCAAGCCGCGCTGGCAATTGATGGGCGATCGGGCGCTGGAGCATATCCGTAAGCATCCGGACATCTGGGTGCTGAGCTTTCGCTTCGTCTACGGCCTGCGCACCGTGATGCCGGTGGCCATCGGCCTGTCGGGATATCCGCCGGGACGTTATCTGTTGCTCAACGGCATTGGCGCGGCGATCTGGGCCGCCGCCCTGGCCGCCGCGGCCTATCACTTCGGCGCCGTGCTCGAAGGCATGCTGGGCAGCATCAAGAAGTACGAACTGTGGGTGCTCGGCGCCTTGCTGGTCCTGGGTTTTGCCCTGTGGCTGCGCCGCCGCTTGAAGAATGCGCGACTGGCCAAGGCGATCTACGAAGCCGAACAGGTCAAGCAGAACGAGCAGAGCGATTGCTGCAAGTCTAAGACGCCAGTCGAGTAAGACGACCCCGGCAGCAGTAAAGCGCTATGCCACTGAGCAGGCTGTAGCTGACAGGCCGACCCAACCCAAGGCGCTGGCCGGCCACAGCCCGACCAGAGGCGCCAGCCACACCAGCGGCAGGTTCGACGCCAGCCGCAGCAGCTCCATCTGCAGCGCCCACGGGCGATTCTCCAGCGCCACCCCAATACCCAAATAATGAACACCCCGCCGTAGTTGCGATCCATGTAGAAAGCGTCCGCGACCCGATAGCTGTTCACCCCCGCCAGCGTCGGCCAGCAGCTCGAGGGCTATCAGCACGAAGAAGAACGGCACCGCATACAGAATGAAATTCATGACACGGCCTGATCGCAATCCTGATCGGAGATTAGGTCGGGCAGCGGGATAACCCTATGGCAACGGGCGACAAATTAGTGGACATTTAACGCCATGAATCTGGAGAAAAAACCATGAGCAAAAAAGTTGCAGTGATCCTTTCCGGCTGTGGCGTCTATGACGGTGCCGAGATCCATGAAAGCGTCATTACCCTGCTGCGCCTGGACCAGCGCGGCGCCCAGGTGCAGTGCTTCGCCCCGAACATCGCCCAGCTGCATGTGATCAACCACCTGACCGGCGAAGAGATGCCCGAGTCGCGCAATGTCCTGGTGGAATCGGCGCGCATCGCCCGCGGCCAGGTCAAGGACATCCGCGAGGCCAACGCCGAAGACTTCGACGCGCTGATCGTGCCGGGCGGCTTTGGCGCGGCGAAAAACCTTTCCAACTTCGCCGTGGAAGGGGCCGGCTGCACAGTCCAGCCGGATGTCCTGGCACTGACCGAAGCCTTCGCCGAAGCCGGCAAGCCGGTGGGCCTGATCTGCATCTCGCCGGCATTGGCGGCGAAAATCTACGGCCCGGGCGTCACCTGCACCATCGGCAACGACGCCGACACCGCGGCCGCCGTCAGCAAGATGGGCGCGACCCATGCAGAGTGCACCGTCGGCGACATCATCGAGGACAAGGCGCGCAAGCTGGTCAGCACCCCGGCCTACATGCTCGCGCAGTCCATCAGCGAAGCCGCGGCCGGCATCAATAAGCTGGTGGATCGGGTGCTGGAACTGACCCACGAAAACGACGAATAACCCAAAAGCCGTGGCGAGCGGCAAGCGCCCTCGCCTCGCGGCAATTGTCAGGCCTGACGCGCCAGCCGCGTCAGGATCCGGTCCAGGGCATTGGCGAAGGCCTGCTTCTCGCGATCCCCATAAGGGCCTTGCCCACCGCCGACCTGCCCCTGCTCGCGCAGATCGGTAAACAGGTTACGCACCGCCAGCCGCTCGCCCATGTTCTGCGCATCGAACTCCTTGCCCCGCGGGTCGAGGGCGGCGACGCCCTTCTTCACCAGCCGGTCGGCCAGAGGCACATCGCTGCAGATCACCAGTTCACCCGGCACTGCGTGCTCCACCAGATAATCGTCAGCCGCATCCGGGCCGCTGGGCACCACGATCAGCTTGACGCAGGCAAAGGCCGGCTTGATCTGCGGCTGCCCCGCCACCAGCACCAGCTCGAACTGGCGCTTGAGGGCAAACCTCACCACCTGATCCTTCGCCGCCTTGGGGCAGGCGTCGGCATCGATCCACACACGCATTGCGTGACTCCTCCTGAAAAGCATCGCGGGCAAGCCGCGCGCCTACGGTTCTCGATGAACCGTAGGAACAAGGCTTGCCCGCGATGATGAGCGAAGCGGATGCCTCAGGAAACCTGGGCCCGCCGTTTCTCGGCGATGCGGCTGCGACTGTAGAGCACGATGATCGCCACGATCGCCACCGCCTGTGCCGTCAGCGAGTAGGCATCGGCGTGAATGCCCAGCCAGTCGAAATCGAAGAGCGCCACCGGCCGCGTACCGAAGATTCCAGCCTCCTGCAGCGCCTTGACGCCATGCCCGGCAAACACCACCGACAAGGCACACAGCAACGCCGCGTTGATGCCGAAGAACAGCGCCAGCGGCAGCTTGGCCGAACCGCGCAGAATCACCCAGGCCAGGCCGACCAGCAGCACCAGCGCCGTGGCGCCGCCGGCCAGCACTGCGTTGTGGCCTGCCGGGCCGGCCTGCAGCCACAGGGTTTCGTAGAACAGGATCACTTCGAACAGCTCGCGATAGACCGAGAAGAACGCTAGCACCGCAAAACCGAAACGGCCGCCACCGCCCACCAGGCTGCTCTTGATGTAGTCCTGCCAGGCCGCCGCGTGCCGACGGTCGTGCATCCACACGCCGAGCCACAGCACCATGACACTGGCGAACAAGGCCGTGGCGCCTTCCAGCAACTCGCGCTGGGAGCCGCTGACGTCGATCACATACGCCGCCAGCGCCCAGGTCGCCAGACCGGCCAGCAACGCCAGCCCCCAACCGACGTTGACGCTGCGTACCGCCGATTGCTGGCCGGTATTGCGCAGGAAGGCCAGGATCGCCGCCAGCACCAGGATCGCTTCCAGGCCTTCGCGCAGCAGGATCAGCAGGCCGGAAATATAGCTCAGGGACCAGCTCAGGCCATCGCTGCCCAGCAGGCCCGCCGATTCTTTCAGCTTGGCCTTGGCGGCATTCAGGCGCTGCTCGGCCTGCTCTGCCGGCAAGCCGTCCTGCAGCGCCTGACGGTAGGCCATCAGGGCTTTCTCGGTGTCCTTGCGCACATTGGCATCGACGTTGTCGAGGGAGCTTTCCACCAGCTCGAAGCCTTCCAGGTACGCCGCCACCGACAGGTCGTAGGCCTGTTCGTGGTCACCGGCGCGGTAGGCGGCCAGGCTCTTGTCCAGGGTCGAGGCGGTGTAGTCGAGCAGTTGCGCCGGGCCGCGCTTGACCTGTGGCGGCTGGGCGCGCTGGGCACGGAAGGTGGCCGCGGCCTGCGGGCCTTCGGCGGCCTCTACTTCGCTTGGAGTCTGGCGGGCCAGGTCGGCGAGGTTGTAGCTCTTGTCGCCCTTCGCCGCGGCCGGGTCGGCGGTGAAGCCGGCGATATAGGTCGCCAGATCCCAGCGCTGGCGGTCATCCAGCTGATCGGCGAAAGACGGCATGTCGGTGCCTTCGACGCCCAGGCCCAGGGTGTTGTAGATCGCGTAGAGGCTCAGGTGATCCAGGCGCGCCGCATCCCGCAGGTTGGCCGGCGGTGGCGTCAGGCCGACGCCGGCCGGGCCGTCGCCGGCACCGGTATCGCCGTGACACACCGAGCAATGCTGGGCATACAAAGGCACGCCACGGCTCGGGTCCGGGGTGATGATCGGCGCCTGGCTGACCTCATACGCCACCGCCAGCCGGGCTCCCAGGTGCCGCGCCTGACGGGCGACAAGGGCGCCGTCCGCCTTGGCCTTGACCGCGTCGTTCAGGCTGGCGATGCCCTGCTCCAGCTCGGCCTTCTCCGGCTTGGCCGGCAAATCGGCGACCAGTCCCTGCAACACGCCGAGAAACTCGACCTGCTCACGGTACTCGGAGTCGTCAATGACCTTGCCCGCCTCGACCGTCGGTGGATAGTCCGCGCCAATATAGTCGAGCAGGTGCAGCGCCTTGGGCGCGCCTTCTACGGTGTCCGCCAGCAGGTTGGCGCTGCACAGGGCCAATACCGGCAGCACGAGCCACGCCAGGAAACGGGAGGGGGCAGTCATGAACGAATCTCAAATGGAAATACGAAGTAACACATTGTTCACTTCCAATGAGTTTCACTCAAGCATTGTCACACGCGACACCCAGGCGCAGTCGTGCCTCGTGCCGGGCCAAAGCCTTGAATCGCCTGGGGTCCGGGGTTTCCTGAACAAAAATGAAATAAATCCGGGCGTGGTCGGGACTAGCCCATGCTCTCGAATCCCCTGAGGCGCACGTACAAAAAAGGCGCCCCCGATGGGCGCCTTTTTGCTGTGACCAGCCTCTTAGACCGGCGCTTTGCGAATGGTCGCCAGCAACCCGGCGGCGCCGAGGAACAGACCGGCGAAGGTGCGGTTCATGCGCCGTTGCTGGGTAGGCGTGCGCAGCAGGCGCAGGACCTTGGAGGCCAGGCCGGTGTAGCCGGCCATGACGATCAGGTCGACGGCAATCATGGTCGCGCCGAGGATCAGATACTGCTTCACCAGCGGTGCGTGGGGATCGATGAACTGCGGCAGGACCGCCAGCATGAACACCAGCGCCTTGGGGTTGCTGATGTTGACCAAGAACCCGCGGAACACCAGCGCCAGGGGTTTGCCGATCGGCCGGATCGCGGCGTCGTCGCTCAGGTCGCTGGGCAGCGCGCGCCACTGTTTGACCGCGAGGTAGACCAGATAAGCCACGCCGAACCATTTGATCGCGTAAAAGGCGGTCGAGGATGCCGCGAGAATCGCCCCTACGCCGGCGGCGACAATCGCAATCTGCATGGCCAGGCCCAGTTGCAGGCCCAGGGCGTTCCAGTAACCACGCCAGAAACCGTATTGCAGACCGCAGGACATCGACGCAATCGCGCCGGCCCCGGGGGAAAGGCTGATCACCCAGCAGGCGGCAAAAAACGCCAGCCATGTCTCAAGAACCATCGCACACCTCGGCTCGAATTCGTCGTAGACGCCTAAGCTAATGCGCCGGCGGGCGGATGACCATAGATTTTTGTCGGACAGACATCGCCGGCCAACTGTAGCCGCTGCCGAAGGCTGCGCTAAGGCCCGCAGGAGCTCCCTGCGATCTCAAGAGCACGCCTGCTTCGCAGCCGATCGCAGCCTCGCGATGCTCGGCAGCGGCTACAGAGACGGCGCAGGAGGACTATTTCTCGCCGGAGCCTATCGACAGCGCATCGCTGCCACGCCAGCGGCGCACCGAACACTGGAAGAACAGGCTGTTGGGCACTTGCACCATGACGCCGCCGGTGCCGGCTTCCTCGGCCTCGATCAGCGAGGTGTACAGCAGGTTGATTGCCACCACCCGGCCCTTGATACCCGGCTTGTCGAGGGTGTCCACCAGCTCGACCACATCGCCGATGCGGAACGGGCCCACGGTGAAGATCAGGATGGCGCAGAGCAGGTTGGACAGCACGCTCCACATGGCGAAGAAGGCCACCGCCGCCACCGCGACAAAACCGGACAGGGCAGTCCAGAGCACCGTCGCCGACACCCCGAGTCGCTCCAGGACGAAGATCAGCGCGCTGCCCATGATCAGCCAGCGCAAGCCGCCACGCAGCGGCATCAGCAGCTGCGGCGGGAACGGGTAACGTTCACCCAGGCGGGTCAGGCAGCGGGCGACAAACCGCTGGGTGATGTAGCCAGCCAGCAGGATCAGCAGGATTTGCACGGTGACCCACAGCGGCTCGACCCACGTGATAGGCACAGGCAGCTTGAACGCGTCCATCAGGACAAGGCTTCCAGTTCCGCCTGCATGCTTTCCAGCAGTTCCAGGGCTTCCATCCAGGCCTCTTCCAGCTCGCCTTCACGCACCTTCAACCTGGCCTGCTCGGCCAGCAGGTCACGCAGCTCGTCCTTGCGCGCGGCTTCGTAGATGCCACTGTCGCCAAGGCTGGCTTCGATTTTCGCCAGCCGCTCGTGGACCTTGCCCAGCTTGGTTTCCAGCTTGTCGGCTTCGCGCTTGTGCGGCGCCAACTGCTGGCGCAGGGCCGCGGCGGCCTGGCGCTGGGCCTTCTTGTCGGTCTTGTCCGGGTTGACCGTGGTCGTGCTGACCGGCGCGTTGCGCTGGCGGTAGTCCACCAGCCAGCGCGCGTAGTCGTCCAGGTCGCCGTCGAACTCTTCGACCTTGCCGTCGGCCACCAGGTAGAAGTTGTCGGTGGTGCTTTTCAGCAGGTGACGGTCGTGGGAGACCACCAGTACCGCGCCGCTGAACTCTTGCAGGGCCATGGTCAGGGCCAGGCGCATCTCCAGGTCCAGGTGGTTGGTCGGTTCGTCGAGCAGTAGCAGGTTCGGGCGGTCCCAGGCAATCAGGGCCAGGGCCAGGCGCGCCTTTTCGCCACCGGAGAAATTCAGCACTGGCTCGTCGATACGCGCGCCGCGGAAGTCGAAACCGCCGAGGAAGTCGCGCAGGGTCTGCTCGCGCTCGGTCGGCGCCAGGCGCTGCAAATGCAGCAACGGGCTGGCCTTGGCATCGAGCGAGTCCAACTGGTGCTGGGCGAAGTAGCCGACCACGGTGTTCTCGCCGCGGGTCAGGCGACCGCCCAGCGGCGACAGCTCGCCGGAGAGGTTCTTGATCAGGGTCGACTTGCCCGCACCGTTGGGGCCGAGCAGACCGATGCGCGCACCCGGGGTCAGTTGCAGCTTGACCTTCTCCAGCACGGTCTTTTCGCCGTAACCCAGGCGGGCATCGGACAGGTCGAGCAGCGGGCTGGAGATCTTTTCCGACTCGCGGAAAACGAAGTCGAACGGCGAGTCGACGTGGGCGGCGGACAGCTCTTCCATCCGTTCCAGGGCCTTGATCCGGCTCTGGGCCTGGCGGGCCTTGGTGGCCTGGGCCTTGAAGCGCGCAATGTACTTTTCCATGTGCGCGCGTTGCGCCTGCTGCTTCTCGTAGGCTTGCTGCTGTTGCGCCAGACGTTCGGCACGGGCGCGCTCGAAGGCGCTGTAGCCACCGCGATAAAGGGTGATCTTGCGCTGATCGACGTGAGCCACATGGTCGACCACGGCATCGAGGAAATCGCGGTCGTGGGAAATCAGCAGCAAAGTGCCGGGGTAGCCCTTGAGCCAGTCCTCCAGCCAGAGGATCGCATCGAGGTCCAAGTGGTTGGTCGGCTCGTCGAGCAACAGCAGGTCCGACGGGCACATCAGCGCCTGCGCCAGGTTCAGGCGCATCCGCCAGCCACCGGAGAAGTCGCCGACCTGACGGTCCATCTGCTCGTTGCTGAAACCCAGGCCAGCCAGCAGCTTGCGCGCCCGGGCGTCGGCGGTATAACCGTCGGCGCTGTCCAGCTCGGCATGCAGGCGCGCCAGGGCCGCACCGTCATGGGCCGCTTCGGCGGCGGCCAGCTCACGCTGCACCTGGCGCAGGCGCAGGTCGCCATCGAGCACGTAGTCGACCGCCAGCCGCTCAAGGGTATCGACCTCCTGGCGCATATGGGCGATGCGCCAGTCGGCGGGCAGGAAGCAGTCGCCCGAATCCGGGTGCAACTCGCCACGCAGCAAGGCGAACAGGCTGGATTTGCCGGCGCCGTTGGCACCGATCAGGCCGGCTTTCTGGCCGGCGTGCAGGGTCAGCTCGGCGTCTTCTAGCAGACGTTGCGGACCACGCTGTAAAGTCAGGTTCTGAAGTCGAATCATAATGGCGGCGGAGTCTACCAGCTTCGTTCGCAACTGGCGCGAGTAGCACTATGTCCTCTGACCTGTGGAGCTTCACCCTCAAGACCTACGCCCGCCCGGGCGTCGAAGAAGCCTGCCTGGACCTTCAGGCGGCCGGGGCCAATGTCTGCCTTCTACTCTGCGCGGCCTGGCTCGGCGCACGCGGGGTGGTCTGCACTTCGCAGCGCCTGCAACAGCTGCGAGCCCTGGGCCAGCCCTGGCACGACGAAGTCGTCAGGCCGCTGCGCCAGCTGCGCACGCAATGGCGCCCGGCCGCGAGCGCGGATCCGGAACTGGCGATCTTGCGCGAACAGGTCAAGGCATTGGAACTCGAGGCCGAACGGCAACTGCTGCTGCGCCTGGAAGCGCTGGCGGGGGGATGGTCGGAGGGTGAAGCGCAGGATCTGACGAACTGGCTGGAAGGACTGGCGGCCGAAGCCGCCAACCTCAACCGCGACGCGCTGCAGGCGCTGCGCGTCGCGGTGACCGGCGCTTAGGAAGCGCTGGTTGGCGTGGTGCTGGCAGGCGCGACAGTCGGAGCCGAAACTGGCGCAGCCGCCGCTGGAGCGGGCGAAGATACCGGTGCCGCCGGCTTGGCAGCCGGGGTTGCCGGGGTTGCCGGGGTGGCTGGCTTGGCGGCCGCTGGAGCGGTGGCCGGTTTGGCTGCGGCAGGTTTGGCGGCGACAGGCTTCTTCGCGGCTGGTTTTGCAGCCGGCTTGGCAGCAGGTTTTACTGCGGGTTTTGCCGCAGGCTTGGCGGCTGGTTTTGCTGCAGCCGGTTTAGCCGCTGCTGGCTTGGCGGCAGTGGAAGCCGCCGGCTTGGCTGCTGCAGGTTTGGCCGCGGGCTTGGCTGCTGGTTTAGCTGCAGGTTTAGCTGCCGCCTTCACCGGAGCTTTTGCCGCAGCCGGTTTGGCGGCCGGCTTCGCAGCAGGTTTTGCCGCTACCGGTTTAGCCGCAGGCTTGGCAGCAGCAGGCTTGGCCGCTGCAGTTTTAGCTGCGGGCTTGGCGGCGGATTTGGCCGCAGGTTTTGCTGCTGGCTTGGCAGCGGGTTTCGCTGCAGCCGGTTTGGCAGCCGCTGTTTTCGCAGCCGGTTTGGCAGCAGGTTTCGCAGGGGCTTTTGCAGCAGCCGGTTTAGCCGCTGGCTTGGCAGCTGCAGGTTTGGCTGCGGCGGTTTTTGCCACTGGCTTGGCGGCAGGTTTAGCAGCCGGTTTGCTGGCAGCTTTTGCCGGTGCTTTAGCGGCAGGTTTGGCCGGGGCTTTTGCCGCCGGCTTGGGCTTGGCTGCGGCTTTCTGCGCTGGAGCGGCGGCCGGTTTGGCGGAGCGAGTGCTCAGCACCTTGGCTGCGGCTTCTTTCACACGACCGACGCCCTGGGCCAGTTTCAGGCTTTCCTGAGCGTCGCGCTTGAGTTGCAGAATATAGGCGCGGGTTTCGGATTGACGTGCCTTGAGTGCATCGAGCAGGTCTTCAAGTTCTTTCACTGCGTCCTTGGCTTTGGCTTGTGCCTTGGCCTTGCCGGCCGCCGCGGCGTCCTGCAATTTGGTCCGCGATTTGTGCAGTTTTTCCTGTGCCTTACCGCGTTGCTTTTCCAGTTTGGCGAGCAGTTTTTCAGCATCAGCCAAGGCTTGGGAACAAGCGTTTTCCAAGTGCTCGAGCAGACTGCCCGAAAGCTGTTGGAGCAAATGCAACGGAGTACTTACAGGCTTCTTATTGGCCGACATGGTTTACCTCCTGGCTGACGTGAGTTGCGGCTCATACTAGACCTCTGCTGCTACCGCCGCTAGGGCATGTTGACAGTATCGAATGCCATGCGTTGCAGAGGATCGAAAATGTTCTTCGCGCACAAGAAAGTTACTCACCAGCCACCACATCCACGCTGGCATAATCCACCTCGTCTCAGGCCGGAGAACGCCCATGTCGCGTTACCTTTTTTTATCCTTGTGTGTGTTGTTGCCACTGGCTCAGGCCGCCGAAGATTCGCAGAAAAACGATGCCCACGATCTCGCCTACAGCCTGGGCGCCAGCCTCGGCGAACGCCTGCGCCAGGAGGTGCCGGACCTGCAGATCCAGGCATTGGTGGAGGGCTTGAAACAGGCCTACCAAGGCAAGCCCCTGGCACTCAAGGACGAGCGTATCGAACAGATCCTCGCCCAGCATGAAGCACAGGTTGGCGAGCAAGCGGACAAGCCGCGAATCGAAGTGGCGCTGGAAAACGAACAGCGCTTTCTCTCGGCCGAAAAGGCCAAGCCGGGCGTACGCGAACTGGAGAACGGCATCCTGCTGACCGAGCTGGCACCCGGCAGTGGAGCACGGCCGGGAGCCAATGGTTCGGTACAGGTTCGCTATATCGGACGCCTGCCTGACGGCACGGTGTTCGATCAGAATCAGCAGCCGCAGTGGTTTCGTCTGGACAGTGTGATTGCCGGATGGCGCAGCGCTTTGCAGCAGATGCCGACGGGGGCGAAGTGGCGCCTGGTGATTCCTTCGGCCCAGGCTTACGGTGCCGACGGCGCGGGCGACCTGATCGCGCCTTACACGCCCCTGGTGTTTGAAATCGAGCTGCTGGGGGCTACCGGCTAAGGGGCGCAGAAACGAAAAACGGTGCGCAATGCGCACCGTTCCGGTAAAGCTTTCGCTGCAAGTCAGGCCTGAACGGCGGCCTCTTCCTTGTGAGCGTTGTGCAGCACTTCGATCAGGCAATCTTCCAGCTCGAAGCGCTCATGCAGCAGACCACCCAGCTCCTTGAACTTCTCCGCCACGCATTTTCCTTCGTCGCACAGATCGTTGAACGCCAGCAGCTTTTCAGTGATGACATCGATCCGAGGATAAATGGTTTCGGCCAGTTCGAGCCCGCGCTGATCATTGAAGGCCTTGGCCTCGCCAGTCAACTGCTCGTAGATTTCAAAATGGCCGGCGGAGACGTAGTCCACCAGGATTGCGCAGAACTCCTGCAGCGGCTGTCGATTTTCAGCCAGCGTCTCAGGCTCCGCGCCGAGAGCATCATAGGCCCGAACCAGTTCGTGACGCTCCTGCAACCAGCGATCGATCAGCAGATGCACTCCACCCCAGCGTTCCTGAGCATTCTGACAACTTTCGAGCATGGCGATCTCTCTTCCCTTATGGGTCATGCCGCTCTGAATCCGCCACAGGACTGAACATCAGCATCCGGCCAGGCAGAACAGCATCGAGCAACGTAATTGCGGTGACACGTGCGGGCCAGATTATGCCCGCTCGACAGCCGCTTCAAGGTACGCAGGAGATAAAGTTCATACAAGTGTTTAATCTTGCGTCCCATTGTAAATCGCCGATTCAGGTCGCGGCCGCCCTGCGCCGGCCCCATGGTAGAAGCCGCGCCAGACGATAGGCACTCAAAATCATCACAGCGATGAAAAACAGCAGGCTCCACTCCGCGGCGCTCATGTCCAGCAGCGTCCAGGTGACCTCCGCGCACTGCGCGGTCCCGGTGAAAACCAGCTGCAAGGCACGCCCCCAGGACAGGTTGCCGAGCATGAACGGCATGTCCGGCAAGCACGCCAGCAACTGATCCGAAGGAATGTTCTGCAATAGCACATGGCGCCCTGCCGTAACGACACCCGCCAGGCTGCAGAGCAGTTCCAGCAGCCAGTACAGGGCACTCGCCGGGTATTGTGGCCCCTGCAGGACCGCGACCAGGCTGATCGAGGTCAACAGCAACACGAAGAAACGTTGCGCCACCCACAACAGGCAAGGCTCGAGCCCAATCCCGAACTCCAGGTGAAACGAGGCCCACAGGGCCAAGGCACCGGTAAAAAACACAAGGGAGAACAGCAAGCGTGAGCCGGCCAGCGACATGGTGTATCCACAACGGAAGAAACAGGCTGCCACGGTAGAGAAAGCGCTCGGCCCTTTCAAGGCGCGCCATGACAAGATCGAACGCGGCAAACCGGCACAGAGGCCAGATCGGGGGGAGTCGCGGGGCGGGCCGCCCCTCCGGGGGCGGCCCAGTCTTGCAGGTTTATACCCTGGCGGGCACCGGCAGCGGCGATGCCAGGAGGCGCTCGTCCAACAACCCCAGGCCTTCCTGGAACAGCTGGTTGCTGCGCTCGGTATCGCCCAGTTGCGCCAGCAACCGGGCCAGCTCGGCACAGGCCTCAGGGTTGCGCTGCAGGCGCAGGCTGCTTTCCAGGTAGTCCCGCGCCTTGCCCCAGAGACTGGTTTGCAGGCACAGGCGACCCAGGGTCAGCAGCAGGCTCGGATCGTTCGGGTGGTCTTTGAGCCACTGCTCGGCGAACTGCAGTTGCCGCGCCGGGTCACTGCCCCGCAGCAAGCCGTAAAGCCGCGCCAGATGGCTGTCGTACTTGCGCTTGAGAGCGACGCGCAGCACTTCTTCGGCCTCGGCCCCGGCGCCCAATTGCCGCAGTTGTTCGGCGTAGGCCAGCACCAGCTGCGGTTCCTGACGCTGGGCCGCGGTCAGTTGCTGCCAAGCGCGGTTGAGCGATTGCAGGCCGACCGTACCGTCCTCTTCGCGATGCGCCGCGAGGGTCAGGTTCTCGCCCCAGGCCCGACGTTCCAGCTCGGCCAGTTCGTTGGCGGGCAGGACCTTGTCCTTGCGCAGCTCGGGCAGCAGGCGGATCACCGCCGACCAATCGCCCCGCTGCTGGTGCAGACGCTGCAACTGCCGCAGCACCTGGACACTGTGCGGATGACGCTCGTGCATGGCTTGCAGGGTACTCAGGGCGCCTTCGGTATCACCGCGATCGGTCTGCAGCTGGGCATGACTCAAGGCCACCGCCAACTCAGCCTGGGGCTGGCGCTCGAGGGCACGCTCCAGCAGGCTGTCGCACTGCTCGTAGTTTCCCTGCTCGTTCGCCGCCCGCGCGGCGCCGAGGTAGTACAAAAGAGGCTGGCGCTCGGCTTCCGCGGCACGATGCAAGTGCTTCTGGGCGCTGGCCCAGCGGCCTTCGGCAAGATCCATCTGGCCTTGTTCGATGGCAATCTGCACGCGACGGCTCCGGTTGCGCCGCGACCAGGGATTGACCACGCCGCTGGAGGCCATCACCAGTTCGATCAGTGCCTTGATACCCCAGATCACCAGCCAGATCACCGCGAGCAGCGCCAAGGTCGCCCACAGGCTCGACTCATAACGGAAGCTGTCGTAGGCAATCAGGATGTACCCGGAGTGCTCGGCAATCGCCAACCCCAGCAATCCCGAGGCGGCGATCACCAGGAACAGAATCACGTACAGGCGCTTCATGGGCTGGTCTCCTGCGGGGCATTCGCAGCAGGTTTGGCCAGTGGTTTCACCGACTCTTCAGCGCTCAGGTTGCGTCGCTCCAGGTAGGCCTGAACGGCGCTCAGGGTCTTGGCCAGGTCCGGCGTTTGCACAGTGACCGGCTGTTTGCTCAGCTCGGACACGCGCTCGAGCATGAGTTTGCTTTGCGGGTTGTCCTGATTGAAATTGCCCTTCAACACGTCGCGAGCTTCCGCCAGGGCCTGGGTGTACACCGGTGCCTGGCCGTTCAGGGCCGCCCATTGCGCCTGCTCCAGGGCCAGGCTCAAGGCCAGGCGCACCTGCGTCAGGCTTTGCCCGGCGAGCAGCGGCCGCACATTCTTGTCCGCGTTGAAGTCGATACGAATGTAACGCGAGATCTGATCCCACCATTGCGCCCAGCGGCTGGCGCCGTCGCCGTCGGCGGTCAGGCCCAGCAGCGAATCGCCACGGTCGCGGTACTCCGGGGCCAACTCGGTGAGCTCGGTCACCTGGTCGCGCAGTGCGCCCAGCTGCAAGAACAGCCCGGTGCGATCCGGTTGTTCGGTGCTGCGCAGGGCCGCGAGGCTCTTGGCCAGCTGTTCGCGCGCGGCGAAAGAACCGGGATCGTTCTGCTCGCGCAGGATCTCGTCGGCCCCCTGCACCAGGGCCTGGGCGCTGCTGATGTCCTGCAAGGCCGAAAGACGCAGGCTGGCCAGACGCAACAGATGTTCCGCCTCGGCCAGACGCCAGTCCTTGCGGCTGGCACCCAGCACGCTCTCGAGCTTCTGACTGAGTCGCTGCTGGTCGCCCTGCAACTGCGCGACCAGACGGCGACGCTCTTCCAGCTCATCGGCCGCCGGCAACTGCTCCAGACGCGCCGTCAGGCGCTGCTCGTTGAGCTTCAGGCTCTGCGCCTCGTCACCCAGGGCCTGCAACTGCCCCAACTGCTGTTGATTGTTGGCCTGCAGGCTGCGCACCTGCCAGACACCCCAGCCGCCGGCAGCGACGCCGGCCGCCCCCAGCAGCAGGGCGAGGATCGCCAACCCGTTGCCACGGCGCTGCGGAGCAGGGGTTGCGGGTTCAGCCGGTGCGTCGACTACCGGCTGGACATCATCTTTAGGCAAGGCTGTTTCGCTCACGTATCCATCCTTTGCATTTAGAGAACGGGCACGGGTTGCTCCCATAGCGCCGTTAGCAAGGCCGCGGCGCTGGCGCCACGACAATCCACAACTTTCTCGGCCCCGGCGGCACGCGCCATCTCGGCGACCCGGGGGCTCGGTACAAACAACGGCAGCCGCGCCACCTGTGGCCAGGCCTCGCCGGCCAACTGCTGCAAGTGCTCGAAACCCTGCCCACTGCTGACCACCAGCCCATTCAAGCGTTCAGCTCGGATGCGTTGCATCAGGACCCCGTCGGCATAGCGCGGCAGGTCGCGGCGGTACAACTCCAGATAATCGACACTAGCACCTTGGCCGCGCAAACGCTCAGCCAGCAGCTCGCGGCCACCCTCCCCGCGCACGATCAGCACCCGCGGGTCGGGCCGTGCAATAGCCTCGCGCAACTGGGGAAGTTCAAGCAAGGCTTCGCTGTCATCGCCTTGCTCGGGGAAAAAAACATCCAGGCCGTGATCGGCCAGAATCTGCGCCGTGCCGGCGCCCACACTGAACCAGCGCTGGCTCGGCGGCTGCGGCCAGAACTGCTCGAGAAGTTGCACGGCCATTCGCGCGGCCGGCTTGCTGACCACGATCACCGCACAGTACAGGTGTAGATCAAGCACTGTGGCGCGTTGGGTATCGCCAAAAGGCAGGGCTTGGATTTCCAGCAACGGCAGGCTGCTGCTGAACACCCCCGCTTCGCCCAGAACCTCAGCCAGCAGCGCCGACTCGTCCGTGGGCCGGGTCAGCAGCACACGCCAGTCGCTCACTCTTCGCCAGCCTCGCCATAGACCGCGCGCAGAATATCGTCGGCGCCTTGGGCCAGCAGATCCTCCGCGACCTGCACGCCGAGCGCCGCCGCCGCGCTACGTGGAGCACGGGCCTCGGCGCTGAGCAGCACACCGCCGCTCGGTTCGCCGACCAGGCCACGCAACCACAGCTGATCGCCTTCAAGTATCGCATAGCAGGCGATCGGTACCTGGCAGCCACCATTCAGATGCTTGTTGAGGGCTCGCTCGGCGGTGACTCGATCCGCGGTATCGACATGATGCAGTGGCGCCAGCAGCTTATGGATCTCGCTGTCGGCCGTGCGGCATTCGATGCCCACCGCGCCCTGGCCGCCAGCCGGAAGGCTGTCGTCGACGCTGATCGAAGAGCTGATGCGATCTTCGAAGCCAAGACGGATCAAGCCCGCGGCGGCCAGGATGATGGCGTCGTACTCACCGGCGTCGAGCTTGGCCAGGCGAGTATTGACATTGCCGCGCAGGAAGCGGATCTGCAGGTCCGGACGACGAGCCAGCAGTTGCGCCTGGCGACGCAGGCTGGAGGTGCCCACCACGCTGCCCACGGGCAGGTCGTCGAGACTGGAATAGGTATTGGAGACAAAGGCATCGCGCGGGTCTTCACGCTCGCAGATGCAGAACAGGCCCAGGCCTTCGGGGAAGTCCATGGGCACGTCTTTCATCGAATGCACGGCGATATCCGCTTCGTTTTCCAGCAGCGCGGTTTCCAGCTCCTTGACGAACAGTCCCTTGCCGCCGATTTTCGACAACGGCGAGTCGAGCAGCTTGTCGCCGCGACTGACCATGGGCACCAGCGTCACGATCAACCCCGGGTGAGCGGCTTCCAGACGAGCTTTGACGTATTCGGCTTGCCACAAGGCCAAGGCACTTTTGCGGGTAGCGATGCGGATTTCGCGAGAGGACATGGATCAATCCGTACTGATGAAAATACGGCAGATGATAACAGCTCAGCCAAATCAGCTTTGACTTGTATCAGGAACTACAACCCCTCCCTGGCTGCAGGAACATTGCGGCGGGGCGCATGACCCGCCCGGCCGCCCGGATCTAGAGCTGCTGCATCATCTTGCGCACGCCGGCCACATGCCGTCGGCTGACGATCAACGCATCGCCATTGAGACCTTTGAGGAACAGCTGGAAATGCCCCAGCGGCGTACGCTGCAGGCGTTCGATGCGTTCACGGGCCACCAGGGCGTTGCGATGGATGCGTACGAAACGCTCGCCAAACTCGTCCTCCAGTGCCTTCAGGGGTTCGTCCAGCAGGACTTCGCCGCTTTCATGGCGCAAGGTCACGTATTTGTGGTCGGCAATGAAATAGACGACCTGATCCAGCGGGATCAGCTCGATGCCTTTGCGGGTCCGCGCACTGATATGGCTGCGAGGGCCGCTACCGCTTTCCGCGGCGGGCCGGGTCAAGGCCGCCAGTTGGACCCGGTTAGGGCGGTCGGCCTTTTTCAGCGCCTCGAGCAGATGCTCGGAACGCACCGGTTTGAGCAGGTGACCTACCTCGCTGACATCAAAAGCCTCAAGGGCGAATTCATCAGGGGCGGCACAAAACACCACGGCTGGCGGCGCTTCGCGCTCGCACAAACGGGCGGCAACCTGCAGGCCATCGAGACCCGGCATGCGGATGTCGAGAAGCACGATATCCGGCTTCAGGCTGTCGATCAGGGCCAATGCCTCTTCGCCATTGGTGGCGCTGGGCTCCAGGACACTGTATCCCTCAAGCTCACTGACCATGCGGCTCAGTCGCTCGCGGGCTAGGGGTTCGTCATCAACGATCAGGACATTCATATTGCGCTGGATTCCTGCGTGAGTCTCGCACAAGGATAGCGTAGACAGGTGAAGTGACGTCCGTCACGGCGATCCACGCTAAGACTAGTGCGAGGGCCAAAAAGTGCCCCACGACGGGCACCATTATTTACCCGGGCCTGCTCGATACCGTTCAAGGCCCGCCACTGCACGACATGGTCATGGGGACTGCTGATACAGGACACAAACACCCCCTTTCTTATAGTCGGCTTCCACCCCGATCGCCTCCCTCGCGAATCGCGAGGTGGCGGCGGGACCGGAGCGCATGCGACAACGGTTGCGTGATCAGCGACCAGACTCGATGAAACATCCGGGATTGCGCTGTTCCTTCAGTCCAACTGTAGACGGTTGCCAAGACGATATTGCTCTATCGATAAATATCGTTACATCACTCCTCGCACCCCGCCTTCGCTCGCCTAGTCTCTGCGCGCCCGAGGTCGGCGACAAGCGCCCGCGGCCCCCATGGCAGAAATAAAAACCTGCCGACCGGTGCCAGCTACAGGATTGGCAACCCTGTTATTATCCGCGGCAACTTTTCACCTCATTTCCCTTCCAGCCGATCACGAGCGAATTCATGAGCACTGACAAGACCAATCAGTCCTGGGGCGGCCGCTTCAGTGAGCCCGTCGACGCCTTCGTCGCCCGCTTCACCGCCTCCGTCACTTTCGACCAGCGCCTCTATCGTCACGACATCATGGGCTCGATCGCCCACGCCACCATGCTGGCCAAGGTCGGCGTACTGACCGATGCCGAACGCGACAGCATCATCGACGGCCTGAAAACCCTCCAGGGCGAAATCGAGGCCGGCACCTTCGACTGGCGCGTCGACCTGGAAGACGTGCACATGAACATCGAAGCACGCCTGACCGACCGCATCGGCGTCACTGGCAAGAAGCTGCACACCGGCCGCAGCCGCAACGATCAGGTCGCCACCGATATCCGTCTGTGGCTGCGCGACGAAATCGATCTGATCCTGGCGGAAATCACCCGCCTGCAAAAAGGCCTGCTGGAGCAGGCCGAGCGCGAAGCCGGCACCATCATGCCGGGCTTCACCCACCTGCAAACCGCGCAGCCTGTGACCTTCGGTCATCACATGCTGGCCTGGTTCGAGATGCTCAGCCGCGACTACGAGCGCCTGGTCGACTGCCGCAAGCGCACCAACCGCATGCCGCTGGGCAGCGCCGCGCTGGCTGGCACCACCTACCCGATCGACCGCGAGCTGACCTGCCAACTGCTGGGTTTCGACGCCGTCGGTGGCAACTCGCTGGACAATGTGTCTGATCGCGATTTCGCCATTGAGTTCTGCGCCGCCGCCAGCGTGGCCATGATGCACCTGTCGCGCTTCTCCGAAGAGCTGGTGCTGTGGACCAGCGCGCAGTTCCAGTTCATCGATCTGCCCGACCGTTTCTGCACCGGCAGCTCGATCATGCCGCAAAAGAAAAACCCGGACGTTCCGGAGCTGGTTCGTGGCAAGAGCGGCCGCGTGTTCGGCGCCCTGATGGGCCTGCTGACCCTGATGAAGGGCCAGCCCCTGGCCTACAACAAGGACAACCAGGAAGACAAGGAACCGCTGTTCGACGCCGCCGACACCCTGCGCGACTCGCTGCGCGCCTTCGCCGACATGATCCCGGCGATCAAGCCCAAGCACGCGATGATGCGCGAAGCGGCACTGCGCGGTTTCTCCACCGCCACCGACCTGGCGGACTACCTGGTGCGCCGTGGCCTGCCATTCCGCGATTGCCACGAGATCGTCGGCCACGCCGTGAAGTATGGCGTGGAGACCGGCAAGGACCTGGCGGAAATGAGCCTGGAGGAACTGCGCAAGTTCAGCGACCAGATCGACCAGGACGTGTTTGCCGTGCTGACCCTGGAAGGCTCGGTCAACGCCCGTGACCACATCGGCGGCACGGCCCCGGCTCAGGTCAAGGCGGCGGTGGTTCGCGGCCAGGCGTTGCTGAGCAGCCGCTAAAAGCTAACGCGGGCAAGCCACGCTCCAGATTAAGAGCGCGGCTTGCCCGCAGTCAGTGACCTGAAACCTTCCTACTTCTTGCTGGCGATCATCGCCAGGAACTGCGGCATCGCCGCGTCCTTGTCCGCCGCGACCCGCTGCACATTGGGCATCTGCTCCAGGCGCGCCATCAAGGCCTTGGCTGCCGGTATCTCGGCCAGATAATCCACACCGAACAGTTTCTGCCCTACCGCGCAGGCCAGGCTCACGCTGTACAGGAAATACAGGTCCGCCACGCTCAGGCTGCCGCCCGCCACATAAGGGGCGAACTTGCCGTGCCTGGCCAGCGAGGCGAATCCCAGCACCAACTCATTGCGGGACTTCTCCTTGATGGCCTCGGGGACCGCCATACCGAAGAACGCCTCGCCATAACAGGCCCGCGCCGGCAACTCGATGTAAAGCTCGATCTCCTTGGCCAACGCCAGCACCTGGGCACGCGCGAACGGGTCACTGGGCAGCAGCGCCGGCCCAGGCTGGCTTTCAAGGTATTCGAGGATCACGCTGGTTTCATTGATAAAACCCTGCTCCACCCCCAGCACCGGCACCTTGCCGCGCGGGCTGATGGCCAACGCCTCAGGGCTTTGCCCGGCGTAGAACGGCACCTCTTCGAAAGGCAGATCTTTTTCCAACAATGCCAGTTTCACCATGTTGTAGTAATTGCTGACGGCGAATCCATAAAGCTTGAGCATCACATAGCCTCCAGGCCGGGCGCGGGGTTGGCAGCCACTCTTATAGATCCTCGACAGCCGACTGGCCAGCAGCATCAGGCTCCTGAATACGGGTAAACTGGCGACCTTTCCTTGAGGAGCCTGCCATGAGCGAGCCAACCCCCGGTACCAGCAACGACGACAGCGACGAAGAAGCGTTCGCCGAAAACACTCTGATCGAAGCGATCGAAAACCAGATCGAAAGCGACAACCCGCCCGCGGCCAAGGCCACCTTCAACAAGCTGACCCTGGTCGGCTATGAGCGTGACGAAATCCTCAACCTCATGGCTCACGTCCTGGCGGTGGAAATCGACGCGATCCTCGAAGAAGACCGCGCGTTCGACACCCAATGGTACGAAGCCGCGCTGCGCGCCCTGCCCGAGCTGCCGCCCGAGAAGAAATAAGCCCGCCACGCCTCGCGTCCGCCCCTAGCCGGCGCGATGGCGAGCCTTGACTACACTGGTACGCGCCCTGCGGCCAAATACCGCCGCCCAGGGGCGTAAAAGTCCGCAGCGGACACTGGACAGGCTGCCCAACTGCGGTCACCTTAAGGACGCTGTCGTCTAATTCCTAGAAAGTCTGGAGTCCTTATGTCGTATACCCCTGAGTTGGTTGCCGAACTGGAAATCCTTGCACTCTTCAACCTGGACAGTTCCCAGGAAGGCCTGAAAATCCATCAGACCGCTGCCCCCCAAGCTATCGCCGCCGCACGACGCCTGTTCGAAAAAGAGCTCATTACCCAGCCCGATGGTGGTTACCTGACCAGCCTGGGCCGCGATGCCGCTGAGCATGCCCAAGGCCTGCTGACCATTTTGACGGTCAAAGAAGCCGCCTGAACGCTCTCCCCTACGGCCCTCGGAATCCCCGCCTGTCGGATTCCGCGGGCAAGCTCCAGTTGCCCGCTGGAACTCTGACGTCAAAAATAAAATTCAGCTTAAAGCTCGCCCTCGACTGGCTGTAAACTCCTCCGCCTATAAGACTTCCCACGTTCAAGCTTCTCGAGCCTGTTTGAATGACCCGCACCCATGAAATCCGCCCAGATCTGGACGAGGGAATCGATCGCAAGGTTCTCAGCCAGCTGCGCGCGCGCTTTCTGAAGCTCAACGAAGGGCGCCTGGGCCGGGCCATGGAGGGGTTGTCGCCGCGCCAGCAACTGGTGCTCAACCTGTTGCCGCTGTTCTTTCACGTCAACCACCCGTTATTGCCGGGTTATGTGTCGGGCGGCACGCCCGCCGGGCTGTCGAACTACGAACCCGACACGCCGACGCTCAACGAAGCCCAGCGCCTGACCCGTTCGTTTTCCTATAAAGCCCGGCCCGGCAACGCACCACGCCCTATCCATGGCCTGTTCCTGATGGGCAGCCTGGGTACCCTGGCCCAGGCTGACCAGAGCGATATGGATGTATGGGTCTGCCATGCGCCCGATCTCGGCGAAAACGAACTCGCCGAACTGCGCAAGAAATGCCTGCTGCTGGAAACCTGGGCTGCCAGCCAGGGCGCTGAGGCGCACTTCTTCCTGATCGATCCCAGCCGCTTTGTCCGTGGCGATCGCGACACCCAACTGAGCTCGGACGATTGCGGCACCACTCAGCACTATCTGCTGCTGGACGAGTTCTATCGCACCGCCATCTGGCTGGCCGGGCGTACGCCACTGTGGTGGCTGGTGCCGGTGTACGAAGAAGCCCGCTACCAGCAGTACACCCATACGCTTTTGTCCAAGCGTTTCATCCCTGCCGACGAAAACCTCGACCTTGGCCATCTGGCCCATATTCCGCCGGGCGAATTCATCGGCGCCGGGCTCTGGCAGTTGTTCAAGGGCATCGAGTCGCCGTACAAGTCGGTGCTCAAGCTGCTGCTGACCGAGGTCTACGCCAGCGAACACCCGCGTGTGGAATGCCTGAGCCTGCGCTTCAAACAGGCGGTGTTCGCCAATCGCCTGGACCTCGACGAGCTGGACCCGTACATCGTGGTCTACCGGCGCATCGAGGAATACCTCAAGGCCCGTGGCGAACCGGAGCGCCTGGAGCTGGTACGGCGTAGCCTGTATCTGAAGGTCAACCGCAAGCTCACCGGCAACAACGGCGCGCGCAACCCCAGCTGGCAGCGCTCGCTGCTCGAACGGCTGGCCCACGAATGGGGCTGGGATCAACGCCAGCTGGCAATGCTCGACAGCCGCAGCCAGTGGAAAGTCCGCCAGGTCAGCGCCGAACGCCGGGCCCTGGTCAACGAACTGAACTACAGCTACCGCTTCCTGACGCAGTTCGCCCGTAGCGAGCAGACCCTCGGCCTGGTCAACAAGCGCGACCTGAATATCCTCGGCCGCCGCCTGTACGCGGCCTTTGAACGCAAGGCCGGCAAGATCGAGTTCATCAACCCCGGCATTGCCCCGGACCTGGCCGAAGACACCCTGACCCTGGTGCAGTCGCCCAACAAGAAAGAACCGGGGCAAACCCACTGGGGCCTGTACAACGGCAGCCTGACTGCCCTGGAGTGGGAACACTTCGCGCCGATCAAGCGCAGCCGCGAACTCCTGGAGCTGCTGACCTGGTGCCATCGCAACGGCGTGATCGACAGCAGCACGCGCCTGGCACTGCACCCGGGCAGCAGCGACTTGAGCGAGTTCGAGCTGTTCAATCTGCTGGGCAGCCTGCAACAGACCATCGCCCTGCCCCTGGGCACCGTCAGCGAAGAACGCCTGCTGCACAGCAGCGCGCCCAGCGAAGTGCTGATCCTGGTGAATGTCGGCCGCGACCCGCTCAAGCATCACCGCGACCTGAACATCCTGATGACCACCGAGCGCACCGACTCTTTGAGCTACGCCGGGGTGCGGGAAAACCTGGTGCTGACCCTCGACCAGGTGACGCTCAACAGCTGGAACGAGGTATTAGTCGGCCGTTACGACGGCGCCCATGCCCTGCTCGACTGCCTGCGCGACTACCTCAACAACCTGCCGCGCGGCCCTGAGCAACCGAAGCTGCGAGTGCGCTGCTTCTGCCACAACCGCGCGCAGTTCATTGCCCAACGGGTCGAAGAGCTGTTCGACACGGCGCAGAACCTGTTGCTCAGCCAGCTCAACCACCGCTACCTGATCCAGGTCCAACAGCATTACCACGTGCTGGAGCTGGTGCCGGGCCAGGTCAATCATGTGGCACTGGCAAGCCTGCCAGCGTTGATCGACTACCTCGGCGAAGAACAGTCGAGCTACAGCCCGCTGCACCTGGACCCAATGGCTCTGGAAGAACACGACCTGGCGCTGATCCTGCCGATGGGCCAGCCCGACTGCATCCAGGTGTTCTACCGTGTCGTCGAGGCTCAGGCCGAGCTGTACGTGCTGGATGAATTCGATGCGCTCTGGCAGCAACGCCTGCCCTACCACGACGAACAGAGCCTGCTGGTTCCCCTGCAACGCTTCCTGCAGTCGATCCTCTACCGGCGCGATGCCCAACTGCCAATGGAGGCCTCCCAGGTTCTGGTGCCGCTGGATATTTTGTATTACCAGATATTGCCCTCAGGCAGCACCAGGGCCCGTCGAATCGAGCCACGCCCGGCACCACAGACACCAGCGAACAAAGCCTTTTATGACGTGCAGGGCATCATCGGCAAAGCCGCACCGGGGCAGGTGCAGGTCACTCTGTATTGCAATCAACGGGAGTTTTCCGAGCTGGAGCATGGCGACCAGCTGTTCGCCGCGGTCGCCCAGGAGATTGTCGGCCAGCGTCGCGAAACCGAGCGCTATCGCTGCTATATCACCGACCTGGACCTGTCCGGCCTGCTCGGTGACCACCATGGCTCAAGCAATCTCTACCTGCGCTACAAGGCCGACCTGGAGCGCGCCTTGAACGACGCACTCGAGCAGGTCTAGCCGGTCAGCGGCGCCCTTCAGAGGTGAAAGTCGCCAGCCGCTTCGGGTTGGTATTCCACTTCCAGCAGGGTCAGCTTCAGGGTCTTGCCGCCGGGCGCCGGCCAGTCGATGTACTGCCCGACCTGCAAACCGAGCAAGGCGCTGCCCACCGGCGCCAGGATAGAAATCCGGCCCTCGTCGGCGTTGGCGTCCTGCGGATACACCAGGGTCAGGTGATAGTCCTTGCCGCTGCCCTCTTCGCGGCAATGCACACGCGAATTCATGGTCACGACACCAGGCGGGACTTCATCGTGGCCCACCAGGGTTTCGGCGCGATCCAGCTCGGTCTGCAACGCAATGACGCCAGGCAGCGTGTCGTCCAGGCTGTCGATCAGGCGCTCCAGACGCTGCACGTCGAGGCGGGTGAGAATGATGGAAGGTGCGGTGCTCATGATCCAGGCAGACTCCTTTTTTCGGCACAAAAAAGCAAAACCCCGTCCAGATAAGACGGGGTTTTCACTGGCCTCGATGTGGCGAGGCGTAACCGGACACTACCACAGCAGCACAAATAAACAAGCCGCCGGGCTTTTGTGCCCGGGCTAGCCCATACCGGGCGCCGCCGCCCGCTTGCGCTCCAGCGCCTGGCGACAGATGACTCGACGTCGCTCATCGTCCGCCGAGCGCCATTCGCGAATGTCTTCGACATGCCGGAAACAGCCCTTGCAGACTTTTTCCTCATCCAGCCGGCACAGGCTGATGCAGGGCGAGGCTACGGCCGGGCTGACATTGCTGTACAACGGCTTGGGCGGGCGCGCCGGGGCGGTTGGCGTCACGGTTTCAGAGCCCTTCGAACTCGAGCTTGATATCGGCCTGCTCGAGGACGATGCGCTCGAGCATTTCGCCCAGCTGCTCTTCGCTCTTGTCGCACATCCAGCGCTCGCTTTCTTCGTCGTAGTCGAAGTGGAAACCACCGGAGCGCGCGGCCAGCCACAGCTGGCGCAGCGGTTCCTGGCGGCTGAAGATCACCTGGCTGCCGTTTTCGAACTTGACGGTGAGCACACCGGCGGAGCTCTCCAGATCGATATCCAGGTCACTCTCCTCGAAAATGTCCTCCAGCGTCTGCTGGGTGGCATCGACCAGGTCGTGGAAACGGGCTTCAGTCAAACTCATTGCGGGAACCTCGAAAAGTGTCTACTCACGCTCAAGCGCCGCAAGATACGGGCGCATCCGGGCGAATGCAAAGGATACCGTCCAAGGGCGCGGGCGGCAGAGAAAATATCCCCGCGGCCGCCACGCCCAGCCCCTGCGCCCGGGGCAAAGGCCCGCCAGACGGGTGTTCCAGCGCATAGGCAAGCCGTCGGGTGGCCGGTATACTCGGGCGCAATTAACGCATTCTCAAGGATTTCGCCATGAAGCGCCTGATCTCTTCCCTTGCTGCGCTCGTCGCGGTTGCCTGCCTTGTCACTGCCTGCGGTCAAAAAGGCCCGCTGTATCTTCCCGATGACAGCAAATCCCCTGAAGACCAAGGTCACTCGCAGTCGCATAAGCACGACACCAACTAAGGGAACCCCATGGACGCTTTTAACTACCGCGGCGGGCAGCTGTTCGCGGAAGGTGTAGCGTTGTCCGCCATTGCCGAGCGCTTTGGCACGCCGACCTACGTCTATTCCCGAGCGCATATCGAAGCGCAGTACCGCGCGTACGCCGATGCCCTCGCCGGCATGCCGCACCTGGTCTGCTTCGCGGTAAAGGCCAACTCCAACCTGGGTGTACTGAATGTCCTGGCGCGTCTGGGCGCCGGTTTCGACATCGTCTCCCGGGGCGAGCTGGAACGCGTCCTGGCCGCTGGCGGCGCGGCCGACAAGATTGTCTTCTCCGGTGTCGGCAAGACCCGTGACGACATGCGTCGCGCCCTGGAAGTCGGCGTGCACTGCTTCAACGTCGAGTCCAGCGACGAGCTGGAACGCCTGCAACAGGTCGCCGCCGAACTGAACGTTCGCGCGCCGGTTTCGCTGCGGGTCAACCCGGATGTCGATGCTGGCACCCACCCGTACATTTCCACCGGCCTGAAAGAAAACAAGTTCGGTATCGCCATCGCCGATGCCGAAGACGTGTACATCCGCGCGGCACAGCTGCCGAACCTGGAAGTGGTCGGCGTCGATTGCCATATCGGCTCGCAACTGACCACCCTAGCGCCCTTCATCGATGCCCTCGACCGTCTGCTGGACCTGGTCGACCGCCTGGGCGAGTGCGGCATCTACCTGCGCCACATCGACCTCGGTGGCGGCCTGGGTGTGCGTTATCGCGATGAAGAGCCACCGCTGGCCGCCGACTACGTCAAGGCCGTGCGCGAACGCCTCGATGGCCGCGACCTGGAACTGGTCTTCGAACCCGGCCGTTTCATCGTCGCCAACGCCGGGGTACTGCTGACCCGGGTCGAGTACCTCAAGCACACCGAACACAAGGACTTCGCCATCGTCGACGCGGCCATGAACGACCTGATCCGCCCGGCCCTGTACCAGGCCTGGATGGACGTCAGCGCCGTGCGCCCGCGCGATGGCCAGGCACGTACCTACGACATCGTCGGCCCGATCTGCGAAACCGGCGACTTCCTGGCCAAGGAACGTCAGCTGGCCCTGGAAGAAGGCGACCTGCTGGCCGTGCATTCGGCCGGTGCCTACGGTTTCGTCATGAGCTCCAACTACAACACCCGCGGTCGCGCTGCTGAAGTGCTGGTCGATGGTGAACAGGCTGTTGAAGTGCGTCGCCGCGAGACGGTAGCCGAGTTGTTTGCTGGCGAAAGCCTGCTGCCGGAGTAAAACCATGCTGCTGCGTTTTACCAAGATGCACGGCCTGGGCAATGACTTCATGGTCCTCGACCTGGTCAGCCAGCACGCGCACATCCTGCCCAAACATGCCAAGCAATGGGGCGATCGCAACACCGGAGTCGGTTTCGACCAATTGCTGATCGTCGAGGCGCCGAGTAATCCGGACGTGGATTTCCGCTACCGGATCTTCAATTCCGACGGCTCCGAAGTGGAGCAATGCGGCAACGGTGCGCGCTGTTTCGCCCGTTTCGTGCTGGACAAGCGCCTGACCACCAAGCGCCAGATCCGCGTCGAGACCAAAAGCGGCATCATCGAACTGGATGTGCGCGACGACGGTCAGATCAGCGTCGACATGGGCGCGCCACGCCTGGTGCCCGAGCAGATTCCGTTCGTGGCGCCGGCCCAGGCCCTGAGTTACCAGGTCGAAGTCGATGGCCAGACCGTCGAATTGGCCGCGGTGTCCATGGGCAACCCCCATGCGGTGCTGCGGGTCAACGACATCAACAGCGCGCCGGTGCATGAGCTGGGGCCGAAGATCGAACTTCACCCGCGCTTCCCGGCCCGGGTCAATGTCGGCTTCATCCAGGTCATCGACCGTCAGCGCGCGCAGCTGCGGGTCTGGGAACGTGGCGCCGGGGAAACCCAGGCCTGCGGTACCGGCGCCTGCGCTGCCGCAGTGGCCGCGATCAGCCAGGGGTGGATGGATTCGCCGCTATTGATCGACCTGCCGGGCGGGCGCCTGTCCATCGAATGGGCAGGCCCTGGCCAACCGGTGAAGATGACCGGCCCGGCAGTGCGCGTATACGAAGGACAGGTGCGTCTTTGAATGAGCGAAAACCATGACTGATCAGCCTCAGGTTCCAGCCGAAAAGCGCGACGAATCTCCTGCCGAAAACCTCGAGGCGGCGGCGATTGCCGCGTACCTGGAGGCTCATCCGGACTTCTTCGTCGAGCATGAAGAACTGCTCCCGGCGTTGCGCATTCCCCATCAGCGCGGTGACACCATCTCGCTGGTGGAGCGGCAGATGAAGATCCTGCGCGAGCGCAACATCGAGATGCGCCACCGGCTTTCGCAGTTGATGGACGTGGCCCGGGACAACGACCGGCTCTTCGAGAAGACCCGCCGCCTGATTCTCGCGCTGATGGATGCCAACAGCCTGGAAGACGTGGTGATGAGCGTCGAAGACAGCCTGCGCCAGGACTTCCAGGTGCCTTTCGTGAGCCTGATCCTGTTCAGCGACAGTGCCATGCCGGTGGGCCGCTGGGTCACCGCGGCCGATGCCCAGACCGCCATCGGCGGCTTGTTGACCGAAGGCAAGAGCATCAGCGGCAGCCTGCGCGAGCATGAGCTGGACTTCCTGTTCGGCGAAGAACAGCGCCAGCAGATCGGCTCGAGCGCCGTGGTCGCCATCGCCCATCAGGGCATTCACGGCGTGCTGGCCATCGCCAGCCGCGATCCGCAGCACTACAAAAGCTCGGTGGGGACGCTGTTCCTCAGCTATATCGCCGAAGTCATGGGCCGCGTGCTGCCGCGTTTCACTCACTCGCTACGCTCGGTTCGCTGACCATGGAACGACAACTGGACGCCTACTGCGAGCACCTGCGCAGTGAGCGCCAAGTGTCGCCCCATACGCTGCAAGCCTACCGCCGCGACCTGGAAAAAGTGCTGGCCTTCTGCGCCAAGCAGCAGGTTTGCAGCTGGTCCGACCTGGACATCCAGGGCCTGCGCAGCATGATTGCGCGCCTGCACCAGCAGGGCCAATCCTCTCGCAGCCTGGCGCGCCTGCTCTCCGCCGTACGCGGCCTGTACCACTACCTGAACCGCGAAGGCCTGTGCAATCACGACCCGGCCAACGGCCTGGCGCCACCCAAGGGCGAGCGCCGCCTGCCCAAGACCCTGGACACCGATCGCGCGCTGCAATTGCTCGATGGCGCGGTGGAGGATGATTTCCTCGCGCACCGCGACCAGGCGATTCTCGAGCTGTTCTATTCCTCCGGGCTGCGCCTGTCGGAGCTGACCAGCCTCGACCTCGAACAATTGGACCTGGCCGATGGCCTGGTGCAGGTCCACGGCAAAGGCAGCAAGACCCGGGTCCTGCCGATTGGCAAGAAGGCCCGCGAGGCGCTGCAGCTGTGGCTGCCGCTGCGGGCGCTGAGCAATCCACCGGACGACGCGGTGTTCGTCAGTCAGCAGGGCCGACGCCTGGGCCCCCGGGCGATCCAGCTGCGGGTCAAGGCCGCCGGCGAGCGCGAGCTGGGACAGAACCTGCATCCGCATATGCTGCGACACTCCTTCGCCAGCCACATGCTGGAATCCTCCCAGGACCTGCGCGCCGTACAGGAACTTCTGGGGCACTCGGATATCAAGACCACCCAGATCTATACCCATCTGGACTTCCAGCACCTGGCAGCGGTCTACGACAGCGCCCACCCACGGGCCAAACGCAACAAAGGCGGTGAGTAATGACGATCAAGCTGATCACCTTCGACCTCGACGACACGCTGTGGGATACCGCGCCCGTGATCGTCAGTGCCGAAGCCGTGCTGCGCCAGTGGCTGACCGACCATGCCCCGCAACTGGGCGGCGTACCGGTGGAGCATCTCTGGGCCATCCGTGAGCGGGTGCTGAACAACGAGCCGGGGCTCAAGTACCGCATCAGCGCGCTGCGCCGGCGGGTGCTGTTTCATGCGCTGGAGGAAGCCGGCTACGACCAGGGCCAGGCCAATGCCCTGGCCGACCAGAGTTTTGAAGTGTTCCTGCATGCGCGGCACCAGCTGGATATCTTTCCCGAGGTGCTGCCGACCCTGGAGGCGCTGGCCAACCACTTCGCGCTGGGCGTGGTCACCAATGGCAACGCCGACGTGCGCCGCCTGGGGCTGGCGGATTATTTCAAGTTCGCCCTGTGCGCCGAAGACATCGGCATCGCCAAGCCCGATGCACGGCTGTTTCACGAGGCCCTGCAACGGGGCGAAGCCACGCCGGACACCGCCGTGCACATCGGCGATCACCCGGGCGACGACATCGCCGGGGCGCAGCAGGCCGGCCTGCGGGCCATCTGGTTCAACCCGGCCGGCAAGACCTGGGAAGCGGATCGGTTGCCGGATGCGGAAATCCGCAGCCTGACCGAGCTGCCGAAACTGCTGGCGCGCTGGCACAACGGCGCCTGATCGGACGCTGTCGCAATCACTGCAACACCGCATCTCGCCAACAAACGCCCATGAAAAAGCCCGCAGCGACGGCGGGCTTTTTCAGCAAGCAAGTAGCAGGCACTCAGATAGGCCGGCTACCGTACTTGTTATCAGGCTTCTTGGGCGGATCGGCAACCACATTGGCCTCGACTTCCTGCACTTTACCGCCACGGGCCAGGAACTCCTCCATGGCGCGCGCCAGTGCATCACGCTCTTTGTTCTTGGCTTCGACACTCGGCAGCTCGTCTACCGAGACGGCAGCCTTGGCCTTGCCTTTGGCGGTCGGGGCAGGAACATCACTGCCGTCGTCTTCCGCCACATCGTCGGCGGCCGCTTCAAGACCTTCTTCGGTTTCGTCTTCGTCGCCTACTTCGAGGTCGTCGTTTTCCAGATCATCGTCGCTCATGTTCTACCTCATGACTTGCGAAAAGCAGATTAGTTATAGCCCAGCTGAGCCGACTGTCGAAGGCCGCTGGAAAAAAATCAACATCCACTGATAACCAGCGGCTTATGCCTTATCACCGTGCAAGGTGGCAAGGACTTTGCGGGCACCGCCATGATCGCGATGCTCGCCCAGATAAACGCCTTGCCAGCTGCCTAACGCCAAGCGACCCGCCGATACCGGCAAGCTCAATTGACAGCCTAGCAAACTGGCCTTGAAGTGCGCCGGCAGATCATCGGGCCCTTCGTCGTCATGTTCATACCCGGCCATGCCTTGAGGCACCAGGGAGTTGAAGAAACGCTCGAAGTCACGACGAACCGCAGGGTCGGCATTTTCGTTGATGGTCAACGAGGCCGAGGTATGCTGCAGCCACAAATGCAACAGACCGACCCGACATGCCTTCAGTTCAGGCAGGCCGGCGAGCAACTCGTCCGTTACCAGATGAAAGCCCCGGGACCTTGCCCGCAGGGTAATCAGAGTCTGTTGCCACATACAGTTCTCCGCACATTCGGCGCGCATTCTAGCGCGCTCTGGAAAAAAACAAAGTGCCGAATATTCCTCCAATGCTGTAAGTCATTGACCCGAAAAAAAAGCAGTCATCAAACTGGCTGACACGCTCTGGAAAAAACCTTTCAGCTGTCTCTCAATGACAAAACGCAGACAAAAAAATGCCCGGCAAGCCGGGCATTTTTTCGGGCGAGATTACAGGTTGTAACCGCGCTCGTTGTGTTGCGCCAGGTCGAGGCCGACCGACTCTTCTTCCTCGGTGACACGCAGCCCGATGACCACATCCAGCACCTTGAGGATGATAAAGGTCACGATCGCGGTGTAGATCACCGTGAAGCCCACGCCTTTGCACTGGATCCACACTTGCGCAGCGATGTCGGTCACGGTGCCGAAGCCGCCCAGCGATGGCGCGGCGAACACGCCGGTGAGGATCGCGCCGAGGATGCCGCCGATACCGTGCACACCGAAGGCGTCCAGGGAGTCGTCGTAGCCCAGCTTGCGTTTCAGGGTGGTGGCGCAGAAGAAGCACACCACGCCCGCTGCCAGGCCAATCACCAGGGCGCCCATCGGACCTACGGTGCCAGCGGCAGGCGTGATCGCCACCAGGCCGGCAACCACACCCGAGGCGATGCCCAGAGCGCTTGGCTTACCGTGGGTCAGCCATTCGGCGAACATCCAGCCCAACGCCGCGGCGGCGGTGGCGATCTGGGTTACCAGCATCGCCATGCCGGCGGTGCCGTTGGCGGCGGCGGCGGAACCGGCGTTGAAGCCGAACCAGCCGATCCACAGCATGGCCGCGCCCATCAGGGTGTAACCCAGGTTGTGCGGCGCCATCGGGGTGGTCGGGAAGCCTTTACGCTTGCCCAGCACCAGGCAGGCCACCAGGCCGGCGACACCGGCATTGATGTGCACCACGGTGCCGCCGGCGAAGTCCAGCACGCCCCAGTCCCACATCAGGCCACCGTTGCCGGACCAGACCATGTGCGCGATCGGCGCGTAGACCAGGGTGAACCAGATGGCCATGAAGATCAGCATGGCGGAGAACTTCATCCGCTCGGCGAAGGCACCGACGATCAGCGCCGGGGTGATGATGGCGAAGGTCATCTGGAAGGTGATGAACACCGCCTCGGGGAACAGCGCCGCCGGGCCGGTCAGGCTCGCGGGGGTGACGCCGGCCAGGAACGCCTTGCCCAGGCCGCCGACGAAGGAGTTGAAGTTGACGACGCCCTGCTCCATGCCGGTGGTGTCGAACGCGATGCTGTAGCCATAAATGACCCACAGGATGCTGATCAGACCGGTAATGGCGAAGCACTGCATCATCACGGAAAGAATGTTTTTCGAGCGCACCATGCCGCCGTAGAACAGCGCCAGGCCGGGAATGGTCATGAACAGCACCAGGGCCGTCGAGGTCAGCATCCAGGCGGTGTCGCCGGAGTTGAGGACTGGGGCTGCCACTTCGTCCGCCGCCATGGCCAGGCCAGGCATTACGAGGGACAACAGGGCTCCTAGCCCTGCGATTTTACGCAGAGTCATATTGTTTTCTCCTGGGGCGTTGGGTTTGGGGCGGCTTAGATGGCGTCGGTATCGGTTTCGCCGGTACGGATGCGAATAGCCTGTTCCAGATTGACCACGAAGATCTTGCCGTCACCGATCTTGCCGGTGTTGGCGGCCTTGGTTATCGCCTCGATGACCCGATCAAGATCCTTGTCGTCGATGGCGACGTCGATCTTCACCTTGGGCAGGAAGTCGACTACGTACTCCGCGCCGCGATACAGCTCGGTGTGCCCCTTCTGCCGGCCGAAGCCTTTGACCTCAGTAACGGTAATGCCCTGCACGCCGATCTCGGACAGCGACTCGCGCACGTCGTCCAACTTGAACGGCTTGATGATGGCAGTGACTAGCTTCATGAAACTTTCTCCCGAATTGGTGGACTTGCCCCAGGAAAACAAACCCGACTCAAGTCTAAGCGCAGTGCCTGGCTTTGTAACGCATCGTCGGCCTTCCTCGACCAGACCGACGCCAGCTAACCGCTGCTGACGAAACACTTCCCCGCTCCGCCTGCCGCACTGCATTCGTCACAGCGACTGCATCAGTGCATGGGTCATCGGGGACTAAGCAGAAACCTTGCCATCTCGCGAAAACCCACTGATTTCAGTCCCTTGGCCGCCACGACAGAAACCACTTCACCATCATCGCCACGGATACGCACAACAACGGTGCGCCACTGCCCGGCGCGATGCGCGAAAAGCGTGCGTCCCCGCCTGCCAATTGACTATAGACAGTGCGTGATACACTGCCCGCCATTGTTTTCAGGACACTTCCCATGCTCGCGCCCAAAGACCTCCTCGATGCCCTGAGCGGCCATGCCGCCCGCCTGTTCAGCGGCGATACCCCACTGCCCCGCGCCGAAATCGAAAGCCAGTTCAAGGCCCTGCTGCAAAGCGGCTTCAGCAAGCTGGACCTGGTCAGCCGGGAAGAATTCGACAGCCAGATGGTCGTCCTGGCCCGCACCCGGGCCCGCCTGGAGAGCCTGGAGGCGAAGGTCGCCGAGCTGGAAGCCAAGCTCAACCCGAGCGAGCAATAACCACCTCGACCGCGCCCTTGTGCATAGGCTCGACCGTGCAGTGCCTGCCGCCGGTCGAGCCGGCCCCGCCAGTAAAGATTTTCCGCCCTGCCCGTTCATTTCCCGCCTGCTCCGCCGATAACATGTCCAGCGTTTGCGATCCTGGCCACCCTCTGGGCGAGCCATGCCCTACGACACCGCCAAGCAACGCCAACGCTTGCCTCGACTTATTCTTCGTTGTGCACCAGGTAGCCCTATGACCGCGCCAAAACCCTTCAGCCGCTTGGCCTTCTTCGTTCATACCGCCGAGATGCTCAATCACTATCAGGCGGTCTGGAGCCTGCTCGGGGCCGACGCTTTCGATGTGGTCCTGCATGGCACCCATGAAGAGCGCGCGCAAAGCCGCGAACTCATCGGCGGCCTCGGTTACAGCTGTCACGGCAGCCTGGATGTGATCAAGGCCAATCACCGCTATGACGTGGTGGTCTCTAACCACAGCATGTACGACCACGGCTCGCAGCCGATGATCAAGGCGCTGGGCCATCGACAGGTGCGCTTCATGTACGCCCTGGGCAAGTACAAACACAACTTCTCCAGCTGGAACCGGTATTACGACCTGATCCTGTGCTTCGGCCCCTGGCAGGCCGAGCGCCTGCGCGAATGCTGCGACGCCGTGACCTTCCAGATGGGCTACCCGCGCTACGACGCCTACTTCCGCGAAACCTCGCTGCAAGGCCAGCATCCGGCGGACCTGGCCCTGGACCCGACGAAAAAGACCGTGCTGTGGCTGCCGACCTGGCTGGAGCTGTCGTCGATCAGCCGCTTCGCCGACGCCATGGCCGGGTTGTGCGATCGCTACAACGTCATCGTAAAGACCCATCCGCTGTCGGTTGAAACCGATCCCGAGGCGCTGAAACTGCTCGAGCAATACGCGTTCACTGCGGTGATTACCCGCGTCTACGACAACCTCAGCCTGTTCCGTTGCGCCGACTATGTGGTTTCGGACTACGGCGGAACCGCGTTCGGCGCCCTGTACCTGGACAAGAACCTGCTGCTGTTGAACGTACCGGACGCCGAGCAGGACGCGCTGACCGGCGAGGAATCGCCCGATGTGCTGCTGCGCAACGACATCGTCAACCTCGACCCCGAGGCGCGCTGGCAATTGGCCGACCTGCTGGGGGACGAGAGCCTCTGGCAACGGCAGGCCGCGGTCCGTCAGCGCCTGCGTCGCCATTACTTCGCCCCCAGCTATGGTTTCTCGGCGGAGCTGGCGGTACTGGCGCTGCGCAACATCGAAAACATACTCAAGCAGGGGTGAAAGCATGGTGATCTGGCTGGTCGGCATGTCGGGCGCGGGCAAAACCACGATTGGCCGGGCCCTGTATGCCAGCCTGAAAGCGCAACGGCCGCAGACCGTATTCGTCGACGGCGACGAGATTCGCGCGCTGTTCCGCCATGACCAGCAGGCGGACGCCTACAGCGTCGCCGGACGCCGGGTCAACGCCGAGCGGATCCAGGCCCTGTGCGGCTGGCTCGATAGCCAGGGCATCGATGTGGTCTGCTGCATCCTATCGATGTTCCAGGACATCAGCGACGACAACCGCCAGCGTTTCTCCAGCTACCGTGAAGTGTTCGTCGAGGTGCCGCTGAGCACCCTGATCAGCCGTGACAACAAGGGTTTGTATCAATCCGCCCTGCGGGGCGAACAGAGCAACGTGGTGGGCGTGGACATCGAGTATCCGCCGCCGCAACGCCCGGACCTGGTGCTGCATAACCGTCACGAGCCCGACGACATCCCGGGCTATGTGGAACGCATTCGCCAGCTCTGTGGGTATCCACCATCATGCTGAACTACGCCTACAGCGACGGGGACCTGCTGGAAACCCCGCAGACCTATCGCTACAGCAGTTTCCAGGGTGAAGCCTTCGTCGACGCCTGGCGCGCCTCGCGCCTGGCTGCATGCGCCCACCTGCCGGCGCCAGCCTTGCCTGCGCTATATCCGCAAGGCCCGGCGCACGCCGGGGACAGCACGGCGCTGCTGGGCCACCTGTGCCTGGAAATGCGCGCGGGCGCTGGCGTCTCCGGCCCGCTGGCGACCTACTGGCTGCCGCGCCTGCTGAAGAAATTCGAAGTGAGCAAACGTCTGTATGCCGGCTACGAAGCCGCGGCTCCGCACCGTCCGCTGCCCCATGGCAGCTATGGGTCCGCACAGCCTTACCTGTTGCTGGCCGAGTGCATGCTGCACGGCTGGCAGGCAAGCGGCGCGGCCTACTACCTCAGCGGCCTGCTCAAGCTGACGGATACCCTGGTGTCGCAGCAGGGCCGCCTCGCCCCGGACCAGGGCGCCTACCTGGCCTGGCTGCTGACCCAGGAACAACAGGTGCTGGCCACAGTCGCCCGGGAGGCCGGCCTATGAACCGCGCTCGCCTGCTGATCCTCTGCGCCCGCACCGCACGCTCGGTCGCCTACCTGCAAGGCTTGGCGGCAGCCGGGATCGAACCTGAAGCGGTGATTGTCTACGGTCAGGGCGGCGGCTCGTTACAGACCACCCGCGAGTTGCAGGTACAGTCTCTCGCAGAGCTGTTCTGCCCGGACCTGAGCCAGGACCTCGACACCTGCCTGGCGGCCCTGGACTGGCCCCACGAGGTGTGCCCGGCCCAGGCTCTCGACGATCCACAACTGCTCGCGCTGATCGCCCGCCAGGCGCCGGACCTGGTCGTCTACTCCGGCTACGGCGGGCAACTGGTGCCGGCGGCCCTGCTGAGTCGCTACCCGGTGCTGCATATCCACTCCGGCTGGCTGCCGGACTATCGCGGCAGCACCACCCTGTACTACCAGATCATCGAGCAGCGTGAGTGCGCCGCCAGCGCCCTGCTGCTCGACGAGCAGATCGACACCGGCCCGGTGCTGGCGCGCAAGACCTATCCCCTGCCCCCGCCGGGCATGGATGTCGACTACCTGTATGACAATGCGATCCGCGCCGACCTGCTGGTGGAAGTCCTCGGCCACTGGCGACGCGAAGGCGCCCAAGCCCTGCGGCCCCTGCCGGCCGAAGCCGAAAAGCCGCCTTACTTCATCATTCACCCGTTGCTCAAACACCTGGCCCTGCTGGCGGTGGACAAACACAAGGACGCGCCATGAACCCGGTCGCCGAAAACATCGTTCGTTTCGGGACCAAGTCCGAAACCCTGGAGCGCCTGCAGCCGCGGGTCACCCGTTCGCACATCCTGCCGCTGTACTTTTTCACCGCCCGGCAATGGCGGGACGATCCCGCTGACGTGCTGCAGAACATTGCCCGACTGGAGCCTGACGGCTTTTTCGTGATCGTGCGCAGCAGCGCGCAGAACGAAGACAGCGTCAACAGTTCCATGGCCGGCCTGTTCACCAGTTGCCTGAATGTCAGTATCACCGACCCTCGGGCCTTGAGCGTCGCCATCGAACAGGTGATCGCGTCTTTTGCCGAGCACCGCTGCGAGGACAACCAGATCCTGATCCAGCCGATGCTGACCTCGATCCAGATGAGCGGCGTGGTGATGACCCACGACCTGGAGCATGGCGCCCCTTATTACGTGGTGAACTACGACGACGAGAGCGGCCTGACCGATACCATTACCGGCGGCCAGGGCATCCAGAAAACCGTGCTGGTGTACCGCGACACCGAGAGCGCCCAGCTGCGCTCCCCGCGCTTGCAGGCAGTGATCGATGCCTGCCGGGAGCTGGAAACGCTCTGCGGTAACGTGCCGCTGGACATCGAGTTCGCCGTCGACCACCACCAGCAGGTCTATGTCCTGCAGGTGCGGCGCATCACCCTGTGCAACACCTGGCACCCGGTCACCGAACGGCGGGTGGCGCGCCAGCTGGAGCACATCCAGCGCTTCCTGGCCAAACGCCTGGCGCCCCAGGCCGGCCTGTATGGCGATAGCACCCTGCTGGGGGTGATGCCTGACTGGAATCCGGCGGAAATCATCGGCACCACCCCGCGCCCGTTGGCGGCCTCGCTGTATCGGCGCCTGGTGACGGATTCGACCTGGCGCGAAGCCCGCGCCCTGATGGGTTACCACCACCCGCGACACCAGGCCCTGATGGTGATGCTCGGCCATCACCCGTATATCGACGTGCGCTGCAGCTTCAACTCATTCCTGCCGGCGGGCCTGGAACCGGGGTTGTGCACTCGCCTGGTCAATGCCTGGCTGCAGCGCCTGCAGACCCATCCGCAATGGCACGACAAGGTCGAGTTCGAAGTCGTCCAGACCTGCCTGGACTTCACCTTCGACGCCGACTTCGCCGAGCGTTATGGCGACAGCCTCAGCGCCGTCGAACAACGGGCCTATCGCACGGCCCTCGACCAACTGACGCTGCGGGCGCTGAGCAGTGAGGGAGCCGGCGCGCTGCCGCCCTTGCTCGATCGGGTGCGCACCCATGAGCGCCGGCAGCAAAGCCGGCGCCTCGACGCCCTGCCGGCCGACCTCGACAGCATCCACCGCCTGCTGCTGGACTGTCGCGAGCAAGGCACGCTGCCGTTCGCCATGCTTGCCCGGCATGCGTTCATCGCCGAGGCCCTGCTGCGTTCGGCCTGCCGCCGGGGCGCCCTGAGCAACGAGCGCCTGCTGGCCTGGAAGCAATCGATCCACACCGTAACCACCGAATTGACGCGCGAATACGCCCAGGTCTGCGCCGATGCCCGTACCCTGCCGGCGTTCGTCGCCAAGTTCGGTCATCTGCGCCCCGGCACCTACGACATCACCTCACTGCGCTACGACGAGCGCCACGACCTGTTCGCTGCCGCGACCGTCGAGCTGGGTCACGGCGAGAGCCCGCAGACGGCATTCCAGCTGCAACCCGAAGAACGCCAGGCCCTGCAACGGCTGATTGACGAGCAGGGCTGGCCGCTGTCGACCGAACACCTGCTGGACTACGCCAGCCAGGCCATCCAGGCCCGGGAATACGCCAAGCTGGTGTTCACCCGGGACCTGTCCGATGCCCTGCAATTGCTGGTGAGCTGGGGCGCCGACGTCGGCCTGGCCAGGGAAGACTTGTCCTTTCTCGATATCCACCCGCTGCTCGACAGCCTCACCGCGCCACTGATGGATGACACTGATCGGGTCCTGCTGGAGTCGGCCAGCCAGGCCCGGCGCAGTTATGAACAGGGCATCTCGCTGAAGCTCGGGCACCTGATCAGCGCGGTCGACGATGTGTTCGTCGCGCCGCTGCATCGCAGCCTGCCCAACTTCATCACCCGGCAGAACGTCGAAGCCATCGGCATGGAACTGCGCCAGGACACCCCGGCCTCGGCGCCGCTCAAGGGCAAGATCGTCTGCATCGAGAATGCCGACCCCGGCTACGATTGGGTCTTCACCCGCGGCATCGCCGGGCTGGTCACCCAGTACGGCGGGGCCAACTCGCACATGGCCATCCGCTGCGCCGAGTTCGGCATTCCGGCGGCCATCGGCTGCGGCGAACAGCTGTTCAACCGGATCCTGCGCAGCCCGCGCATCGCCCTCAATTGTCGCGACAAGACCCTGAGCCCGGTGCAGCCATGAAACGTCTCGGCATCACCCTGAGAACCTGCAACCCGCAGGCCTACGACGAACCGCGCGATGGCCTGGCCAGGGACTGGTACCGCTTTTTCACCGAGCTCGGCTGCGGCCACCAATGGCTGCTGCTGCCCAACCTGGGCGAAGACACCGTGGCCTATGCCCGGGCCCAGGGCGTGCAAGGCGTGATCTTCAGCGGCGGCGACGATCTCGGCAGCGACCCGTTGCGCGATCAGAGCGAGCAGACGCTGCTGGCCCACTGCGTGGCCGAGCGGCTGCCGGTGCTGGGGGTCTGCCGCGGGTTGCAACTGATCCACAGCTTTTTCGGCGGCCGGCTGGCCGATGCCGATCGTGACGTGCACGTCGCGCAACGCCACCTCATCACCGTGCTGGCCGCCGACGAGCTGCCCTGGCTACAAGGCCAGGCGGCTTCGCGATCGGTCAATTCCTTCCACGGCAAACAGTTGCTCGACCCGTTGCCCGCCGCCCTGCGCCCCTGGGCCCTGGACGCTGCCGGGACCTGCGAGGCCCTGGTGCATACCCACCTCAAGGTGGCCGGCATCATGTGGCATCCCGAGCGCGAAGCAGCGCTGGACAAAGCCGATCGACAACTGTGCCAATGGCTCTTTGAGTGACCTGACATGAAAGCCGTAATTCTCGCCGCCGGCCGCGGCTCCCGCCTGAAACACCTGACCGCCGCGCAACCCAAGCCCCTGGCCCGCCTGGCTGGCAAGCCGCTGCTCGAATGGCAGTTGCAGGCCCTGGAAAACGCCGGGGTCGACGAGGTGCATCTGGTCAGCGGTTATTGCAGCGAAGCCCTTGAAGGCTACGGCCAGAGCCGGCTGTACAACCCGCATTGGGCCAGCAGCAACATGGTGCGCAGCCTGATACGCGCCGACGCCCTGCTGTCCAGCGAACCGACCCTGGTGTGCTACGGCGACATCGTCTATCGACCGGACATCGTCCGCGACCTGATGGCCTCCCAGGCGCCCCTGAGCATCACCTACGATCTCGACTGGTGGGACTTGTGGTCGACGCGTTTCGATGACCCCCTCAGCGATGCCGAAAGCTTCCGCCAACAGGCCGGCCAACTGCTGGGTATCGGTGAAAGGGTCGCCAGCCACGAGGAAATCGAAGGCCAGTACATGGGCCTGCTGAAATTCACCCCCGCGGGCTGGAGCCAGGTCCGGGCGCTGCTGGCCGGCATGAGCGAGCAGCAGATCGACAAACTGGACATGACCAGCCTGCTGCGCGCCCTGCTCCAGGCCGGAACCGCTATCGCCACCGTGGCCATTCGTGGCGGTTGGGTGGAAGTCGACAATCAGTCGGACATCGCCCTGTACGAACAGCGCATCGCCCAACCGGGCTGGTCCCACGACTGGCGCAGCTGAGCCACTCGCCGCAACATCCTGAGCCGATTTTCCGGCGCGGCGATGCTCCGGCCGGGGCTAGGCTTGCACAACCGCAGGACGCGGTTTCCCAGCCTCAAGGAACGAGTCATGTCTCTGGCCATTGTCCACAGCCGTGCCCAGACCGGCGTGCAAGCGCCGGCCGTGTCGGTCGAAGTCCATCTGGCCAACGGCCTGCCGGCCCTGACCCTGGTGGGCCTGCCCGAAGCGGCGGTCAAGGAAAGCAAGGACCGGGTGCGCAGCGCCATTCTCAATGCCGGCTTCGATTTTCCAGCCCGGCGCATCACCCTCAACCTCGCCCCGGCCGACCTGCCCAAGGACGGCGGGCGCTTCGATCTGGCCATTGCCCTGGGCATTCTCGCCGCCAGCGTGCAGGTGCCGACCCTGGCCCTGGAGGACGTCGAATGCCTGGGCGAGCTGGCGCTTTCCGGCGCGGTTCGTCCGGTGCGCGGTGTGCTGCCGGCGGCCCTGGCCGCGCGCCAGGCCGGACGCACGCTGATGGTGCCGCGCGCGAATGCCGAGGAAGCCTGCCTGGCGTCGGGACTGAAGGTGATTGCCGTCGAGCACTTGCTGGAAGCCGTTGCGCATTTCAACGGCCATACACCGATCGAACCCTATGTTTCGGACGGCCTGCTCTACCAGAACCGGCCCTACCCCGACCTGAATGAAGTACAGGGCCAGCTGGCCGCCAAACGCGCGCTGCTGGTGGCCGCGGCCGGTGCGCACAACCTGCTGTTCAGTGGTCCGCCGGGCACCGGCAAGACCTTGCTGGCCAGCCGCCTGCCCGGCCTGTTGCCGCCGCTGGAGGAGCAGGAAGCCCTGGAAGTGGCCGCCATCCAGTCGGTCACCAGCCATACTCCGCTGAGCCATTGGCCGCAGCGACCGTTTCGCCAGCCGCACCACTCTGCGTCAGGGCCAGCCCTGGTGGGTGGAGGCTCGAAACCACAACCCGGGGAAATTACCCTGGCCCACCACGGTGTGCTGTTTCTCGACGAGTTGCCGGAATTCGATCGCAAGGTATTGGAGGTGCTGCGCGAGCCGCTGGAGTCTGGGCAGATCGTCATCGCCCGGGCTCGCGACCGGGTGCATTTTCCGGCGCGTTTCCAGCTGGTGGCGGCGATGAACCCTTGCCCCTGTGGATATCTTGGCGAGCCCAGTGGCCGCTGCCGCTGCACCCCGGAGCAGATCCAGCGTTATCGCAACAAACTCTCCGGGCCGCTGCTCGACCGCATTGACCTGCACCTGACCGTGGCCCGGGAAAGCACCGCCCTCAACCCCAAGCCCCAGGCTGGGGATAACACCGCGCAAGCCGCGGCCCTGGTGGCCCGCGCCAGGGAGCGGCAACAACGGCGCCAGGGTTGCGCCAATGCTTTTCTCGACCTGCCGGGCCTGCGCCGGCATTGCCAGTTATCCACAGCCGACGAGCGCTGGCTGGAAATCGCCTGCGAACGCCTGACCCTGTCCCTGCGCGCCGCCCACCGCCTGCTCAAGGTCGCCCGTACCCTGGCGGACCTCGAGCAGGCCGAGCAGATCAGCCGCGAGCACCTGGCCGAAGCGCTGCAATACCGGCCGGCCGCGAGTTGAGGAGAATCACTCCTTGCTCAGGTCCACCAGCGGCGTCGGCTGTACTTCGGTCTTCCGACCGTTCTGGATCTGGCTGATCTCGGCCAGGGACTTATCCACAGCCGCCTTGTCGGCCAGCAGGCTGTAGTGGATCTGGAATTGCTTGCTCTGCCCGGCCTCGATGGTCGGCACCAGGCCCAGCGGACGCTGGTAGCGACGGTTGTAGGAGAAACTGGTGCCCGGTTCCAGGCCGGTCACGTAGCCCTGGCCCTGGGTATCGGTGTTTTTCCACAGGGAGAACACCGGCAACTGCCGGGTATTGAAGCCCACCGCCACACCGAGGCTGCCGGCCTTGTTGTGCAGCACCGTCAGGGTATCGCCCTGGGCATCGGCGTACGGCACCACGTTGTAGACAGTCTCGTCGTAATCCCGGGTCGGGCCGCGGTAGGTCTGCCAATCGGCAAGGTCGGCCTTGGCCTTGTCATTGAACGGCGACACCTGCTTCACCGCAGCGGCGAACTTCGCCCCCTCTTCGAGGAACGGCGTGCTGAAGTTGCTGTGATACAGCGCCTGGTATTCCTTCGGATAGTCGCCGTTGTTGGTCAGGGTGTCGTTGAGGGCGAAACTGACGCTGCCCGGCTCGGTCACCAGCTCGGTGGCCACCGAGAAATCGACCTTCTTGAACGCCTGTTCCTTGAGCTCGCCGCGCAGGCTGATGGCGTATGGCGGCTTCTCGTCGATATGCAGGGTGACCTTGTTCGCCGGGATGTTCGCCGCGCGACCGTGCAGGGTCATCAACTCACCGTTATCCATCCCCGGGTGCCCGACCCACTCGTAGCCGCAGCGGGTCACCAGTTCGTTGAAACCCTCCAGCCAGCCCAGGCCGCCGCGACCGTTAAGCTCGATGAACGCCGGGTTGACCACTTCCTTGACCGGCGAATCCCAGCCCATGCGCACCTTGCCGACGGAAGCCTGCAGCACGTTCATGCCACGGGTCGGCACCACCGAGAGCTTCATCGCACCGTTGTCGATGTCGACAATGCTTACCCCTTCCTGCCGCCCGCCATGCAGGGTGCGCAGGGTCACGGAAAAGGGTTGTTCGGTCTTTACTCCCAGCTGTTGGCTGGTGATATGGAAATCCTGGGCGGCCTTGTCGGTATCGAGCAGGACATAGTCCCAGGCCATGGCATGGGAAGCAGCGGTGAACGCGGAAAGAGCGACCAGCAGTCGGAGCGGAGTCATGGGCGTATGCCTTTATTGGAGTTGTGGGATTTTTATAGCGCTGATGAAACGTTTCAGCAACCTAATTTCCGCAACAGGCCGGCACACTCGAACGCCTCTCCAGGGCTCAGCGAATCTTCAATAACAGCTCAACCACTTCCATCACCTCGTCCATCGCCGCTGCGGCGGCCTCGGCCGAGGGTCGCAGCAACAGGCCGTCGGCATGGCCCATGATCTGGGCGAAGATCTGCCGGGCTGCGCGTGCGGGTGATGCGCATTGGAAAACCTGGGCCTGCACGCCGGCTTCGATGATGCTGGCGAGCAGGGCCTGCCACTGCTCATCCACCCTCTGGTAGGCCTCCGCCAGCGCGGTGTCGTGCATGGCTTCATCCCAGGCATCGAGCCACAGCGCCCAGCTGTCTTCGGCAGACACCGGCAGGCAATCGCGCAGGAATCCATGCAGGGCCTCCAGCGGCGGCAAGCCAACCAGGGGCGCGCCTACGGCGTCCAGTTGCTCGGTGGCGAAGCGCACGAAGGCTTCACGACGCAATTCATTCCAATCGCTGAAATAGTGATAGATGTGGCTACGGGACAGGCCGGCGTGGTCCGCCAGGTCGCGGGTGGAAACGGCGGCGAAGCCCTTGCTGAGAAACAGCTCCAGGGCGGCGGCGATGATCTGGTCTTTGCGGTCGGTACGGGACATGCGGGCATTACCTCAGGGCGCCGGTGGATGGATGGCGCTTGCATTTTGAGCGGTCGCTCAAATATCATTGAGCGATCGCTCAATAATAGCGTTTATCTTCCATCCGGTGCACTCATGCCAGCCGTTACCCCGCAAGTCCTGATCGATGAAAGCAAAAAAATCGGTCAGCAATCCGCCAGCCAGACCCTGAAAGCCATCGCCCGCGCCTACCCCGGCAAGCTGTTCTGCACCTTGTCGCTGGTGGCGCTGGAGAACGCGTTGCTGTTGGCCTACCCGCTGTTTGCCGGGTTCGCCGTGGACTCGATCATTCGCGGCGACGCCGGCAGCGCCCTGGTCTACGCCCTGGTGGTGCTGGCGTTCTGGGTGGTCGGGGCCGCGCGGCGGGCGGTGGATACCCGCACCTTCACGCGGATCTACGCCGACCTCGCGGTGCCGGTGATTCTCAACCAGCGCCTGCAGAACCAGAGCACCTCCACCGCTGCGGCGCGGGTGGTGCTGGCCCGGGAGTTCGTCGACTTCTTCGAGAAACACGTTCCGACCATCGCCACCGCGCTGGTCTCGATTGTCGGCGCGGCGGTGATGCTGCTGGTGATCGAACCCTGGGTCGGCCTGGCCTGCCTGCTGACCTTGCTGCTGTGCGTCACCCTGCTGCCGCGCTTCGCCCGACGCAATCAGGAGCTGCATGAGCGCCTCAACGACCGGCTGGAAAAGGAAATCGGCCTGGTGGCCAAGGTCGGCGCCACCTCCCTGCAACGGCACTACCGGCTACTGTCGCGGCTGCGGATCTGGTTATCGGACCGCGAGGCCGCGGCCTATCTGCTGCTTGGCTCGGCGGCCGCGCTGCTGTTCGTGATCGCCATCAGCCAGCTAGCGCTGACCGAGGGGGTCAAGGCCGGCCATGTGTACGCGGTGATGACCTACCTGTGGACCTTTGTCAGCAGCCTGGATGAAGCGCCGACCATGGTCGATCAACTGGCGCGCCTGCGGGATATCGGCAAGCGGGTGGACCCGGGCCTCGCCGAACCGGCCGAGCCCCGCTGAAACCTCAGAACGGCCGGATGCGATAGCCGTTGCCATCCTTGGCTTCGGCGAACTTGTAATACGCCGACAGATTGACCTTCTCGGCGATGTGCTGGGTGAACGACACGCCGTCATCGCCCCACACGCGACCGATGTGGCTGTAGGCAAAGGCTTGCGCGGCCCACTGCTTGTCGCCCTTGCCCATGTTGTTCATGGCCACGTAGCCGGACGACGTCCTCGACATGCCGCTGACCTCGCCACTGACATCGTTCTGGCCGTTGGTGACCGGGGAAATGAACACCTTGGCGCTGGTGGTGCGGGCCTCGGCGTATTGCGAGAGCTTCTGGTTCTCCGAGTGGTTGAGCACCAACAGCACCTTGCCCTGCAGTTGGCTGGCGGTCGGCCAGGACTTGCCCTTGAGCGAGCCCTGCAAGGCACTGCTGCTGACACCCAGGTGCTGGGCCAGGTCGCCCGGGGTGTAGAGCTTGCCCTGGAAAATCCGGCTGACCAGGTCATCGAAGTCTTTCGGCGTACGCCCGGAGCTTTCCTTCGACCAGCCCTGCTTCTTGTCGAGGATCAGGGTAATCGGGAAGTGCCCGGGATGGCTGTCGCTCCAGAGCTTGATGTCGTTGAGGCAGGCCTCGAGATCGTTGGTGCCGTTGCCGTCGCCGGTGCAATTGTTGTCATTGCCGGACTGGAACAGGCTGCCGGGGTTGTGCCGCACGAACCAGTGGCGGGGCGAACCTCCGGTGACCGCATCGCGTTGGTCCCAGAAGTCCAGCTCCAGGGTGCGCACGCTGTCGAGCACGCTGGTGAAGGTGCCGGCGTACTGTTTTTCGTAGCAGTTATGGCACGCCACCTGGGCGATAGCGTTGAAGGCGGTGTACCAGGAAGCCGGGGAAATGAATCCCACAGCCTCCTGGCTGGACGCCATCTGGCTGGCCAGCACCAGGGGCAGCACGGCGGTACGGAGGGCAAAGCGAGTGAGACGGGACATGTCAGCTCCTGCCGGGAAGGCATCCTGTAGGGAAATCGCCCCTATGGTTTAGCCCAGCCCCGCGCATTTGCAATCGGCCTCCCCAGTCGCGGTCAACGACCACGCAACCGCTATCAACGGAAGCGATCGACCTCCTGGCGCAAGTCCGCCGCCAGCTTCTCCAGCTCCTTGGCGGTGATCGCCAGGTTCGACACCACTTCGCGTTGTTCGCTGTTGGCCAGGGCAATGCTTTGCAGGTTGCTGCTGAGCAGGGTCGCCGTGCTGCTCTGCTCCTGGGTCGCGGTGGTGATCGCGGCGAACTGCTGGCCGGCCGAGCGGCTCTGCTCGTCGATGCGCGCCAGGGCCGAGGCGACATTGGCGTTGCGCGACAGGCCTTCCTGCATCAGCACATTGCCCTGCTCCATGGTGGCGATGGCGTTGCCGGTTTCCTGCTGGATGCTGTTGATCATCCCAGAGATTTCATCGGTGGCTTCGCGGGTGCGCGAGGCCAGGTTGCGTACCTCGTCGGCGACCACGGCAAAGCCGCGGCCTTGCTCGCCGGCACGCGCGGCCTCGATGGCGGCGTTCAGCGCCAGCAGGTTGGTCTGGTCGGCAATCGCGGTGATCACCCCGACGATGCCGCCGATTTCCTCGGAGCGCTGGCCCAGGGTATTGATCACATTGGCTGTGCTGTTCAAGGCGCCGGCGATCTGCTCCAGCGACGCCGAGGCTTCCTCCATCGAGGTGCGGCCGATCCGCGTCTGCTGGGCATTTTCCTGGGCCAGGCGCTCGGTGTTGCCCATGTTGTCGGCAATGTTCAGCGAGGTGGCGCTGAACTCCTCCACCGCCCCGGCCATGCTGCTGATCTCGCCCGACTGCTGTTCCATGCCCTCGTACGCCCCGCCCGACAACCCGGACAACGCCTGGGCCCGGCCGTTGACCTCCGCGGCGGCCTTGCGGATGTGCTCGACCATGGTCGACAGGGCCTGGCCCATCTGGTTGAAACTGCCTGCCAATTGGCCGATCTCATCCTGGCTGGAGACATTCAGGCGCGCACTCAGGTCGCCTTTACCCAAGGCATCGGCCTGGCGCACCAGATCGCCCAGCGGCGCAAGCTTGCTGCGCAGCAGCCAGACCGTGGCGCCCACCGCCAGCAGCATTGCCAACAGGCTGCCAATGACCAGCCGCAGACCGACGCTCCAGGTCACCGCGCGAATCTCGGCCTTCGGCATGCTCGCCACCACCGACCAGGGCCCGCCTTCGAAGGGCACGGCGACACTGTAGAAGTCCTCGTTCTTGTCGCTCCAGAAGTGGCCCTTGCCCGGCTGCCTGGCCAGTTCAGCGATGGTCGCCCCCGCCGGCTCCAGGGCCTGCACGCCGGCCGGCGGCACCAGCCACTTTTGCTGTTCGTCGAGCAACGCCAGGGAACCGGTCTGGCCGATGCGGAAGCGCTTGAGGTTGTCGAACTGGGCGTTCTGCGCATCGGTGTAGTCGAAGCCGACGAACAGCACCGCAATCACCTGGCCGGCGCTGTCCCGCACCGGCGTGTATTGGGTCATGTACAGGCGCTCGAAGAGCAGCGCGCGGCCGACATAGCTCTGCCCCGCCATGAGTTTCTGGTAAGCCGGGTGCCCATGGTCCAGCAGGGTGCCGATGGCGCGGCTGCCGTCCTGCTTGCTCAGCGAGGTGCTGACGCGGATGAAGTCGTCGCCGCTGCGCACGAACACCGTCGCCACGCCGGCGGTCATCTGCTTGAACTCGTCGACCTCCTCGAAATTGTTGTTCAGCACCACGTCGCCCAGGTGCAGGCCCGGAGTCTGGGTACCGGCCACAGTCACCGGCTGGTCCGGGTGCAGGCTCAGGCCGCCGCTGAAACGCTTTTCGAACAGCCCGCTCAGGCGCTGGGTGCTTTCGCGCAGGGTGCCGTGGAAGGTATTGAGCTGGTCGGCCAGCAGCCGTGCCTCACTGGCCAGGTGTTCTTCCCGGGTGGCGAGGTTGGCGGCGTCCAGCGAGCGCAGGGCGAAGACAGTACTGCCGCTGATCACGATCGCCAGTACCACGGCGAGTGCGAGACCAAGCTGCGAGGCGATCCGGGCACGAGGTTGAGGCATGACAGCTCCTGGCCGAGAGACCGGATCGTCCTGATCGCGTCACACGCTCGGCAATGGTTCTAATAAGAATGAGGTGTCGGAACCTCTCAGAACGAAGGTTCCACTTCCAAGGATTCGGCGGCACCGATCAATACTTGAGCGCGCTGGACGGGTATCGCGCAGGCCCCTGGTCACGGGGCCTTCATCGTTTCAGCCGAGACGCTCTACGTCGGGCAATTGCATGGCGCGGACCTCGTTCTGGAGAAAATCGCTGAGGCGGCGCAAACGTTCACCTCCAGGCCGGGTCTTGGGCCAGACCAGGTAGTAATTCTCGCCACTGGCCACCGCCGTCGGCCAGGGCAGGCTCAGGCGTCCCTGGGCCACATCCTCGGCCACCATCAGCAGGTCGCCCATGGAAACCCCGTAGCCGCGGGCCGCGGCGATCATGCCCAGCTCCAGGGTGTCGAACACCTGCCCGCCCTTGAGCGAGACCTGCTCGGACAGGCCCATGCGCTCCAGCCAGTTGCGCCAGTCGCGGCGATCTGGCGTCGGGTGCAGCAGCTCGGTGGCCGCCAGCCGCGCCACATCCCATGGCTGGTCGTTGAGCAGGTTCGGCGCGCCCACCGGGATCAGCAGTTCCGGAAACAGGTAGCTGGCTTCCCAGTCCGGCGGAAAGTGGCCGTTGCTCAGCAGCACCGCGCAGTCGAAGGGCTCCTGGTTGAAGTCCACCGAATCGACGTCCATCCAGGCGCTGGTCAGTTGCACTTCGTTGCCCGGTTGCAGATGGCGGAACCGGCTCAGGCGCGCCAGCAGCCAGCGCATGGTCAGGGTCGAGGGTGCCTTCATGCGCAAGATGCCGTCCTCGGCGCGCAAGGTATCGCAGGCGCGCTCGAGGGCGGTGAAGCCCTCGCGAATGCCTGGCAGCAGCAGGCGCGCGGCTTCGGTCAGTTGCAGGTTGCGCCCGCTGCGCTGGAACAGCCGGCAGGCGAAGTGGTCTTCCAGGGTGCGGATATGCCGGCTGACCGCACTCTGGGTGATCGACAGCTCTTCGGCCGCGCGGGTGAACGAGCTGTATCGCGCCGCGGCTTCAAAGGCGCGCAAGGCATACAGGGGCGGAAGACGACGGGGCATGGCAGCACTCCACAGGCGCAATGGCGCCAAGTTACCAGAATCCGCAAGCATGAGTTTTAATCATGCCACCAATCGTTTTTATCCCTTTGTGAAAGTCGACGAGAGCGCCGAGAATCAACCCTCTTGACTCCCTTCCCCCTATCGAGACCGATGACCATGCAGCATCCAGCACGCACCGAACTCTGGGCCATCCTGCGGCTGGCCGGGCCGCTGATCGCCTCACAGTTGGCGCACATGCTGATGGTGCTGACCGACACCCTGATGATGGCCCGCCTCAGCCCGGAAGCCCTGGCCGGCGGTGGCCTGGGCGCGGCCACCTATTCGTTCGTGTCGATCTTCTGCATCGGCGTGATCGCGGCGGTCGGCACCCTGGTCGCGATTCGCCAGGGCGCCGGCGACATCGAAGGCGCCGCGCGCCTGACCCAGGCCGGCCTCTGGCTGGCGTGGCTGATGGCGCTGGTCGCCGGCCTGCTGCTGTGGAACCTCAAGCCGGTGTTGCTGCTGTTCGGCCAGACCGAAACCAACGTGCAGTCAGCCGGCCAGTTCCTGCTGATCCTGCCGTTCGCCCTGCCCGGCTACCTGAGCTTCATGGCCCTGCGCGGCTTCACCAGCGCCATCGGCCGCGCCACGCCGGTGATGGTCATCAGCCTGGCCGGCACCGTGGCCAACTTCCTGCTCAACTACGCCTTGATCACCGGCATGTTCGGCCTGCCGAAGCTGGGGCTGGTGGGGATCGGCCTGGTCACCGCGATCGTCGCCAACTGCATGGCCCTGGCGCTGGCCTGGCACATCAAGCGCCACCCGGCCTATGCCGCCTACCCGCTGCGCCAGGGCCTGGCGCGGCCCAATCGCCACTACCTGCGGGAACTCTGGCGCCTGGGCCTGCCCATCGGCGGCACCTACGCGGTGGAAGTCGGGCTGTTCGCCTTCGCCGCGCTGTGCATGGGCACCATGGGCAGCACCCAGCTGGCGGCGCACCAGATCGCCCTGCAGATCGTTTCCGTGGCCTTCATGGTGCCGGCCGGGATCTCCTACGCGATCACCATGCGCATCGGCCAGCACTACGGTGCCGGGCAGCTGTTGCACGCGCGCATGGCCGGCCGGGTCGGGATCGCCTTTGGCGGCGCGGCCATGCTGGGTTTCGCCATGGTCTTCTGGCTGCTGCCGAACCAGTTGATCGGGCTGTTCCTCGACCATGACGACCCGGCCTTTCGCGAGGTGATCAACCTCGCGGTCAGCCTGCTGGCGGTCGCAGCCTGGTTCGAGCTGTTCGATGGCACGCAGACCATCGCCATGGGCGCGATTCGCGGGCTCAAGGACGCCAAGACCACCTTCCTCGTGGGCCTGGGCTGCTATTGGCTGATCGGTGCGCCGGCGGCCTGGCTGATGGCCTTCACCCTGGGCTGGGGCGCGACCGGCGTGTGGTGGGGCCTGGCATCGGGGCTGGCGTGCGCCGCCATCAGCCTGACCCTGGCTTTCGAATGGAAGATGCGCCGGATGATTCGCCGGGAAGGTGCGGAGCCTGCTCCGCAGGATAGCTTCCAGGCCGCCCGGGATTCCCTGTAGCGGCAGGAGCTTGAGGGCTCCTGCCGCTACAGCGGGGTGCCGTCAGCTGACCTCGCCGACCAGGACCTGCTGGCTTGCGCCGAACGTCAGGTACTCCACCAGTTCCGCCAGCGGCAGCGGCTTGCTGATCAGGTAGCCCTGCGCCTGGTCGCAGCCGAAGCTGCGCAGCAAGGCCAGTTGCTCGGGGGTTTCCACGCCCTCGGCCACCACCTCGAGATGGAGGTTGTGGGCCAGGTTGATCATGGCGTGCACCAGCTTGCGGTTCTCTTCGCGCTGCTCCATGCCGCCGACAAAGCTTTTGTCGATCTTCAACAAGGCAATCGGCAGGCTGTTGAGGTGCACGAAGGACGAGAACCCGGTGCCGAAATCGTCCAGGGAAAACCGCACCCCCAGCCGACCCAACGCATCCATGGTCTGCTTGACCAGGTCGCTGCGGCGCATCACCGCGGTTTCGGTCAGCTCGAATTCCAGCCATTGCGCCTCGACACCCCGCTCGGCAATCAGCCGGCTGAGGGTCGACAGCAGCTGGCTGTCCTGGAACTGGCGGAACGACAGGTTGACCGCCATGTGCAGCGGCGCCAGGCCACGTTCGCGCAGGGCCTGCATGTCGCGCAGCGCCCGGGAAATCACCCAGTAGCCCAGCGGCACAATCAAGCCGCTCTGCTCGGCCAGGGGCACGAACTCGCTCGGCGGCAACAGCCCGCGCTCGCCGTGGCGCCAGCGCACCAGGGCCTCGAGGCCGACGATCTGCCCGTCATGCAGATTCAGGCGCGGCTGGTAGTGCAACTCCAGCTCGTCGCGGCGCAAGGCCCGGCGCAGTTCGCTTTCCAGGTCGGCGAGGCTGCGGGCATTGCGGTTGATGCGTTCGTTGAAGATGTGAAAGGTACAGCCCTGGGTACTTTTGGCCTGCTGCATGGCGATGTGCGCGTGCCACATCAGCGGGTCGGCGCCGGCATTCGCCCTGGCGTGGGCGATGCCCAGGCTGCAGCCGATCAGCAGGCTTTCGCCATCGATCCAGTACGGCTCGGCCATGACTTCGGCGATGCGTTCGGCCATCCACTCGGCGCGTTGCGGCGCCCGGCGGGTATCGATCAGCAGGGCGAATTCGTCGCTGCCCAGGCGCGCCAGCTGGTCGCCGGCCTCAAGCTGGCTCTTGAGCCGCGAGACCACTTGCAGGATCAACCGGTCGCCGGCCTGGTGGCCCAGCGCATCGTTGGCATGGCGGAAGTTGTCCAGGTCCAGGTGCCCCAACGCCAGCCCGCGTCCTTCGTTTTCCGCCAGGCGCGCCGCCAGCAGGGTCTGGAAACCCTGGCGGTTGGCGATGCCGGTCAAAGGGTCCTGCTCGGCCAGGCGCAACAGGGTGCTTTCCAGTACCCCGCGCTCGCGCACATGGCGCAGGCAACGGCGCACCGTATCGGTGGTGAGGTTTTTATTCACCAGCCAGTCGCTGGCGCCGGCGGGCGTGTTCAGCGGCTCCTGCTCCAGCAGCAATACCGTGGGCAGGCTGCAACGACCGGGAGCCGGTTGCAGTTGGGGAACGGTTAACAGAATCGCAGAGCGGTCTTCATCGAACAGACGGCTGACAGATTCCCAGGTCGGCGCACTGATCAGCACCACCGAGTCTCCCAACGGAGCGAGACACTCGCGCAACAACGCTGCCCACGCCGGCTCTTCGGCCAGCAGCAGCAAGCGCAAGGGTTCGACAGGCTTGGACAAGCTAGCTCCCTAGACTCTGTAATAGAAGTTGGCGGCGGGCATTATGACGCGCAGATAAACAATGACAAATGATATTGATTATCAAGCGCAATTTCTTGTACCGCTCTAACTCGAACATTAGACGCATATTCAGCGCGCATCCTGAGGGAAAGTATCAAAACCGGCAAATTTAGATAGCGTGCTGCGTCACAAGTCGGAGAGAGCAGCAGAATCCGTCCAGCCTGTTAAAATGCCCGCCCATTTCGCTACAGACCCCTTTTTTCGTCATGTCCCGACTCAATCCCCGGCAGCAAGAAGCCGTGAACTACGTCGGCGGCCCTCTTTTGGTGCTCGCCGGTGCTGGCTCCGGCAAGACCAGTGTAATCACGCGCAAGATCGCCCACCTGATCCAGAACTGCGGCATTCGCGCGCAGTACATCGTCGCCATGACCTTCACCAACAAGGCCGCGCGGGAGATGAAGGAACGGGTCGGCACCCTGCTGCGCAGTGGCGAGGGCCGCGGCCTGACCGTGTCGACCTTCCACAACCTGGGGCTGAACATCATCCGCAAGGAGCATGTGCGGCTGGGCTACAAGCCGGGCTTCTCGATCTTCGACGAGACCGACGTCAAGGCCCTGATGACCGACATCATGCAAAAGGAATACTCGGGCGACGACGGCGTCGACGAGATCAAGAACATGATCGGCGCCTGGAAGAACGACCTGATCCTGCCGGCCCAGGCCCTGGAAAACGCGCGCAACCCCAAGGAACAGACCGCGGCCATCGTCTACACCCACTACCAGCGCACGCTCAAGGCGTTCAACGCGGTGGACTTCGACGACCTGATCCTGCTGCCGGTGAAGCTGTTCGAGGAACACGCCGACATCCTGGAGAAGTGGCAGAACAAAGTGCGCTACCTGCTGGTGGACGAATACCAGGACACCAACGCCAGCCAGTACCTGCTGGTGAAAATGCTCATCGGCAAGCGCAACCAGTTCACCGTGGTGGGCGACGACGACCAGTCGATCTACGCCTGGCGCGGCGCCCGCCCGGAAAACCTGATGCTGCTCAAGGAAGACTACCCGTCCTTGAAGGTGGTGATGCTCGAGCAGAACTACCGCTCCACCAGCCGCATCCTGCGCTGCGCCAACGTGCTGATCTCCAACAACCCCCACGAGTTCGAGAAACAGCTGTGGAGCGAGATGGGCCATGGCGACGAGATCCGCGTGATCCGCTGCCGCAACGAGGACGCCGAGGCCGAGCGGGTGGCCATGGAAATCCTCAGCCTGCACCTGCGCACCGACCGGCCCTACAGCGATTTCGCGATCCTCTATCGCGGCAACTACCAGGCCAAGCTGATCGAGCTGAAGCTGCAGCATCACCAGATTCCCTATCGCCTGTCGGGCGGCAACAGCTTCTTCGGGCGCCAGGAAGTGAAGGACCTGATGGCCTACTTCCGCCTGATCGTGAACCCGGACGACGACAACGCCTTCCTGCGGGTGATCAACGTGCCGCGCCGGGAAATCGGCTCGACCACCCTGGAAAAACTCGGCAACTACGCCACCGAACGCAAGATCTCGATGTACGCCGCCACCGACGAAATCGGCCTGGGCGAACACCTGGACAGCCGCTTCACCGACCGCCTGGCGCGCTTCAAGCGCTTCATGGACAAGGTGCGCGAGCAGTGCGCCGGCGAAGACCCGATCTCCGCCTTGCGCAGCATGGTCATGGACATCGACTACGAGAACTGGCTGCGCACCAACAGCTCCAGCGACAAGGCCGCCGATTACCGCATGGGTAACGTGTGGTTCCTGATCGAGGCGCTGAAGAACACCCTGGAAAAAGACGAAGACGGCGAAATGACCGTCGAAGACGCCATCGGCAAGCTGGTGCTGCGCGACATGCTGGAGCGTCAGCAGGAAGAGGAAGACGGCGCCGAAGGCGTGCAGATGATGACCCTGCATGCCTCCAAGGGCCTGGAATTCCCCTATGTGTTCATCATGGGCATGGAGGAGGAAATCCTCCCCCACCGCTCCAGTATCGAAGCCGACACCATCGAGGAAGAGCGCCGCCTGGCCTACGTGGGCATCACCCGCGCGCGCCAGACCCTGGCCTTCACCTTCGCCGCCAAGCGCAAGCAGTACGGTGAAATCATCGACTGTGCCCCCAGCCGTTTCCTCGACGAACTGCCGCCGGACGACCTGGCGTGGGAAGGCAACGACGACACCCCGACCGAAGTCAAAGCCGTGCGCGGCAACAACGCACTGGCGGATATACGGGCGATGTTAAAGCGCTAGAATTGGCCATTTTTTAATCGCAGCATTTTTAACCGAACACCTTTTATCAGAGCTCAGGCGCACAAGGCGTCAACAGAGGAAAGCTTCATGGAAGCACTGCACAAGAAAATTCGCGAAGAAGGCATCGTGCTTTCCGACCAGGTCCTGAAAGTCGACGCCTTTCTGAACCACCAGATCGACCCGGCCTTGATGAAGCTGATCGGCGACGAATTCGCCACGCTGTTCAAGGATTCGGGCATCACCAAGATCGTCACCATCGAAGCCTCGGGCATCGCTCCGGCGATCATGACCGGCCTGAACCTGGGCGTACCGGTGATCTTCGCGCGCAAGCACCAGTCCCTGACCCTGACCGAGAACCTGCTGTCGGCGACCGTGTACTCGTTCACCAAGCAGACCGAAAGCACCGTGGCGATTTCCCCGCGTCACCTGACCAGCAGCGACCGCGTGCTGATCATCGATGACTTCCTGGCCAACGGTAAGGCGTCCCAGGCGCTGATCTCGATCATCAAGCAGGCGGGCGCCACCGTGGCTGGCCTGGGCATCGTGATCGAGAAATCGTTCCAGGGCGGCCGCGCCGAACTGGACGCGCAAGGCTATCGCGTGGAATCCCTGGCCCGGGTCAAGTCCCTGGCCGGTGGCGTGGTGAGCTTTATCTAAAGAGGCGTTGCCTCTTCAATCGCAAGCCAGCCTCGCACCTACAGACGCCGCTCGCTTCTGTAGGAGCAGCCGGTCGACGCTCGATTGCCCGCGATGACGCTGCCAGGCGTCTACCTTATGCCTGCGCTGTCTCGCGTAAGGCGGCCAGCAGCAAACGCTGATAGATCTCCTCGCGCCAGCCATCGGGCTTCACCAGTTGCATCCGTTGCAGATGCGCCGGGAAGGCTTCGGGCGGTGGCGCATCCAGCGCCGCCTTGCCCAATTCGAGAATCTCGCTGAGCTTGAACTTGCTCTTCAGCCAGTTCAGCGCCCGCAGCAAATCCCGCTCCTCTGCGCTGAAATCGCTGCCCAACGGATATTCCGGGAACAGGTGCCGGTGCCGTGCCTGGATCGCCAGCAGGCGTTGCGGGTGGTTGTCGGTAAAACGCGGATCGAGGCGGAAATCCTTGGGCAACTTGCCGGCCTTCTGCGCCTGTTCGATCAGGCCCGGCTGGAACCGCGAGTCGCTGATATTGAGCAGCGCTTCGATGACCTTCGCATCGGTCTTGCCGCGCAGATCGGCGATGCCGTACTCGGTGACCACGATGTCCCGCAGGTGCCGCGGGATGGTGCAGTGGCTGTATTCCCAGACGATGTTGGAGCTGACCAGGCCCGCGGATTCGCGCCAGCTGCGCAGGATCAGGATCGAGCGCGCGCCTCGCAGCGCATGGCCCTGGGCGACGAAGTTGTATTGCCCGCCGACGCCGCTGAGCACCCGGCCGTCTTCCAGCTGATCCGCCACCCCGGCGCCCAGCAGGGTGACCATGATCGAGCTGTTGATAAAGCGCGCGTCCAGGCGCTGCAGGCGCTTGAGTTCTTCGTCGCCGTACAGCTCGTTGATGTAGCTGATGGCGGTCATGTTGAACTCGCCGAGCTTGCTCTTGGGCAGGTCCCTGAGGCGCTGGTAGAAGCTGCGCGGTCCGAGGAAAAAGCCGCCATGCACCGACACTCCGCCCAGCGCCTGGTCTTTATCCAGCGTCCCGGCGTTGGCCTGTTGCTGCAGGGCCACCGAAGGGTAGACCTTGCGCCGTACGATGCCGGCATCGGCCAGGGCCAGCAGGCCATTGACGAACATCTCGCTGCAGCCATAAAGGCCCTTGGCGAAAGGCTCCACCCCGCCTTCGCGCTCGATCAGCGGCTTCCAGCACTGGATCTCCAGGTCCGCCAGCAGCGCCCGATAACCGTCGTTGTCCGCCTGGCGTGCCAGCAACGCCGCCGTCAATGCGTCGCCCATGGAGCCGATGCCGATCTGCAGGGTGCCGCCGTCGCGCACCAGGGTGCTGGCGTGCAGGCCGATAAAGTGATCCTGGAACCCCACCGGCATGTTCGGCGTGGAAAACAGCGTGCTGCTCTCCTCTTCGTCGATCAACAGGTCGAAGGTGGCGGAGTCGATTTCGGCGTCGCCCGGCATGTAAGGCAGGTCGCGATGCACCTGGCCCAGCAGCAGGATGGTTTCGCCGGCGGCACGTCGCTCGGCGATCATCGGCAACAGGTCGAGGGTGATGTCCGGGTTGCAACTCAGGCTCAGGCGGTCGGTTTGCTGCGGGTCCCGGGCCACCAGTTGCGCGACCAGGTTCAGGCCGGCGGCATTGATGTCGCGCGCGGCGTGGCTGTAGTTGCTGCAGACATAATCCTGCTGCGCCGCCGGGCTGTTGAGCAGGCTGCCGGGCTGCATGAAGAACTGTTCGATATGAATATTGGCCGGCACCTGGTTGCGGTGCAGGTCGGCGAGGAAGTCCAGCTCGGGGTAGTCGCCGAAGACCTGCTCGATGAAAGGCTCGAGGAAGCGCCGTTGCAGGCCATCGCCCAGCGGCGGGCGGCCCAGGCTCAGGGCGGTATAGAGGGTCAACTGGCGCTCGGGCAGCTGCGCGATGCGACGATACAGGGCATTGGCGAAACGGTTGGGTTTGCCCAGCCCCAGCGGCATACCCATGTGAATATGCGCCGGCAAGCGTGCCAGGACCTCATCGACCGCCCGCTCGATAGAACATGACTGCACCATCCGATCCTCCAGGACCTTCCATGAATTTGAGGTTGGACCGAGCTTGCCGGGTCTTTGCTGCAATGAACAGTAGCGGCCGAATCGCAGGCATGAAAAAAGCCGCTCGTAAGCGGCTTTTTTGCGCAAGATCCGTGCTTATTTCAAGCCGGACATCTTCTGGATGGCGCCTTTGAGCTCTTCGTCGGAGCAGTCGGCGCAGGTGCCTTTAGGCGGCATCGCGTTGATACCGGTAATGGCCTTGGCCAGGATGCCGTCGAGGCCACCCTGGTGATCCGCGCGCTCTTTCCAGGCAGCGGCGTCGCCGATTTTCGGCGCACCCAGCAGGCCGGAGCCGTGGCAAGCATTGCAATGCTTGGCAATCACTTCGTCTGGAGTCTTCGCACCACCGCCACCGGCGGCAACAGCGACTTCCATACCCTTGCATTCCTGACCCTGGACGCAGACCTGGCCAACCGGCTCGAGGCGCTTGGCAATGTCGTCGTTGGTCGCAGCTTGAGCGCTGACAGCCCAGAGGGCCAATACGGTTGCTGGTGCAGCCAGCATTTTCATAATTAGGTTCACGCGTACACCCTCAATGGTGGCTAGTCACGCCCACGGCCACGGTTTCGCGGGCGGGCGCAAGTATAGCGGTTAGCCCGCCACTCTGAAACAACCCTAGATTCAAAGGGGGATTAGAGAGAGGCGAAATGCGGCTTCGGGCACCGCTGCAATCCTTGCAGGACGCCTCTTCTATTAGAAGTTCGCGGGCGTGGCTGCGCTGATTAGTCGCGCGGGTGCATCGAAAGGATTACGGAAACGGTGCGGTTTGGTGCTTTCGAAATAGTAGCTGTCACCGGCTTCGAGCACGAATGTCTCATGCCCCACCACCAGCTCCAGGCGTCCTTCCACGAGAATCCCGGTTTCCTCGCCTTCATGGGTGAGCATCTCTTCACCGGTATCGGCGCCCGGCGGATAGATCTCGTTGAGAAAAGCGATCGCCCGGCTCGGATGCGCCCGGCCCACCAGCTTCATGGTCACCGCGCCATCGGAAATATCGATCAACTCGTTGGCTTTGTAGACGATCTGGGTGGGTTTTTCCTGGAGGATTTCTTCCGAGAAAAACTCGACCATCGACATGGGAATGCCGCCAAGAACCTTTCTCAGCGAACTGATCGAGGGGCTGACGCTGTTCTTCTCGATCATCGAAATGGTGCTGTTGGTGACGCCCGCGCGCTTGGCGAGTTCACGCTGGGAAAGGCCTTTGAGTTTACGGATGGATTGCAGTCGTTCACCGACGTCCAATGCGGCAGCCTCCTAGGGATCAGGCGTTGTTGTAGTTGAGCGTTATCATGGCGATAGCGTTCAGTATTTACAACACTTGGGCCCCAATCCCAGGGGGCAAGGCGACTTTCGGCAGTGCGCTGTGCCGCTCAGTCCCCGGAATAGACGCGTGGCACCCGGCGCAGGTTGCAGAACAGCTGATAAGGGATGGTGTCAGCCGCGGCCGCCAGCTCGCTGGCGAGGATGTTCTTGCCCCACAGCTCGACGGTAGAACCCAGCCCGGCCTCTGGCACGTCGCTCAGGTCGATGCACAGCATGTCCATGGAAACCCGGCCGAGCAGTTGGGTACGCTGCCCCGCCACCAGCACCGGCGCACCGGTCGGCGCATGCCGCGGATAACCGTCGGCGTACCCCATGGCCACCACGCCGATCCGCATCGGCCGTGGCGTGACGAATTTGGCGCCGTACCCCACCGGCTCGCCGGCCGGCAGTTCGCGCACGCAGATCACCTTCGACTCCAGGGTCATCACCGGTTGCAGGCGCGCGGCCAGTGGATGCGGCTCTTCGAACGGGGTCGAGCCATACAGCATGATGCCGGGACGCACCCAGTCGCTGGGGATGTGCGGCCAGCCGAGCACGGCTGGCGAGTTGCGCAGGCTGATCTCGGCGGACAAGCCCTGGCGCGCCGCCTCGAACACCGCGACCTGCTCGTCGCTGCTGCTGCAGCTGAGCTCGTCGGCGCGGGCGAAGTGGCTCATCAATACGATCTTCGCCACCTTGCCACTGGCCAGCAGCCGCTGATAGGCCGGCTGGTAATCCTTGGGATGCAGGCCGACGCGGTGCATGCCCGAATCCAGCTTGAGCCATACCGTCAGTGGCTTGGCGACGGTGGCCTGTTCGATGGCCTCCAGCTGCCACAGCGAATGCACCACGCACCAGAAATCATGTTCGACGATCAGGTCCAGCTCATCAGCCTCGAAAAAACCTTCAAGCAGCAATATCGGCGCACGAATCCCCGCCGCCCGCAGCTCCAGGGCTTCTTCGATACAGGCCACGGCAAAGCCGTCGGCCTCGGCTTCCAGCGCCTGGGCACAGCGCACCGCGCCATGGCCATAGGCATCGGCCTTGATCACCGCGAGCGCACGGGCGCCCGGCGAGGCTTCGCGGGCCAGTTGGTAGTTGTGACGCAGGGCTTGAAGATCGATCAGGGCACGGGCAGGACGCATGGCGGCAGACTTCTAGGCGGTCATGTGGGAAGAAAAAACCGGCGCTGGCGGATGGCGTGAGCCATCCATTAACAGCACCGGGAGAGGGATCTTGCTTAAGGCAGAGCGGCCACGACGGACAGCTCGACCAGGATTTCCGGTTCGCAGAGCTTGGCTTCGACGGTTGCGCGGGCCGGGGCGACGCCTTTTGGCAGCCACTGGTCCCATACGCTGTTCATCCCGGCGAAGTGTGCATCGATGTCCTTCAGGTAGATGGTCACCGACAGCAGGCGCGACTTGTCAGTGCCGGCCAGGTCCAGCAAACGCTCGATGTTGGCGAGGGTTTCACGGGTCTGCTGCTCAATCCCCGCGTTCAGGTCGTCGCCGACTTGCCCGGCCAGATACACGGTACCGCTGTGGGCGACGATCTGACTCATGCGCTCATTGGTGAGCTGGCGCTGGATTGACATGTTTTGCAGGCTCCTGAGGATTACCGTAACGAGAAATATCGAGACCTTCGGCGCTGATCTGCGGCTTTTTCTTCGCCATCAGATCGGCCAGCAGACGACCGGAACCACAGGCCATGGTCCAGCCGAGCGTGCCATGGCCGGTGTTCAAGAACAGGTTGCGCATGGGCGTGGCGCCAACGATCGGCGTGCCGTCCGGGGTGGTGGGACGCAGGCCGGTCCAGAAACTGGCCTGGGACAGATCACCGCCCTGAGGATAAAGATCGTTGACGATCATCTCCAGCGTTTCGCGCCGACGCGGGTTGAGCGAGAGGTCAAAACCGGCGATTTCAGCCATGCCGCCAACGCGAATACGGTTGTCGAAACGGGTGATCGCCACCTTGTAGGTTTCGTCGAGAATGGTCGAAGTCGGGGCCATGGCCGGGTTGGTGATCGGCACGGTCAGCGAGTAGCCCTTGAGCGGATACACCGGGGCCTTGATGCCCAGCGGCTTGAGCAGTTGCGGCGAGTAGCTGCCGAGGGCCAGCACGTAGCGGTCGGCGGTTTCCAGCTTGCCGTCGATCCAGACGCCGTTGATGCGGTCGCCGGCGAAGTCCAGGCGCTGGATGTCCTGGTCGAAGCGGAACTCCACACCCAGCTGGGTGCACATTTGCGCCAGGCGCGTGGTGAACATCTGGCAGTCGCCAGTCTGGTCGTTCGGCAGGCGCAGGGCGCCGGCCAGGATGTCGGTCACGCTGGCCAGGGCCGGCTCGACGCGGGCGATGCCCTCGCGGTCCAGCACTTCAAAAGGCACGCCGGATTCCTTGAGCACGGCGATATCCTTGGCCGCGCCATCCAGTTGCGCCTGGGTGCGGAACAGCTGGGTGGTCCCCAGGCTGCGGCCTTCATAGGCGATGCCGGTTTCCGCGCGCAGTTCGTCGAGGCAGTCGCGGCTGTACTCGGACAGGCGGACCATGCGCTCCTTGTTCACCGCATAGCGGGCAGCGGTGCAGTTGCGCAGCATCTGCGCCATCCACAGGTATTGATTGATGTCGGCGGTGGCCTTGATCGCCAGCGGCGCGTGACGCTGCAGCAACCACTTGATGGCCTTGAGCGGCACGCCCGGCGCGGCCCAGGGCGAGGCGTAACCCGGAGAAACCTGGCCGGCGTTGGCGAAGCTGGTTTCCATGGCGACGGCCGGCTGACGGTCGACGACGGTCACTTCGAAACCGGCACGGGCCAGATAGTAGGCACTGGTGGTACCGATCACGCCGCTACCCAAGACCAGAACGCGCATTTTCATATCCCTCATCGCGGATAACCGCTGACGTTTGTTATTCAGAGCGAAGATGTGCGCAGTATAAAAAGCAATGACCAGTGCTTTTCACTATATAAACGCCTATATTTGGCGAGAATTCTCGGCAAAAACCCTTTTCACGGAGGCGCATCCCCTATGCGTACCAACCATCAGACAAAGCGTGAGCTGGACAAGATAGATCGCAATATCCTGCGCATCCTGCAGGCCGATGGACGCATCTCCTTTACCGAGCTGGGGGAAAAGGTCGGGCTGTCGACCACACCGTGCACCGAGCGGGTCCGCCGCCTGGAGCGCGAAGGCATCATCATGGGCTACAACGCCCGGCTCAACCCGCAGCACCTCAAGGGTAGCCTGCTGGTGTTCGTCGAAATCAGCCTGGACTACAAGTCCGGCGACACCTTCGAGGAGTTCCGCCGCGCCGTGCTGAAACTGCCGCATGTACTGGAATGCCACCTGGTGTCGGGGGACTTCGACTACCTGGTGAAGGCGCGGATTTCCGAAATGGCCTCGTACCGCAAACTGCTGGGCGACATCCTGCTCAAGCTGCCCCACGTGCGCGAATCCAAGAGCTATATCGTGATGGAAGAGGTGAAAGAGAGCCTGAGCCTGCCGATTCCGGATTGATCACAACGGCCCGCAGGCCCCGTCGTCAGGGCAATCGCTGTCGCGGGCAAGCCTCGCGCCTACAGGCCCGCGATGGCCTCGGGTCAGACCAGCACCTGCCGGGTGCTCGCCATGTATTCATGGATCTGCTTCTCCACCCGCGGGTGGATCAGCTCCACCGGGCGCCGGCCATTGGGGCATGGCAGGCTCGGCGTGGTGCCGAACAGGCGACAGATCAGCGGCCGCTCGTCATACACCGTGCAGCCATTGGGCCCCAGGTGCACACAGTTCAGCTCTTCCATCGCCGCGTCCTGCTCGGCCCGGGTCTTGCGCGGCAGGCGCGACATCTCTTCGGTCGAAGTGGTGACCGGACCACAGCAGTCGTGACAGCCGGGCACACACTCGAACGAGGGGATCTGCTGTCGGAGCGTGCGGATTTTCTGGCTGTTGCAGCTCATCGAAGCGCTTACCGGGAGTCTGGAGAGGCCGCGATTTTGCCCTAAAAGCCCTATGGCAGACAGCACTGGCCGACCAATGTTGCCGCGCCGGAAAGGTCCGGCTTATGCTCCGTCAAATTTTCCAAACACACGAATCAGGATGATCCACATGAACACCCGTGTTCAGCCGTCGGGGCCAGGCCATTCGCACCCCGCCTCCTACTACGCCGCCAGCAGCCTGCCCCAGCCCGACTATCCGGCGCTGGCCGGCGAGCATCAGGCGGACGTATGCGTGGTCGGCGGCGGCTTCTCCGGGCTCAATACCGCGATCGAGCTGGCCGAGCGCGGGCTCAGCGTCATTTTGCTGGAGGCGCGCAAGATCGGCTGGGGCGCCAGCGGGCGCAACGGCGGGCAACTGATTCGCGGGGTGGGTCACGGCCTCGAGCAGTTCGCCCCAGTCATCGGCGAAGACGGCGTACGCCAGATGAAACTGATGGGCCTGGAAGCGGTGGAAATCGTCCGCCAGCGCATCGAGCGTTTCCAGATTCCCTGCGACCTGACCTGGGGCTATTGCGACCTGGCCAACAAACCGCGCGACCTCGAAGGTTTCGCCGAAGATGCCCAGGAGCTGCACGATCTGGGCTATCGCCATGCAACCCGCCTGCTGCAAGCCCATGAAATGCACAGCGTAGTGGGCTCCGACCGTTACGTCGGCGGCCTGATCGACATGGGTTCGGGGCACCTGCATCCGCTGAACCTGGCCCTGGGCGAAGCCGCGGTCGCGCAGCAACTGGGTGTGCGCCTGTTCGAACACTCGGCCGTGACCCGCATCGATTACGGGCCGCAGGTCAAAGTCCATACCGCCCAGGGTTCGGTGCGCGCCAACGCCCTGGTGCTGGGCTGCAACGCCTACCTCAACGATCTCAACCCGCAACTGGGTGGCAAGGTGCTGCCCGCCGGCAGTTACATCATCGCCACCGAACCCTTGAGCGAAGAGCTGGCCCACGCCCTGTTGCCGCAGAACATGGCGGTCTGCGACCAGCGGGTGGCCCTGGACTATTACCGCCTTTCGGCCGACCGGCGCTTGCTGTTCGGCGGCGCCTGCCACTATTCCGGCCGCGACCCGCGGGACATCGCCGCTTATATGCGACCGAAGATGCTGCAGGTGTTCCCGCAGCTGGCGGCGGTGAAGATCGACTATCAATGGGGCGGCATGATCGGCATCGGCGCCAACCGCCTGCCGCAGATCGGCCGTCTAAAAGACCAGCCCAATGTGTATTACGCCCAGGCCTACTCGGGCCACGGCGTGAATGCCACGCACCTGGCCGGCAAGTTGCTGGCCGAAGCCATCAGCGGCCAGCAGGGCGGTGGTTTCGATCTGTTCGCCCAGGTCCCGCACATCACCTTCCCGGGCGGCAAGCACCTGCGTTCGCCGCTGCTGGCGCTGGGGATGCTCTGGCATCGGTTGAAAGAACTGGTCTGAAGGCGTTTGTAGCCGTCGCACGACAGGTATGAAAAAGGCCGCATCCGGGGAAATCGGATGCGGCCTTTTTGCGATTGCTACGCAACCGATCGCAGGCTGCGCCAGCGGCTACAGCCGCCAGAACGGCTTGAGCCCTTCCTGCCGCGCCTGTTCGCGACTCAGGCCGATATCGCGCAACTGTTCGGTGGTCAGCTCAAGCAGTGCCTTGCGTGTACGCAGTCGATGCCAGTACAAGCCCCAGAGACCGAGGCCGGACGGCGCATTGTGGACGGACGTCGCCCCTGCTGCCCGCTCCTGCCCAGCCGCCAGTTCCTGACTGTGTAACGACAGACGCACATCGCTCAAGCCGTTCATTTTTGCTGCTCCTGTTTACTTGGGTCGCTATGAGCAGACATCATGCGCGGGCGCCAGAAACCATTACAGATTCAAAGCACTGCTATTATTTCCATACAGAATTTCCCCTATCCGGGCTGAATCCTGTAATTTTGCGCCATCTGTACTGGTTACCCGATTCAATCACCCCGAGGCTGCGCCATGACCCTGTATGTCAATCTCGCCGAACTGCTGGGCACACGTATCGAACAAGGCTTCTATCGCCCCGGCGACCGACTGCCGTCGGTACGGGCCTTGAGTGTCGAACACGGGGTCAGCCTGAGTACCGTGCAGCAGGCTTATCGGGTGCTGGAAGACAGCGGCCTGGCGACGCCCAAGCCCAAGTCCGGCTATTTCGTGCCGGTCAGCCGTGAGCTGCCGGCATTGCCCGCGGTAGGTCGCCCGGCGCAGCGGCCGGTGGAGATTTCGCAGTGGGACCAGGTGCTGGAACTGATCCGCAGCGTGCCGCGCAAGGACATCGTCCAGCTGGGCCGCGGCATGCCCGACGTCACCAGCCCGACCCTCAAGCCCCTGCTGCGCGGGCTCGCCCGCATCAGCCGGCGCCAGGACATGCCCGGTCTGTATTACGACACCATCTACGGCGTGCACGAACTGCGTGAACAGCTGGCGCGGCTGATGCTCGATTCCGGCTGCCAGCTCGGCGCCAACGACCTGGTGATCACCACCGGCTGCCATGAAGCCTTGTCCACCAGCATCCGTGCCACCTGCGAGCCCGGGGATATCGTCGCCGTCGACTCGCCGAGCTTCCATGGCGCCATGCAGACCCTCAAGGGCCTGGGCATGAAGGCCCTGGAAATCCCCACCGACCCGATCACCGGCATCAGCCTCGACGCCCTGGAACTGGCCCTGGAGCAATGGCCGATCAAGGCCATACAGTTGACCCCAAACTGCAACAACCCGCTGGGCTATATCATGCCGGAGTCGCGCAAGCGGGCCCTGCTGACCCTGGCCCAGCGCTTCGACGTGGCGATCATCGAAGACGATGTGTATGGCGAGCTGTCCTACACCTACCCGCGCCCGCGGACCATCAAGTCGTTCGACGACGATGGCCGGGTGCTGCTGTGCAGCTCCTTCTCCAAGACCCTCGCGCCGGGCCTGCGCATCGGCTGGGTCGCTCCCGGGCGCTATCTGGAACGAGTGCTGCACATGAAATACATCAGCACCGGTTCCACCGCGCCACAGCCGCAGATCGCCATCGCCGAGTTCCTCAAGAGCGGCAATTTCGAGCCGCACCTGCGGCGCATGCGCACCCAGTACCAGCGCAATCGCGACCTGATGATCGACTGGGTCAGCCGCTATTTCCCCACCGGTACCCGCGCCAGTCGGCCACAGGGCGGGTTCATGCTGTGGGTCGAACTGCCGGAAGGTTTCGATACCCTGCGCCTGAACCGCGCGCTGCTCGGCCAGGGCGTGCAGATTGCCGTGGGCAGCATCTTTTCGGCCTCGGGCAAGTACCGCAACTGCCTGCGGATGAACTACGCTGCCAAGCCAACGGCACAGATCGAAGAAGCCGTGCGCAAAGTCGGCGCAGCCGCCATCAAGCTGCTGGCTGAAGATTGCGCAACGGACTGACCTTTGCCAGTGGAGCGGCGTCACAGCTAGACCATCGCAGCGATTCGAGATGAGCTGACTTGAGATCCAGACAGGCCCTGGCCTTCCTTATGCTGATCGCGCTGTGCCTGAGCGGCTGCGTCAGCCTCGATGTGCCTCACGAGCCCAGCCAGGCACTACCGGCCGCCGACTCGGCCTTCGGTCGTTCGATCCACGCCCAGGCCACCCCCTACCAGGGACGCTCGGGCTTTCGCCTGCTGTCCGACAGCAGCGAAGCCTTCATGGCCCGCGCCGAGCTGATCCGCAACGCCCAAAGCAGCCTCGACCTGCAGTACTACATCGTCCATGACGGCATCAGCACCCGGATGCTGGTGGACGAACTGCTCAAGGCCGCTGACCGCGGCGTGCGCATCCGTATTCTGCTGGACGACACCACCAGCGACGGCCTGGACCAGATCATGGCCACCCTCGCCGCCCATCCGCGGATACAGATCCGCCTGTTCAACCCCCTGCACCTGGGGCGCAGCACCGGCGTGACCCGTACCATGGGGCGCCTGTTCAACCTGTCGCTGCAACACCGGCGCATGCACAACAAGCTGTGGCTGGCGGACAACAGCGCGGCCATCGTTGGCGGGCGCAACCTGGGGGACGAGTACTTCGACGCCGAACCCAACCTGAACTTCACCGACATCGACATCCTTGGTATCGGCCCGGTGGCCGAACAGCTCGGGCACAGCTTCGACCAGTACTGGAACAGCGCCCTGAGCAAACCCATCGGCGAGTTTCTGTCGCGCCTGCCATCGGCCAGGGAGCTGGCCAACACCCGGCTGCGCCTGCAGCAATCGCTGGACGACGCCCAGCAGCAGAACCACGCCCTGTTCCAGGAGCTCAAGGCCTATCGGACCCAGCCGCGCATGGACGTCTGGCGCAAAGAGCTGATCTGGGCCTGGAACCAGGCGCTGTGGGATGCCCCGAGCAAGGTCCTGTCCAACGGCGAGCCCGACCCGCACCTGCTGTTGACCACCCAGCTGGCGCCGGAGCTACAAAGCGTCAGTAAAGAGTTGATGATGGTTTCGGCCTATTTCGTCCCCGGCCAGCCAGGCCTGGTCTACCTCACCGGACGCGCCGACGCCGGGGTTGCGGTGAGCCTGCTGACCAACTCCCTGGAAGCCACCGACGTGCCAGCGGTCCACGGCGGCTACGCGCCGTATCGCAAGGCGCTGCTGCAACACGGCGTGAAACTCTATGAACTGCGGCGCCAACCCGGTAACGGCGGCGGCAGCGGTCCTCATCTGTTCCATAGCGCGTCGTATCCCGGCTCGGACTCCAGCCTGCACAGCAAGGCAATCATCTTCGACCGCCAGAAGTCCTTTATCGGCTCCTTCAATTTCGACCCACGCTCGGTACTGTGGAACACCGAAGTCGGGGTGCTGGTGGACAGCCCCGAGCTGGCCGAGCGCGTTCGCAGCCTGGCGCTGCAAGGCATGGCGCCGGCCCTGAGCTACGAGGCGAAGCTGCAGGACGGCAAGCTGGTCTGGGTCACCGAAGACAACCAGCAACTGCACACCCTGACCCGCGAGCCAGGCAGCTGGTGGCGGCGCTTCAATGCCTGGATGAGCAATACCATCGGCCTCGAACGGATGCTCTGAGCGCCCGCAGGAGCGAGCTGGCTCGCGATAGAGGAATCACACTCAGCCAGGCTGTTGACTGTCAGCCCCTTGTCGCGGGCAAACCTCGCTGCTACAGGGTTTGTGCCTGGGCCGCGCCAAACGCGCCTTCGCGTAACAACAGCACAATCAGCCCCAGGGCCCCGGCCGCCATCAGCAACAGCAAGGCATGCCCGCTGACCCACTGGCTGCCCGCCCCCGCCACCAGCGGCCCGATCAGGCAGCCGATGCCCCACAACTGAGCGACGTGGGCATTGGCACGCACCAGCGCGTCGTCGCGGTAGCGCTCGCCGATCAGAATCAGCGACAAGGTGAACAGGCCACCGGCGCTGGCGCCGAACAGCACCCACAATGGCCAGATCAGCAGGGTGTCGAGCAGCAATGGAATGGCCAGGCTCGACAGCAGCAGGATCACCGCGCAACCGGCGAACAAGGCGCGCCGCGATACGCGATCGGCCAGGGCGCCGATGGGCAGCTGCAACAAGGCATCGCCCACTACAACGGTGCTGACCATCGCCAGGGCGATGTCCTCGGTAAACCCCTGGCGCAGGCAATAGACCGGCAGCAGGGTCAGGATCATCGCCTCAAACGCTGCGAACAGCGCCACCGCCCAGCCAATGGCCGGCAGGCCACGACAGAAGCGCCACAGGTCACCGAAGGTCACGCTGCAAGACTCGCTGCTCGGCGCGCCGCCGCGGCCCATCAGCAACAGAGGCGACACCACCAGCAGCACGACGCCCACCCAGAAACCGTAGTCATGCTCGGTACCCAAGGCACCCAGCAGCAGCGGGCCAGCCAATTGGCTCAAGGCATAGCTACTGCCATACAGCGCCACCAGGCGACCGCGCCACTGCTCCACCACCAACTGGTTGATCCAGCTTTCGCCAAGAATGAAGACGATGGTCAGCACCACGCCGATCATCAGCCGCAGCACCAGCCACAGGGGATAACTCGGCAACAGCGCCAGCAGGCCGATGGAGATCGCCCCGCCCCACAGGCACAGGCGCATCAGCCCCGCCGTGCCGAAGCGTGCCGCCAGGCGGCTGGAAACCTTCGCCCCGAGCAAGACGCCAATCGCCGGCATCGAGGCCATCACGCCGATTGCAAAGGGCCCATAACCCCAGCTCTCCAGGCGGAACGACACCAGCGGCATGCTCACGCCCAAGGCCAGACCCACACTCAGGACAGCCGCCAAAACGGCAAAATACGTTGCCCAGCGCATTTCCACGCTCCTGTGGATTTTTTTAATACAGAGACAACGCAGCCGGACCTCCCTTGCGGAAAGTCCGGCTGCGATATGGATCGGCTAACGGTGCGCGCGATGGCGTCTGTTCAGACGCCCGGCATCCGCGCCCCTTGAATTACAGCTTGATCCAGGTCGCCTTCAGTTCGGTGTACTTGTCGAACGCATGCAGCGACTTGTCGCGACCGTTGCCCGACTGCTTGAAGCCGCCGAACGGTGCGGTCATGTCGCCGCCGTCATACTGGTTGACCCAGACACTGCCGGCCCGCAGCGCCTTGGCGGTCAGGTGAGCCTTGGAGATATTGGCCGTCCATACCGCCGCGGCCAGGCCATAAGGCGTGTCGTTGGCAATCTGGATGGCTTCTTCCACGGTGTCGAAGGCGATGACCGAGAGCACCGGGCCGAAGATCTCTTCCTGGGCGATCTTCATTGCGTTGCTGACGCCATCGAAGATGGTCGGCTCAACGTAGGTCCCGCCGGTTTCCTGCAGGGTGCGCTTGCCGCCCACCACCAGCTTGGCGCCGTCGGCATGACCGGACTCGATGTACGACAGCACGGTGTTCATCTGCTGGGTATCCACCAGCGCGCCGACGTTGGTGGCCGGGTCCAGCGGGTTGCCCGGTTTCCAGGCCTTGAGGGCCTCGATCACCAGCGGCAGGAATTTATCCTTGATCGAACGCTCCACCAGCAGGCGCGAACCGGCGGTGCAGACTTCGCCCTGGTTGAAGGCGATGGCGCTGGCCGCGGACTCGGCCGCGGCCTGCAGGTCCGGCGCGTCGGCGAACACGATGTTCGGGCTCTTGCCGCCCGCCTCCAGCCAGACGCGCTTCATGTTCGATTCGCCGGAGTAGACCATCAGCTGCTTGGCGATCTTGGTCGAACCGGTGAACACCAGGGTATCGACGTCCATGTGCAGGGCCAGGGCCTTGCCCACGGTGTGGCCATAACCTGGCAGCACATTGAGCACGCCAGCCGGGATCCCGGCTTCGACGGCCAGCGCGGCGATGCGGATAGCGGTCAGCGGCGATTTTTCCGACGGTTTGAGGATCACCGAGTTACCGGTGGTCAGCGCCGGACCGAGTTTCCAGCAGGCCATCATCAACGGGAAGTTCCACGGCACGATGGCGCCGACCACGCCCACCGGCTCGCGAGTCACCAGGCCCAGTTGGTCGTGGGGCGTGGCGGCGACTTCGTCGTAAATTTTGTCGATGGCTTCGCCGCTCCAGCTCAGCGCTTGCGCCGCGCCGGGAACATCGATACCCAGCGAGTCGCTGATCGGCTTGCCCATGTCCAGGGTTTCGAGCAGGGCCAGTTCTTCGGCATGCTTCTTCAGCAGGCCGGCAAAACGAATCATGGTGGCTTTGCGCTTGGCCGGCGCCAGGCGCGACCAGACACCGGAATTGAAAGTGGCGCGGGCGTTTTCCACGGCGCGTTGCGCGTCGGCGGCGTCACAGCTGGCAATACTCGCCAGCAGACGGCCATCGACCGGGCTGATGCATTCGAAGGTTTCGTTGGAAACGGCGGCGGTGTATTCGCCATTGATGTAGGCGCGGCCTTCGATTTTCAGCTCGCGGGCGCGTTGTTCCCAATCGGCTCGAGTCAGGGTGGTCATGCGAGTGTCCTCCTCTTGTTGGATACAGGCGCCACGCGATCGATGCCGGCACCTTCAGGAATTCTGCCCGGCCAGCCTGCTTCGGCCCATGGCATTCGCCACCCTAAACCAGCGGCACCCGAAGTTTCAATATATTTGACAGTGGCCAGGCAAACGCCATTGCTATGTTCATTTTAATAAACATAGACTTTGGGCTTTCCAGCCATTCGCAGCGCAATCAGGGGGGAATACCAGCATGAGCATCCAGGACATCGTCGACTTCAATCAGGCCAACACTGCGCCCGAACGGTATCGCCCCGCCCAGGAAAAAGTCCTCAAGGGCGACCCTGAGCAGACCGTCTTCAACCACTACAACAGCCCGTGCGGCCAGATGAACGCGGGGGTGTGGGAAGGCGCGATCGGCCAGTGGACGGTGAACTACACCGAACATGAATACTGCGAGATCGTGCAGGGGGTTTCGGTCCTGCGTGACGGCGAAGGCAATGCCAAGACCTTGCGTGCCGGCGATCGCTTCGTCATTCCCGCGGGCTTTCGCGGCACCTGGGAGGTGCTGGAGCCGTGCCGCAAGATCTATGTGATCTTCGAACCGAAAGCCTGAATCGCAGGCACAAAAAAACCCGCTTGAAGGCGGGTTTTTATGTCAGAAGAAAAATCAATTACTTGATTTTGCCTTCCTTGTAGATCACGTGCTTACGAACAACCGGATCATATTTCTTGATCTCGATTTTGTCCGGAGTAGTGCGCTTGTTCTTGTCGGTAGTGTAGAAGTGACCAGTACCAGCGCTCGAAATCAAACGAATCAATTCACGCATGATTAGCTCCCTTAAACCTTGCCATCGCGACGAAGTTCGGCCAGCACGACATCAATGCCACGCTTGTCGATGATACGCATGCCTTTGGCAGATACGCGCAGACGCACAAAACGTTTCTCGGACTCAACCCAGAAGCGGTGATGCTGCAGGTTCGGCAGGAAACGACGACGGGTTTTGTTGTTTGCGTGGGAAATGTTATTCCCAGTCACCGGACCCTTACCGGTAACTTGACAGACTCTCGACATGCCTCAGCCCTCTAAAACCACATGCCCAACCCGGCATGGGTTGGCCGCTTAATCTCTCAGTCATTTGGCGCCAGGCGCCGCGTTTCTTTAGGGTCTTACCGGCTACACCTACAAGCGAAGGAACCGGGCCCCTAGAAAAGAGCGCTGCTTTATACCAGAAAGACCCCGTAGCAACAACAGCCGGTGTGCTTTGGATTTCGAAAAGTCCCTGTTTTCTTGCTCCGGATGCCTGCACCAAAGGCTGGCGCCATGGCTAACCGCTCGTCGCAGAATAAATTCTGCGAGGGTGAAACAGGCGGCAAAATCACTATGCACAGCCGCCGCACCGCTCGTTCCACGTCGATATATGGAAAAAACCTCTGTCAATTTATGCCTAATGTGGCCATGACTGCCGACCGCCAACAGGCTCGACGCTGCAATAAATACCAACGTATCCGGCCCACGAGCGAAAAAAGGGGATAGTCATTTTTCAACGGGGCCACTAGGGTAAGCCTTTTTCCAGACTGCACTCGCAGATGGGCCTTCGATCTGCAAAGGAAGCCAAACATGCGCCTCGCTGCCCTCCCGCTCCTGTTCGCCCCTCTTCTTCTGAGCCCGCTGGCCCACGCCGCCGCATTAAGCGTGTGCACCGAGGCCAGCCCGGAAGGTTTCGACGTAGTGCAGTACAACTCGCTGACCACCACCAACGCCTCGGCCGACGTGCTGATGAATCGCCTGGTGGAGTTCGACGCCAGCAGCGGCAAGGTGGTATCGAGCCTGGCCGACAGCTGGGAAGTCTCGGCCGACGGCCTGACCTATGTGTTCAAGCTGCACCCGAAAGTGAAGTTTCATCGCACCGCGTATTTCAATCCGAGCCGCGAGCTGACCGCCGAAGACGTGAAGTTCAGCTTCGACCGCATGCTCGACCCGGCCAACCCCTGGCATAAAGTGGCGCAGAGCGGCTATCCCCATGCCCAGTCGCTGCAGTTGCCGGCGCTGATCAAGAAGATCGACGCCCTGGATCCACTGACCGTGCGCTTCACCCTTGACCATGCCGATTCGACCTTCCTCGCCACCCTGAGCATGGGGTTTGCGTCGATCTACTCCGCCGAATACGCCGACCAGTTGCTCAAGACCGGCACCCAGGACAAGCTCAACAGCCAGCCGATCGGCACCGGCCCCTTCGTTTTCGGCCGTTTCCAGAAGGACGCATCGATCCGCTACAAGGCCAACCCCGACTACTTTGCTGGCAAGCCGGCGGTGGACTCGCTGATCTTCGCCATCACCCCCGACGCCAACGTGCGCCTGCAGAAGCTGCGTCGCAACGAATGCCAGATCGCCCTGTCGCCCAAGCCGCTGGACGTGAGCGCCGCGCTTGAGGAGCCTGCGCTCAAGGTCGAGAAAACCGCAGCCTTCATGACCGCATTCGTCGCCATCAACAGCCAGCACCCACCGCTGGACAAACCTGAAGTGCGCCAGGCCATCAACCTCGCCTTCGACAAGGCCAACTACCTGAAAGCGGTCTTCGAAAATACCGCCGAACCCGCCAACGGCCCCTTCCCGCCCAACACCTGGAGCTACGCCAAGGAGTTACCGGGGTACGCCCACGATCCGGCGAAAGCCCGCCAGCTGCTGGCCAAGGCCGGCCTGAAAGACGGTTTCCAGACCACGATCTGGACCCGCCCTTCCGGCAGCTTGCTGAACCCCAACCCGAGCCTGGGCGCGCAACAGCTGCAAGCGGACCTGGCGGAGGTCGGGATCCAGGCGGAGATCCGCGTGATCGAATGGGGCGAGCTGATCCGTCGGGCCAAGGCCGGCGAGCACGACCTGCTGTTCATGGGCTGGGCCGGCGACAACGGCGACCCGGATAACTTCCTCACCCCGCAGTTCACCTGCGCGGCGGTGAAGTCCGGGACCAACTTCGCCCGCTACTGTGACCCCGGCCTGGACAAGCTGATCACCGCCGGCAAGACCACCACCGAGCAGGGCGTGCGCAGCAAGCTTTACCAGCAGGCGCAAACCCAGATCCAGCAGCAGGCCCTGTGGCTGCCGCTTGCCCACCCGACAGCCTTCGCCCTGACGCGCAAGGATGTCCATGGGTATCAGGTCAGCCCGTTCGGTCGCCAGGACTACTCGAAGGTCAGCCTCAAGCCCTGACCCCGGCTACATCCAACCGTACTCGGCCATCGACAGCGGCTCACCCTCGCCGACGATGAAATGGTCGAGTACGCGCACATCCACCAGGTCCAGCGCCTCCGTGAGCCTGCGGGTCAGCACCCGATCCGCCTGGCTCGGCTCGGACACGCCCGAAGGATGGTTGTGACACAGGATCAGCGCCGCCGCGTTGTGCGCCAGGGCACGCTTGACCACCTGCCGCGGATAGACGCTGGTGGTGTTGATGGAGCCCTGGAACAACGCTTCGAACGCCAGCACCCGGTGCTTGGAGTCGAGGAACAGGCAACCGAAGACCTCATGCGGTTCATGGCGCAACATCGCCTTGAGGTAGTCGCGGACCGCCACCGGGCTTTCCAGCACCGAATTGCGACTGAGTTTTTCCGCCAGATGCCGGCGCGCCATTTCCAGCACCGCCTGCAATTGCGCGAACTTGGCCGGGCCCAGGCCAAGCTGCCGACTGAAGGTCAATTGGTCCGCCTCGAGCAGACCACGCAGGCTGCCAAACTGATGCAACAGGTGTCGCGCCAGGTCGACCGCGCTTTTTCCGGCGACCCCGGTGCGCAGGAAAATCGCCAGCAATTCGGCGTCGGAAAGGGCCAGCGCGCCCTGCTCGAGAAGCTTCTCCCGCGGGCGCTCCGCCGCAGGCCAGTCGCGAATGCTCATAGCACCTCCATGTGTGTGGGCGCCGCTGTTCCATAGCGGTCGCTGTGCTATCTTAGCCCATCTTTTTGCGTGGAATTTCCCCTGGGGAGGGGGTGTTACACGCAGCAATCATTGAACTGAAAGGCAGGCCTATGCAGCGGCTGTATCGGAAACGCATCGTTCTCGGCGTCGGCGGCGGCATCGCTGCCTATAAGAGCGCCGAGCTGGTTCGCCGACTCCTCGACCACGGCGCGGAAGTACGTGTGGTCATGACCCGTGGCGGCAGTGAGTTCATCACCCCGCTGACCATGCAGGCCCTGTCCGGGCACCCGGTCCACCTGGACCTGCTCGACCCCGCGGCCGAAGCCGCCATGGGCCATATCGAACTGGCCAAATGGGCCGACCTGGTGCTGATCGCCCCGGCCACCGCCGACCTGATCGCCCGCCTGGCCCAAGGCATCGCCGACGACCTGCTGACCACCCTGGTCCTGGCCACCGATGCCACCGTCGCCATCGCCCCGGCCATGAACCAGGCCATGTGGCGCGACCCTGCCACCCAGGCCAACACCCAGCTGCTGCAAAGCCGTGGCCTGAAGGTCTTCGGCCCGGCTTCCGGCAGCCAGGCCTGTGGCGACGTCGGCTTGGGCCGCATGCTCGAAGCCAACGATCTGGCGCTGTGCGCCGCCGACTGCTTCCAGCACCTGGCACTGACCGGCAAACACGTACTGATCACCGCCGGCCCGACCCAGGAAAACATTGACCCGGTGCGCTACATCACCAACCACAGCTCCGGAAAAATGGGCTTTGCCCTGGCCGAAGCCGCGGTCGAAGCCGGTGCCCGGGTCACCCTGATTACCGGTCCCGTGCACCTGCCGACCCCGGATCGCGTGACACGGATCGACGTGGTCAGCGCCCGCGACATGCTCGCTGCCTGCGAGGCCGCCATCCCGTGCGACCTGTTCATCGCCTCGGCCGCGGTCGCGGACTACCGCCCGGAAGTCGTCGCCCCACAGAAGTTGAAGAAAGACCCTACGAACGGTGACGGCCTGCTACTGCAGATGGTGCGCAATCCGGACATCCTGGCCACCATCGCCACCCGGCCCGACCGTCCGTTCAGCGTCGGCTTCGCCGCTGAAACCGAACACTTGCTCGACTACGCTGCACGCAAACTCAAAGACAAGAACCTCGACCTGATCGTCGCCAACGACGTGGCCAACCCGAGCATTGGCTTCAACAGCGAGGAAAACGCCTGCAGCGTGATTGACCGGGAGTTGCACGCAACTCTCTTCGCCCAGACCAGCAAGGGCAAGATTGCCCGCCAACTGATCTCTTTCATCGCCGAACGGCTGAACCAGGTTTAACTCGCATGCACGCTTTACAAGCCAAGATCCTCGACCCACGCATCGGCAACGAATTCCCCCTGCCGCAGTACGCCACGCCAGGCTCCGCCGGCCTCGACCTGCGTGCCATGCTCAAGCAGGACACCCTCCTGGAACCGGGCCAGACCCTGCTGATTCCTACCGGCCTATCCGTCTACATCGGCGACCCCGGCCTCGCCGCGCTGATCCTGCCGCGCTCCGGCCTGGGTCACAAACACGGCATCGTCCTGGGCAACCTGGTCGGCCTGATCGACTCCGATTACCAGGGCGAACTCATGGTCTCCTGCTGGAACCGCGGTCAGACCGCCTTCAACATTGCGGTGGGCGAACGCATTGCCCAGTTGGTTCTGGTACCCGTGGTCCAGGCGCACTTCGAAGTGGTCGAAGCCTTCGACGAAAGCCAGCGCGGCGCGGGCGGTTTCGGTCACTCCGGCAGCCATTGAACAAAAAAAGCGGGCCGCGCCAGCGGCTCGCCTAAGATTGGTAGGCTGTGTTTCAGCACGAAAACTCAGCAGGTTTATTCGCGGACTTGACCACCCGGAATCACGGCACAAGGTGATCGAAAAAGAGCTGACGCTCATCAGATGGCATTTTTGCACCATGAACCCAAGGGCAAAAACGCCGTCATACCCTTCAGTTTGAGCCTTCCGGTCAGTATTCCGGCCTGTCCTGCCCCCTTTTAGACGGAGCACCCCCAGTGATGAGCAACGCAGCCCAAGTCGTACCCAAGTTCCCTGAAAGCATCTTTCGCGCTTATGACATTCGCGGAACCGTTCCGGAAACCCTGAACGCTGAAACCGCCTATTGGATCGGTCGCGCCATTGGCTCCGAGAGCCTGGCCCAGGGCGAACCCAATGTTTGCGTAGGCCGTGACGGTCGCCTGTCCGGCCCCGAGCTGGTGGCGCAACTGATCCAGGGCCTGCACGACAGTGGTTGCCACGTCAGCGATGTCGGCCTGGTACCGACACCGGCACTGTATTACGCGGCCAATGTGCTGGCCGGCAAATCCGGGGTGATGCTGACCGGTAGCCACAACCCGTCGAACTACAACGGCTTCAAGATCGTCATTGCCGGCGACACCCTGGCCAACGAACAGATCCAGGCCCTGCACGATCGCCTCAAGACCAACAACCTGAGCAGTGGCCAGGGCAGCATCACCAAGGTCGACATCCTCGATCGCTACAACACTGAAATCGTTCAGGACATCAAACTCGCCCGCCGCCTGAAAGTCGTGGTCGATTGCGGCAACGGCGCGGCCGGCGTCATCGCGCCTCAGCTGATCGAAGCGCTGAACTGCGAAGTCATCCCGCTGTTCTGCGAAGTGGACGGCAACTTCCCCAACCACCACCCGGACCCGGGCAAGCCGGAGAACCTGGAAGACCTGATCGCCAAGGTCGCCGAGACCAACGCCGATATCGGCCTGGCCTTCGACGGTGACGGCGACCGCGTTGGCGTCGTGACCAACACCGGCAGCATCGTCTTCCCCGATCGCCTGTTGATGCTGTTCGCCAAGGATGTCGTAGCGCGCAACCCGGGCGCGGAGATCATCTTCGACGTCAAATGCACCCGCCGCCTGATCCCGCTGATCAAGGAATATGGCGGTCGCCCACTCATGTGGAAGACCGGTCACTCGCTGATCAAAAAGAAAATGAAGCAGACCGGTGCGTTGCTGGCCGGTGAAATGAGCGGGCATGTGTTCTTCAAGGAACGCTGGTTCGGTTTCGACGACGGTATCTACAGCGCCGCGCGGCTGCTGGAGATCCTCAGCAAGGAAAAATCCAACGCGGAAGAGCTGTTTGCCACCTTCCCGAACGATATTTCTACGCCGGAAATCAATATCCATGTGACCGAAGAGAGCAAATTCAGCATCATTGATGCGCTGCACGACGCGCAATGGGGTGAAGGCGCCGACCTGACCACCATCGACGGCGTACGAGTCGACTACCCCAAAGGCTGGGGCCTGGTTCGCGCCTCCAACACCACGCCGGTGCTGGTACTGCGCTTCGAAGCCGATGACGAAGCCGAACTGCAGCGCATCAAGGATGTGTTCCACACCCAGCTGAAACGTGTTGCACCTGACCTCCAACTACCGTTTTGATTTTCTTCAAGCGCCTTTATTGAAGTGCCGGAGCCCTGAATGACCCTCGAACGCGATGCCGCCGCCAATACCGCCAAGGTCCTGTCCGAAGCGCTGCCTTATATTCGCCGCTATGTCGGCAAGACCCTGGTGATCAAATACGGCGGCAACGCGATGGAAAGCGAGGAGCTGAAGACCGGCTTCGCCCGCGACATCGTGCTGATGAAGGCTGTCGGGATCAACCCGGTGGTCGTGCATGGCGGCGGCCCGCAAATCGGTGACCTGCTCAAGCGCCTGTCCATCGAAAGCCACTTCATCGATGGCATGCGCGTCACCGACGCGGCGACCATGGACGTGGTGGAGATGGTCCTCGGCGGCCAGGTGAACAAGGACATCGTCAACCTGATCAACCGTCATGGCGGCAGCGCCATCGGCCTGACCGGCAAGGACGCGGAGCTGATTCGCGCGAAGAAGCTCACCGTCACCCGCAAGACGCCGGAAATGACCACCCCGGAAATCATCGACATCGGCCACGTAGGCGAAGTGGTCGGCATCAACACCGACCTGCTGAACCTGCTGGTCAAAGGTGATTTCATCCCGGTGATCGCGCCGATCGGCGTCGGCGCCAACGGCGAGTCGTACAACATCAACGCCGACCTGGTGGCCGGCAAGGTGGCCGAGGCGCTGAAAGCCGAGAAGCTGATGCTGCTGACCAACATCGCCGGCCTGATGGACAAGTCGGGCAAGGTCCTGACCGGCCTGACTACCCAGCAGGTCGATGCCCTGATCGAAGACGGCACCATCTACGGCGGCATGCTGCCGAAGATTCGTTGCGCGCTGGAAGCGGTACAGGGTGGCGTGGGCAGCTCGTTGATCATCGACGGTCGCGTACCCAATGCGATTCTGCTGGAGATCTTCACCGATACCGGTGTCGGCACCCTGATCAGCAATCGCAAGCGTCCTTAAGCTCTGCAAATAAAAAGACCCCGTTCAGCCTGGCTGAGCGGGGTCTTTTTTTGCCTGTGCGATCTCTACAGGTCGGTATCAGACGCCGAATTGCGCGCGGTAGGCTTCCACCGCCGGCAGATGCTGCTTGAGCGCCGGATCGTCCGCCAGGAACTGCAGGACCTGGGTCAGGGAAACGATGCTCACCACCGGAATGCCGAAGTCGCGCTCGACTTCCTGGATCGCCGACAACTCGCCGTTGCCACGCTCCTGACGGTTCAGGGCAATCAGCACACCCGCGGCCTTGGCGCCTTCCTGGGATCCGATGATCTGCATCACTTCGCGGATCGCGGTGCCCGCGGTGATCACGTCGTCGATGATCAGCACGTCGCCAGTCAATGGCGCGCCAACCAGGCTGCCACCTTCGCCGTGAGCCTTGGCTTCCTTGCGGTTGAAACACCATGGCAGATCGCGCTGATGATGCTCGGCCAGGGCCACGGCCGTCGCCGCCGCCAAAGGAATACCTTTGTACGCCGGGCCGAAAAGCACATCGAAGGGAATGCCGCTGTCGACGATCGCCGCGGCATAAAAACGCCCCAGCTGCGCCAGGGCCGAGCCGCTGTTGAACAGGCCGGCGTTAAAGAAGTAAGGACTGGTACGCCCGGACTTCAGGGTGAACTCACCGAAGCGCAAAACCCCGCGATCGATGGCAAAACGAATGAAATCGCGCTGATACGCCTGCATGAAAAAGCCCCAAATACCACGGATTTAGCTAATTAGGTAGACCTCGGGTATCATACACGCACGTGATTTTTGGGGCCATTTATGCGGATCATCAGTGTGAACGTCAATGGTATTCAGGCTGCAGTGGAGCGAGGTTTGCTCAGTTGGCTGCAAGCACAGAATGCCGACGTCATCTGCCTGCAGGACACCCGCGCCTCCGCCTTTGAACTGGACGATCCAGCCTTCCAACTGGATGGCTACTTCCTTTATGCCTGCGATGCCGAAGTTCCCGCCCAAGGCGGTGTGGCTTTGTATTCGCGGTTGCAACCGAAGGCTGTCATCAGCGGTCTCGGCTTCGAGACGGCCGACCGCTACGGGCGCTACCTGCAAGCCGATTTCGACAAGGTCAGCATCGCGACCTTGCTGCTTCCTTCCGGGCAGAACGGCGATGAAGACTTGAACCAGAAGTTCAAGCTTATGGACGACTTCGCCCGTTACCTGGATAAACAGCGGCGCAAACGTCGCGAGTACATTTATTGTGGCTCGCTGTACGTGGCGCAACAGAAGCTGGATATCAAGAACTGGCGTGACAGCCAACAATCTCCGGGTTTCCTGGCGCCTGAGCGTGCCTGGATGGACGAGATTGTCGGCAACATGGGTTATGTCGACGCCCTGCGCGAAGTCAGCCGCGAAGGCGATCAATACAGCTGGTGGCCGGACAACGAACAGGCCGAGATGCTCAACCTGGGCTGGCGCTTCGACTATCAGTTGCTGACCCCGGGCCTGCGTCGCTTCGTGCGCAGCGCACGCCTGCCACGACAGCCGCGCTTCTCGCAGCACGCGCCGCTGATCGTGGACTACGACTGGACGCTGACCATCTAAGCGTCTTTTCGCAGCCACAAAAAAGCCGACATCAGTGTCGGCTTTTTTGTGGACGCTCGGCCTACTTGATCAATCGCCAGGTGAACGGGTAACGGTACGCCACCCCTTCATTGGCCTTGACCCCGGCGATGATGGTCAGCACCAGGGCGCCGATCGCCAGCAGACCGAAAAGCAGGAAACCCACCAGCACCACCATCAGCAGGAAGCAGACCAGCGAGGCAAGGGCCACCGTGATCTGAAAGTTCAGCGCTTCCTTGCCCTGGGCATCGATGAATGGATCGGTCTCGCGCTTCATCTGCCAGAGCACCAACGGACCGATCAGGGTGCCGAACGGAATCCAGATGCCCAGCAAGGCCGACAGGTGACAGAACATCGCCCACTGACGCACCTCATGGCTCGGGACAGGTTGCGGAAGCTGGTCGTCGTTCATGCGGCTCTCCTTGCTGAAAGCTACCGGGCAATCAGTCAGCCAGGGCTGCCTGTTGCAATTCAAAGATCTCGCTCATGCCTTTCTTGGCCAGCGCCAGCATGGCGTTCAGTTCTTCCGGCTGGAACGGCGCGCCTTCGGCAGTGCCCTGGACTTCGATGAAACCGCCAGTGCTGGTCATGACCACGTTGAGGTCGGTCTCGGCCGCCGAGTCTTCCAGGTAATCCAGATCCAGCACCGGCTCGCCCTGGTACATGCCCACGGACACCGCCGCGATCATTTGCTTGATCGGGTCGCCACCCTTCAGGCCGCCACGCTTCTTGATCACTTTCAGCGCATCCACCAGAGCCACCATGGCACCGGTGATCGACGCGGTACGGGTACCGCCATCGGCCTGGATCACATCGCAGTCGACATACAGGGTGACGTCGCCCAGCTTGGTCATGTCCAGCGCAGCGCGCAGGGAACGGCCGATCAGACGCTGGATCTCCAGGGTGCGGCCGCCTTGCTTGCCGCGACTGGCTTCACGCTGGTTACGCTCGCCGGTGGCGCGCGGCAGCATGCCGTATTCGGCGGTCAACCAACCCTGGCCCTGGCCCTTGAGGAAGCGGGGCACGCCGTTCTCGACGCTGACCGTGCAGATCACTTTGGTATCACCGAACTCGACCAGTACAGATCCCTCGGCGTGTTTGGTGTAGTTGCGGGTGATGCGGATCGAGCGGAGCTGATCGGCAGCGCGACCACTTGGACGTTTCATAGGGAAATACCTGTACGGGGACGGAAAACTGCCGATCATTATAGAGCCCGCGGCCCTGCCTGGGCAGTTCTAAAAACCCCGGCCCGTCGGCGACGCCTCTGGAACGGCCCTCCGGTCGCCCCGCAGCGCTTTGTCACACCCGCAGTTTGGGAGCATCCACCGCACTGCGCTACAATCCTGCGCCTTCGCAGCCTGTCGGCTTCAATTCATTCATATCGGGCCCGTGCAACCCTCCGCGGTTGGCGGCGGACCTGTATCGGAGGTACCTCCATGGTGCACAGCATGACCGCCTTCGCCCGGGTAGAACGGGCCGGCACCCAGGGCACCCTGAGTTGGGAACTGCGCTCGGTCAACAGCCGTTACCTGGAACCGCACCTGCGCTTGCCGGAATCCTTTCGCGACCTGGAAGGCGCGGTCCGTGAGGCGCTGCGCCAGGGACTGTCGCGCGGCAAGCTCGAATGCACCTTGCGCTTCACCGAAGAAACCACCGGCAAACCACTGCAGGTCGACCGGGAGCGCGCCGCGCAACTGGTGGCGGCAGCCGAGTCCGTTGCCAGCCTGATCAAGCAGCCGGCAGCGCTGAACCCATTGGAAGTGCTGGCCTGGCCCGGCGTCCTGGTAGCCGATGCCAGCGACCCACAGGCGCTGAACAACGAGGCCCTGAGCCTGTTCAACCAGGGGCTGAAAGAATTGAAGAGCGGCCGCGAGCGCGAAGGCGCGGAGCTGGCCCGCCTGATCAACGACCGCCTGACCTCCATTGAGGAAGACGTCGTGACCCTGCGCGAGCTGGTCCCGCAGATGCTCGCCACCCAGCGCCAGAAGGTTCTCGACCGCTTCGCCGACATGCAGGCCGAGCTGGACCCCACGCGCCTGGAACAGGAAATGGTGCTGCTCGCCCAGAAGAGCGACGTCGCCGAAGAACTGGACCGCCTGAGCACCCACATCATCGAAGTGCGCCGCGTGCTCAAGTCCGGCGGCGCCGCCGGCCGGCGCCTGGACTTCCTGATGCAGGAACTCAACCGCGAAGCCAACACACTGGGCTCCAAGGCCTTCGACCCGCGCAGTACCCAGGCTGCGGTCAACCTCAAGGTGTTGATCGAGCAGATGCGCGAACAAGTACAGAATATTGAGTAAGGCTACCCCGACATGAACCACAGCACCGGCACCCTCTACATCATTTCCGCCCCTTCGGGCGCGGGCAAGACCAGCCTGGTCAAGGCCCTGATCGACGCCGATCCGTCGATCCGCGTTTCCGTGTCCCACACCACCCGCGCCATGCGCCCGGGCGAAGTGGACGGCGTGAACTACCACTTCGTCTCGCGCGAAGCGTTCGTGAAGATGGGTGAACACGGCGACTTCCTCGAGCGCGCCGAAGTCTTCGGCAATCTCTATGGCACCTCCCAAAGCCACTTGCAGCAGACCCTGGACGAAGGTCACGACCTGATCCTGGAGATCGACTGGCAAGGCGCCGAGCAGGTGCGCAAGCTGATGCCCCAGGCTCGTTCGATCTTCATCCTGCCGCCGTCCCAGCAGGCCTTGCGCCAGCGCCTGACCAACCGCGGCCAGGACAGCGACGAGATCATCGAAGGCCGGATGCGCGAAGCGGTCAGCGAGATGAGCCACTACGTCGACTACGACTACCTGATCATCAACGACGATTTCGCCCACGCGCTGGACGATCTGAAGGCGATTTTCCGCACCAACCAGCTGCATCAGAAGCGCCAGCAACAGCGTTTCGGCAAATTGCTCGCCGAATTGCTGGGCTGAATAGCACTTCCCAAAACCGCTGCAAGGGCTTTACATTGGCACTTGTAGCGGGTCGGAAAGCTTGGTTAAAAAATCAGCGCTTCCCTAATCGCTGGTGATTTTTTAAACTGTTGAGTCCGCTCGCCCATCCGGGCAGCGCGCATATTGCATTTGCTACGAGGAAGACCATGGCCCGCGTAACCGTTGAAGACTGTCTAGAACACGTGGATAACCGCTTTGAGCTGGTCATGCTCTCTACCAAGCGTGCCCGTCAACTGGCAACCGGCGGCAAAGAGCCGAAAGTAGCATGGGAAAACGACAAGCCTACCGTCGTCGCCCTGCGCGAAATCGCTGAAGGCCTGATCGACTACGCAGCTATCGCCGAAGCCGAAATCGTTGAAGATGAACCGCTTTTTGCTGCATTCGAGGACGAGTCCAACGAGGCCGTCTAAGCCTATGCCTGGTCGACGTAGCACGGCGCGGGATCACAGCTTACGGCAGGAGTCATCATGCCGAGCATAGACGCCCTCGCCGATCGCTTATCGACCTATCTCGGCACGGACCAGGTCAATCTGGTCCGCCGAGCGTATTTCTACGCCGAACAAGCCCATGACGGTCAGCGCCGTCGCAGCGGCGAGGCGTACGTCACGCACCCGTTAGCGGTCGCAAACATTCTCGCCGACATGCATATGGACCATCAGAGCCTGATGGCAGCCATGCTGCATGACGTGATCGAAGACACCGGTATCGCCAAAGAAGCGCTGCAAGCGCAGTTTGGTGAAACCGTGGCCGAACTGGTCGACGGGGTCAGCAAACTGACCCAGATGAATTTCGAGACCAAGGCCGAAGCCCAAGCGGAAAACTTCCAGAAGATGGCCATGGCCATGGCGCGCGACATTCGCGTGATCCTGGTCAAGCTGGCCGACCGCCTGCACAACATGCGCACCCTGGAAGTGCTGTCCGGCGAAAAACGCCGGCGGATCGCCAAGGAAACCCTGGAGATCTATGCACCCATCGCCAACCGCCTGGGCATGCACAGCATCCGCATCGAATTCGAAGACCTCGGTTTCAAGGCCATGCACCCGATGCGTTCCGCGCGGATCTACCAGGCGGTCAAGCGCGCCCGGGGCAACCGCAAGGAAATCGTCAACAAGATCGAAGAATCCCTGAGCCACTGCCTGGCCATCGATGGCATCCAGGGCGAGGTCAGCGGCCGCCAGAAGCACCTGTATGGCATCTATAAAAAGATGCGCGGCAAACGCCGGGCCTTCAACGAGATCATGGACGTCTACGCGTTCCGGATCATCGTCGACAAGGTCGACACCTGCTACCGCGTGCTCGGCGCCGTACACAACCTGTACAAGCCGCTGCCGGGTCGCTTCAAGGATTACATCGCGATTCCCAAGGCCAACGGCTACCAGTCGCTGCACACCACGCTGTTCGGCATGCACGGCGTGCCGATCGAGATCCAGATCCGCACCCGCGAAATGGAAGAGATGGCCAACAACGGCATCGCCGCCCACTGGCTTTACAAATCCAGCGGCGACGAGCAGCCGAAGGGCACCCACGCCCGGGCTCGCCAATGGGTCAAGGGCGTGCTGGAGATGCAGCAACGCGCCGGCAACTCCCTGGAATTCATCGAAAGCGTGAAGATCGACCTGTTCCCGGACGAGGTCTACGTGTTCACGCCGAAAGGCCGGATCATGGAGCTGCCCAAAGGCTCCACCGCAGTGGACTTCGCCTACGCGGTGCATACCGACGTCGGCAACAGCTGCATCGCCTGTCGGATCAATCGCCGCCTCGCGCCGCTGTCCGAACCGCTGCAAAGCGGCTCCACCGTGGAAATCGTCAGTGCCCCGGGCGCACGCCCCAACCCGGCCTGGCTCAACTTCGTGGTCACCGGCAAGGCTCGCACCCACATCCGCCACGCACTGAAACTGCAACGCCGCTCCGAGTCCATCAGCCTGGGCGAACGCCTGCTGAACAAGGTGCTCAACGGTTTCGACAGCTCGCTGGAAAAGATCCCCGCCGAACGCGTGCAAGCGATGCTCACCGAGTACCGCCTGGATCTGATCGAAGACCTGCTGGAAGACATCGGCCTGGGCAATCGCATGGCTTATGTGGTCGCCCGCCGCCTGCTCGGCGAAGGTGAACAGCTGCCAAGCCCGGAAGGTCCGCTGGCCATTCGCGGCACCGAAGGCCTGGTCCTGAGCTACGCCAAGTGCTGCACGCCGATCCCGGGCGACCCGATTGTCGGCCACCTGTCCGCGGGCAAAGGGATGGTGGTGCACCTGGACAACTGCCGCAACATCAGCGAAATCCGCCACAACCCGGAAAAATGCATCCAGCTTTCGTGGGCCAAGGATGTCACCGGCGAATTCAACGTCGAGCTACGCGTTGAGCTGGAGCACCAGCGCGGCCTGATCGCCCTGCTGGCCAGCAGCGTCAACGCGGCCGACGGCAATATCGAGAAAATCAGCATGGACGAACGGGATGGTCGCATCAGCGTGGTCCAACTGGTGGTCAGCGTGCACGACCGCGTGCACCTGGCCCGCGTGATCAAGAAACTGCGCGCCCTGACCGGGGTCATTCGCATCACTCGCATGCGTGCATAGCTCGCTATATAGCCCGCCCATTACAAGGAGTCATTCATGACCAAGACCGTTATCACCAGCGACAAGGCACCCGCCGCGATCGGCACTTACTCCCAGGCAATCAAGGCAGGCAACACCGTCTACATGTCCGGCCAGATCCCGCTCGATCCAAAGACCATGGAACTGGTGGAAGGCTTCGAAGCCCAGACCGTCCAGGTATTCGAGAACCTCAAGTCCGTGGCCGAGGCCGCCGGTGGTTCGTTCAAGGACATCGTCAAACTGAACATTTTCCTCACCGACCTGAGCCACTTCGCCAAGGTCAACGAGATCATGGGCAAGTACTTCCAGCAGCCTTACCCTGCCCGCGCCGCCATCGGCGTTGCCGCCCTGCCAAAAGGCGCGCAGGTTGAAATGGATGCCATCCTGGTCATCGAGTAACACGTCCGGCGCGGCTACCCAGGCCGCGCCGTCTCCGTTCTGAAAGGATTTCCTCATGCGCAAAGCGCTAGCCCTCTCGTTGTGCGCCCTGTTCCTCGGTGGCTGCGCCAGCGATCCCGCCGACCGTGACATCAGTGGTACCTGGATCAACCAGGTCGCCATCGACGCCGCCGCCAAAGGCGGACCGCTGCGCGAAGCCCTGCAAGGCTACGGCCCGAACCTGGAATGGGACGTCAACACCAAGGCCAGCCAGGCGCGCTACACCAACGGCTTCGAAAACGTCGAAGGCAAGGTGCTGGCTGAAGAATCCGGCGCCTGGAAAATCGATTTCTACGGCAGCTCCGCCAGCGAATTGAAACGCGACGGCAAACAGCTGCTGCAAGAAGCCAACGACAACGAACCGGAGCAGGTCTTCGATCGTCCCAAGGACCCGGCCCCGGAAGGCGCGCCACTGGGCGCCAACTTCGAGCGCGCCCTGTACTCGGCTTACCTGGGCGGCGAATGGAAAATCGTCAACGGCCCGGGCGAAGGCGGCACCGTGCTGTTCCAGTCCAACGGCCAGGTCATGGGCCTGCCGGGCGCCGATCGCTACGCATTGTGCCTCGCCGGCGACTGCGCTTCGATGAGCGGCGGCTACGACAACCTGTGGCTGCAGCTCAACGGCCAGGGCAACCCGTGGATCTTTGCGCGCAACGGCAAGCAACTGGAGATCTTCCAGCCCATCAACGCCTCCCAGGCGAACGAGGTACCTTCCCTCACCCCGGGTACGCGCCAGTGGCTACTGGAAAAACAGTGACCCAGCAAAAAGGAGCCGAAAGGCTCCTTTTTCTTTATCCATGATGCGGCTCAGCCCTGCCCTTCGATAATCTGCGCATACCCCTCGCGAAAACTCGGATAACGCGGCTCCCAGCCCAGGGCCCTGGCGCGGGCATTGCTGCAGCGCTTGCTGCCGGAACGCCGCACACTCGAGCTGTCCGCCCACTCGGTCACGCCCAGGTACTCCCGTAGCCAGCCCACCACCTCGGCCAAAGGCACCGGTGCATCGTCGACCCCGATATAGCAATCCTCAAGCACCACGCCGCGCCGATCGGCCTGCAACAGGAAGGCCAGCAACCCCGCGGCATCGTCGGCATGAATGCGGTTGCCATACAGCGGTGGATCGATGGCGACGCGATAACCCTGACGCACCTGATTCAACAGCCATTCCCGCCCCGGGCCGTAAATCCCGGTCAACCGCACCAGGCTGGCTGGAATGCCACTCTGCAAGGCCACTTGCTCGGCCTCGAGCATCAGCCGCCCGGAATAGCCGTCGGCCTGGGCCGGCGAGGTCTCGTCGATCCACTCGCCGTCTTTCTGCCCGTATACGCTGCTGCTGGAAACAAACAATAGGCGTTTCGGCGACTGCCCGTTCTGCTTGAGCCAACCCAGGACATGGGTCAACCCCTCGACATAGGCCGCACGATAGCCCGCCTCGTCATGCTCGGTGGCGGCCGCGCTGTACACCAGGTAATCCAGCGGTGTAGTGGGCCAGGCTGCCGGGCACTGCTCACTGAAAAGATCGCCCGCCACGCCGATCACCCCTTCCGGCAATTGCGAAACCGTGCGCCGCAGGCCGTAGACCTGCCAGTTTTCAGCCAGCAGTTGCTTCGCCAGACGGCTGCCGACATCACCGCAGCCAGCGATCAGAACAGAAGGGGCGGACATCAGAAAACTCCTATCAGAAAGGCACAGACTAGCGTCGGCAATGGACGAGCGGCTAGCAATCAAAGAAAAAAAGATACTCTATTACTTCTGTTAACAAGAATTAGTTGCAATAATGACGGCCCATTTGTTCTCGGCCCTGCGAGGCCTAGAAGGACACTTACCCTTTTCCCTCTCAGGTCCGGCCAGCATGACACGCAATCAATTCTCCGCTTCGCCAACCCAACGCCCAAGCCCGCTGCGCGCCATGAGCGCGGCCGCAGCGTTGCTGTTCAGCCTGCTGCTGGCACCGACCGCGGCCTTCGCCGATGAGCAGGCCCCGGCTGGCGCCGCGACACCTGCGCCAGCCCACGCGCCGGCCGATGCCACGGCGCCGGTAGCCACTCCGGTCGCCGCAGCGCCGGCACCTGCCGAAGGCGAAGCAGCCGGCGATGCACCTGAAGTCCTCGAAGCGGACAACTCCCTGGGCATGGCCCACGACCTGTCCCCGTGGGGCATGTACCAGAACGCCGACATCATCGTGAAGCTGGTGATGATCGGCCTGGCCATCGCCTCGATCATCACCTGGACCATCTGGATCGCCAAAGGCTTCGAGCTGATGGGCGCCAAGCGTCGTCTGCGCGGTGAAATCCTCAACCTGAAAAAGGCCACCACCCTCAAGGAAGCCAGCGTCACCGCCGCCAAAGAAGGCACCCTGGCCAACCTGCTGGTCCACGACGCCCTGGAAGAAATGCGCCTGTCGGCCAACAGCCGCGAGAAAGAAGGCATCAAGGAACGCGTCAGCTTCCGCCTCGAGCGCCTGGTAGCCGCCTGCGGCCGCAACATGAGCAGCGGCACCGGCGTGCTCGCCACCATCGGTTCCACCGCGCCCTTCGTCGGCCTGTTCGGTACCGTGTGGGGCATCATGAACAGCTTCATCGGTATCGCCAAAACCCAGACCACCAACCTCGCCGTCGTCGCCCCCGGTATCGCCGAAGCCCTGCTGGCAACCGCCCTGGGTCTGGTCGCGGCCATTCCGGCGGTGGTCATCTACAACGTCTTCGCCCGCTCCATCGCCGGCTACAAGGCCCAGGTCTCCGACGCTTCCGCGGAAGTCCTGCTGCTGGTCAGCCGTGATCTCGATCACCTGCCGACCGCCGAGCGCTCTGCGCAACCTCATGTGGCCAAAGTAGGGTAATCCGCCATGGGCCTGCATTTGAAAGAAGGCGCAGAAGACGATCTCGCCGAAAACCACGAAATCAACGTCACGCCGTTCATCGACGTGATGCTGGTGCTGTTGATCATCTTCATGGTCGCGGCGCCGCTGGCTACCGTGGACATCAAGGTCGATCTTCCGGCCTCGACGGCCAAACCGGCACCACGCCCCGAGAAACCGGTGTTTCTCAGCGTCAAGGCCGACCAACGCCTGTACCTCGGCGACGACGAAGTGAAGCCCGAAGCCCTCGGCGCCACCCTCGACGCCAAGACCCAGGGCAAAAAAGACACGACGATCTTCTTCCAGGCCGACAAAGGCGTGGATTACGGCGACCTGATGAGCGTGATGGATGCCCTGCGGGCCGCCGGATACCTGAAGGTCGGCCTGGTCGGACTTGAGACGGCTACCAAGAAATGATCACGACGCGCCAAAAACTGACGCGTTACAGCGGTAGCCTGGCCATCGTACTGGGGGTCCATGCGGTCGCGATCCTGCTCGCGCTCAACTGGAGCTCTCCCATGCCGGTCGAGCTGCCACCGCAGGCGATGATGGTCGAGCTGGCGCCGCTTCCGGCACCGCCTCCTCCCGCGCCGCCCAAGGTCGTGACGCCACCGCAGCCGCCGGCTCCGGTCGAAGAGCTGCCGCTGCCCAAACTCGCGGAAGCGCCGAAGCCGACGATTTCCGTGCCCAAGCCGGTCAAACCCAAGCCCAAGCCGCAACCGCCCAAGCCGGTGGAGAAAAAGCCGGAACCGCCGAAGGAAAAGCCGAGCGAAGAGAAGCCTAGCGACGCTCCGCCGACGCCCACCGCGGCACCGTCCTCGGCACCGGCTCCGGGCCCGTCGCCGGCGCAGATCGCCGCCAAGGAAAGCTGGCAAGGCACGCTGCTGGCGCACCTGGCCAAGTACAAGAAGTACCCGCCGGGTGCCCAGGCACGCGGCAAGGAAGGCCTGAACCGGCTGCGCTTCGTGGTCGACGCCCAAGGCAACGTGCTGTCTTATGAACTGGTAGGACGCTCGGGCAACGCCGATCTGGACCGGGCTACCCTGGAAATGATCCGCCGCGCCCAGCCGCTGCCCAAGCCACCGGCGGACATGCTCAACAACGGCTCGATCGAGATTGTCGCGCCCTTCGTTTACTCCCTGGAGAAACGTCGCCGCTGAGCATGATGCCCAGGCAATCCCCAGCAAAAAGGCACCCAAAGGTGCCTTTTTGCTTTTCCAGGCATGACCGGCATGCATTGCCCGGTGTCACAGCGAGCATTGAGTCTGATAACGTGCGTCTATCGATTGCAGCCGGTATGCTTGGCCCGCAACCTCATGGACGTCCGCTATGACTCTTACTGAATTACGCTACATCGTTACCCTCGCCCAAGAGCAGCACTTCGGCCACGCGGCCGAGCGTTGCCATGTCAGCCAGCCGACCCTGTCGGTGGGCGTGAAGAAGCTTGAAGACGAACTCGGTGTGCTGATTTTCGAGCGCAGCAAGAGTGCGGTACGTCTGACGCCGGTCGGCGAAGGCATTGTCGCCCAGGCGCAAAAGGTCCTCGAACAGGCCCAGGGCATTCGCGAACTGGCCCAGGCCGGCAAGAACCAGCTGACCGCCCCGCTGAAGGTCGGCGCCATCTACACCGTCGGCCCGTACCTGTTCCCGCACCTGATCCCGCAACTGCACCGGGTCGCCCCGCAGATGCCGTTGTACATCGAAGAGAACTTCACCCACGTGCTGCGCGACAAGCTGCGCAACGGCGAACTGGACGCGATCATCATCGCCCTGCCGTTCAACGAAGCCGACGTGCTGACCCTGCCGCTGTATGACGAACCCTTCTACGTGCTGATGCCCAGTACCCACCCCTGGACCCAGAAAGAGAGCATCGACGCCAACCTGCTCAACGACAAGAGCCTGTTGCTGCTGGGCGAAGGCCACTGCTTCCGCGACCAGGTCCTGGAAGCCTGCCCGACCCTGACCAAGGGCAACGACGGCGCCAAGCACACCACGGTGGAATCCAGCTCCCTGGAAACCATCCGCCATATGGTCGCTTCCGGCCTTGGCGTCTCGATCCTGCCGCTCTCGGCGGTGGACAGCCATCACTACGCTCCGGGCGTGATCGAAGTGCGGCCGCTGACCGCGCCCGTACCGTTCCGCACCGTGGCGATCGCCTGGCGCGCCAGCTTCCCGCGGCCGAAAGCCATCGAGATCCTTGCCGACTCGATCCGCCTGTGTTCGGTGGCCAAGCCGCCTGCCGCGAGCTAAGCCGTCGCGATGACTGAGCTGTCGAACGTGCCGGTCACGGCACTCAAGGGCGTCGGCGAAGCCATGGCCGAAAAGCTGGCCAAGGTCGGCCTGGAGAACCTGCAGGACGTACTGTTCCACCTGCCCCTGCGTTATCAGGACCGCACCCGCGTGGTACCGATCGGCGCGCTGCGCCCCGGGCAGGACGCGGTGATCGAAGGCACCGTCAGCGGCGCCGACGTGGTGATGGGCAAGCGCCGCAGCCTGCTGGTGCGCCTGCAGGACGGCACCGGCGGGCTCAGCCTGCGCTTCTACCATTTCAGCAACGCGCAGAAGGAAGGCCTCAAGCGCGGCACCCGCGTGCGCTGTTATGGCGAAGCCCGCCCAGGCGCCTCGGGGCTGGAAATCTACCACCCGGAATACCGCGCCATCAGCGGCGATGAACCGCCGCCCGTGGACCAGACCCTGACCCCCATCTACCCGCTCACCGAAGGCCTGACCCAGCAGCGCCTGCGCATGCTATGCCAGCAGAGCCTGGCCCTGCTCGGCCCGCGCAGCCTGCCGGACTGGCTGCCGCAAGAGCTGGCGCGGGATTACCAGCTGGCGCCGCTGGACGATGCGATTCGTTACCTGCATCACCCGCCGGCCGACGCCGATGTCGACGAACTGGCCCTGGGACACCATTGGGCCCAGCATCGCCTGGCGTTCGAAGAACTGCTGACCCATCAGCTGTCCCAGCAGCGTCTGCGCGAAAGCCTGCGCTCGCAACTCGCCCCGGCGCTGCCCAAGGCCACCCGGCTGCCGGCGCTGTACCTGAAGAACCTCGGTTTTCCACCCACCGGCGCGCAGCAACGGGTCGGCAACGAGATCGCCTATGACCTCAGCCAGCCCGAGCCGATGCTGCGGCTGATTCAGGGCGACGTAGGGGCCGGCAAGACCGTGGTCGCCGCCCTCGCCGCCCTGCAGGCGTTGGAGGCTGGCTATCAGGTGGCGCTGATGGCACCGACCGAGATCCTCGCCGAGCAGCACTTCATCACCTTCAAGCGCTGGCTCGAACCGCTGGGGCTGGAAGTCGCCTGGCTGGCCGGCAAGCTCAAGGGCAAGAACCGCACAGCCGCCCTGGAACAGATCGCCGCCGGCGCGCCTATGGTGGTCGGCACCCACGCGCTGTTCCAAGACGAAGTGCAGTTCAAGAACCTGGCGCTGGTGATCATCGACGAACAACACCGCTTCGGCGTGCAGCAGCGCCTGGCCCTGCGCCAGAAAGGCGTGGGCGGACGCCTGTGCCCGCACCAACTGATCATGACCGCCACGCCGATCCCACGGACCCTGGCGATGAGCGCCTACGCCGACCTGGACACCTCGATCCTCGACGAGCTGCCCCCTGGCCGTACGCCGGTGAACACCGTGCTGGTCACCGACTCGCGGCGCGTCGAAGTCATCGAGCGGGTGCGCGCCGCCTGCGCCGAAGGGCGCCAGGCCTATTGGGTGTGCACGCTGATCGAGGAATCCGAAGAGCTGACCTGCCAGGCCGCGCAAACCACTTACGAAGACCTGAGCAGCGCCCTGGGCGAACTGCGGGTCGGCCTGATCCACGGGCGCATGAAGCCGACGGAAAAAGCCGAGGTCATGGGCCAGTTCAAGGCCGGTGAATTGCAGCTGCTGGTGGCCACCACCGTGATCGAAGTCGGCGTCGATGTGCCCAACGCCAGCCTGATGATCATCGAGAACCCCGAGCGCCTGGGCCTGGCCCAGCTGCACCAGTTGCGCGGTCGCGTTGGTCGCGGCAGCGCCGCCAGCCATTGCGTCATGCTCTACCATCCTCCCTTGTCGCAGATCGGCCGCCAGCGCCTGGGCATCATGCGCGAAACCAACGACGGTTTTGTCATCGCCGAAAAGGACCTGGAACTGCGCGGCCCCGGCGAGATGCTCGGCACCCGCCAGACCGGCCTGCTGCAATTCAAGGTCGCCGACCTGATGCGCGATGCCGACCTGCTGCCGGCCGTGCGCGATGCCGCCCAGGCCTTGCTGGAGCGCTGGCCGCATCACGTCAGCCCGCTGCTGGAACGCTGGCTGCGCCACGGGCAGCAATACGGCCAAGTGTGAGCAGCGTCTCAGTTAAGGGGCGAATGCCCCGATCAAGCTGGTTATACTCCTGAAATTGTTTGAAAACGGATACAGACCATGACAGAAGTTGCCCTCGCCACCGCAGCCCCGCACGCTCCGTCTGTAATCCGGCTGCTGCTCGGCAAGCTGAACATCGGCTTCACGGAAGTCCTCGACCATCCTGGCCTGCCGGCCGCGCGCAAGGTACAGGCCGTCCTGCTGGACGACGCCGTCGGCGCGCTGATGGTGCTGTTCCCACAGAGCCAGTTGCTGGACCTCAATCGCCTCGCCGAACTGACCGGCCGCCGCCTGACCGCCGTCTCCACGGAACGCCTGGAGCGCATGCTCGGCAAACACAACCTGAGCCTGCTGCCCGGCCTGCCGGCGCTCACCAGCTCGCCCTGCCTGTATGAAGAAAGCCTGCTGCGCGAGCCGACCCTGCTGATCAACTCCGGCGAGCCGGGCCTGCTGCTGGAAATCACCAGCGACGCCTTCAAGAGCATGCTGAGCAAGGCCAGCGCCGGCAATTTCGGCGAGGCCCTGAGCAGCATCCGCCCGAACCTCGACCGCCCGGACGACGACCGCGAGGAAATCACCCAGGCGATGCAGGCCTTCACCGCCCGGCGCATCCAGCAACGCCTGGAAGCGACCATCGAGATTCCGCCGCTGGCCGAAACCGCGCAGAAGATCATCAAGCTACGGGTCGACCCTAACGCCACCATCGACGACATCACCGGCGTGGTGGAAACCGACCCGGCCCTGGCCGCGCAAGTGGTGAGCTGGGCGGCTTCGCCCTACTACGCCTCGCCGGGCAAGATCCGCTCGGTGGAAGACGCCATCGTCCGCGTGCTGGGCTTCGACCTAGTGATCAACCTGGCGCTGGGCCTGGCCCTGGGCAAGACCCTGAGCCTGCCCAAGGACCACCCGCAACACAGCACGCCATACTGGCAGCAGTCGATCTATACCGCCGCCGTCATCGAAGGCCTGACCCGCGCCATGCCGCGCGCCCAGCGCCCGGAAGCCGGTCTGACCTACCTCGCCGGCCTGCTGCACAACTTCGGCTACCTGCTGCTGGCCCACGTCTTCCCGCCGCACTTCTCGCTGATCTGCCGCCACCTGGAGGTCAACCCGCACCTGTGTCACAGCTACGTCGAACAGCACCTGCTGGGCATCAGCCGCGAACAGATCGGCGCCTGGCTGATGCGCTACTGGGACATGCCGGACGAGTTGTCCACCGCTCTGCGCTTCCAGCACGACCCAAGCTACGACGGCGCCTACGCCGAATACCCGAACCTGGTATGCCTGGCCGTGCGCCTGCTGCGCAGCCGCGGCATCGGCTCCGGCCCTGTCGAAGACATCCCTGACGCCCTGCTCGAACGCCTCGGCCTGTCCCGCGACAAAGCCGAAGACGTGGTCAGCAAAGTCCTCGAAGCCGAAGTGCTGCTGCGCGAACTGGCCTCGCAGTTCAGTCAGCACTGACACCCAGAAAAAAGCCCCGCTCCCGTAGGAGCGAGGCTTGCCCGCGATCATCTTCCGGCTGGTATACAGCCCGCCCTCAAGCCTTCGGCTTGGCCTTCTTCGGCTTCAGGTACTTGGTCAGCCCCTGGAACCAGATCACCAGCGCCGGGTTGCCCTTGATCTGGATCGACTTGTCCTGAATCCCGGTCATAAAGGCCAATTGCTTGTTCTTCGCCTGCATCGTGGCAAAACCATAGGCCGCATCCTTGAAGGCAATGGCGAATGCTGGCTCGGGATACACCCCAGACTTACTGGTAATCCGCTGATCCTTCACCCGGAAATGCCGCGCCACCTTGCCATCCAGCGTCTGCAACTGGAACACCAGCGCCTTGTCACCCAACTGCTGCTGGAACGCCGGATTGGTCCGGCTGGCCTTGCCCATCAACAGCCCCAGCATCCACAGAAGAAAACGAAATTTCATGCGCAAAGCCCCAAAGGAAAAATGAACGGCTGGCGCAGTGTAGCGGCTTCGGAGGGGAACGCCACAGTTATGCAATGTTAAGGGAAGATGAGTGCGTTATTGTGGATTATGACTGCCAAGTCACCCTCGTTTATCGGCTGCCTTAATGAGTCCGACACGCAGAGACCTGTTCATAACCCTGTGAATCCTTAAACCAGACCTGGCTTCACCCGCTCCTGGGCCAGGCAATAGCCAGCACTCCAGACAACAGGCTCAAGGCGAGCAGCACTTTGGCAATCAAGAACGCAACGCCGACAGAGTCGGAAATGCCCCCACTGCCGCTTGCCCCACTAGCAATGCCAGCCAGCCCGAGCAAAGCGCTGAGTATCGAGATCGCTAGCAGCACGATCGCCAGTACCGTGAATACTTTATGCATTGTGCGGCTCCTTCATCGGGATGGCCCATAAGTCGCGCGTTGATACTTCGCATAGGCTCGTTGAAGCTATTTTTTCGGGATGTTTCTCGCTATTGGCTTTCTCTTAATAGTCGTCATCACGTCCGGTCGGCGTCCAGTTGATGTCTTTATCGGCGTGATAGCCCTGCACAGGGTTCGGTGGCAGTGGGTGGTCTTTGGCCAGATTGGGGAAGCGCAAGTCTGGATTGTTGGCTAGCTCCCTGGACACTTTGTAGTATGCATCTTCAGTCTTCTTGTCTTTATTATAAGAAAACTTACCATTTTGAAATACATTTTCTATTTCCATGGCTCCTTTCCGTTCACCTAGAGCTGCAGCTCTTTGATAATAATGCAAGGCAACAGGGTAGTTTCTATCCAAGATCTCGTAGTATGTGGCCAACTCATAATTTGCGCTTGCATCGTTCTGATCTGCAGCACAGCGTAGGTAGGAAACCCCCAGATCTCTTTTCTTGGCCTCATAAATATAGATATTCCCTAACCTGACTTGAGCCATAGGACTACCTACATCTCCCGCCTTGAGCAAATATATTACTGACTGCTTATCAGACTGCACCACACCGACGCCTCTTTTGGTCATTACACTCATATCGTAATAACCCAGCGGTACCTGTAGCTTGATCATTTCCAGATACAAATCAATAGCCTTGTTCGTATCCTTAACAACCCCATCACCACGTAAGTATAGCTCTGCAAGATTGTGCATTGCTTTCCAATGGTTCTTTTCTACAGCCTGCTGGTACAGGCTGGCCACTTTGCTCCAATCAGCCGGACGCTCTTTGCTAAGCACCCGAGCTTGTTTAAACCATTGGTCTGCTTGCTGGTCCAGGGGTGGAGCAATATCTTTTTCATGAACACACTTGAAATCGTATGCCATGGAAAAGCCACTACCGCCCAATAGCACAACAGCCAACAGTGCTTTAATAGTCGTCATCACGTCCGGTCGGTTTCCAGTTGATGTCTTTGTCGGCGTGATAGCCCTGAATAGGGTGCGGTGGAAGTGGATGGTCTTTGGCCAAATTAGGGAATCGGAGATCAGGATCTTTATATAGCCGACTAGAAATATCACTGTAGGTATTTGCTATTTTTTCATTTCTCACATACCCAAAGTCGCCATCCCTGAAAGTATTTTCAATTAACAACGAGCCTTTTTTCAAACCTAGAGCCGCAGCATTTTGATAATAATGCATGGCGACAGGGTAATTTTTGTCTACTACTTTATAGTATGCGGCAAGTTCGTAATTCGCCTCGGCGTCATTCTGATGTGCCGCGCAACGCAGATAAGACTCGCCGAGCTTATCTTTATTTAATTCATATATATATATATTACCCAGCCTAGTCTGGGCTAGCGGGCTACCCAAGTCACCCGCCTTGAGCAAAAAATTCATGGCATCTCTATTTGACTGAACTACCCCAACACCTCTCTGAGTCATCACACTCATATCATAATAACCCAACGGAACTTGTAGTTTGACCATATGCAAATATAGATCGATGGCTTTATTTGTATTTTTGGTTACGCCATCACCACGGAGGTATAGCTCTGCTAAGTTATGCATTGCTTTCCAATGGTCTTTATCTACTGCTTGCTGATAGAGACCAGCAATTTTTACCCAATCAGGAAGTCTCTCTTTACTCATACCCCTTGCCTGCTTAAACCATTGATCGGCTTGCTGATCAAGAGGGGGAGCCGTATTAATTTCATGGACACACTTGAATTCATCAGCCATAGCTGCTCCAAAAAAACAAAAGAACAAAAAAGATAAACATTTAATCAAGGGCTTTTGCATAAGGTGTCACCACGTCCCAAAATCTGACCAAATTTCCATTAAGCGGTAAGTTTTTCTTCTGATTTCTCCAGTTATCAGTTACCACTTGCTCCCAATTTTCATAATCGAATGCAACGTTCTCACTTAAGCTGCTTTTGCTCGTATTGATTGCTTTCCCCGAATGCATCCCCCACAACCGCTCCCGCCAGGCCCGGGTGGTTTGCGGGCTTGGCATTGCGATATTCAGTTCGGAGTCGGAGTTCAGGCTGCGTTCGTTGATGTTGGCGGAGCCCAGGGTGAAGAAGAGGTCGTCCACCAGCAGCAGCTTGCTGTGTACATAGATGGACTTGTACTGCGCCATTCCTTGTTCCGGGCCGAGATGTTCGGTGATATCGCGTTCGGTCTGGCGCTGCTCGCGCGTCTTGGGAGTAGCGGTTTCGCCGCCGTCCTTGCAACTGACCAGAGTCGCGACAATGATTTTCAACCCCTTGGGCGGCAGCATCTCCGGCTCCAGTTCGCGAGCCGCGGCCTGGTTGTAGTGTTTGTTGGGGTCCATGGCCAGGAGTTCATCGGCGCGACTCGGATCGATACCCTGCTCATGCATTTGCGTCTGTACCTTGGCCAGCTCCTGATCGCGTGTCGGCGATTCGTCGCGGGCCTTCAGTTCGCGCTGGCGATAGGCAAGCTGGCGTTGATCGTAGAGCAGGTCGCGGTGGGCCAGGGGCATCAGTTCGCCCTGGCCAAGGGTGTCGAGCATCTCGTAGGTGGAACTGGAGAAATGCCCGCTCTCCGGGTTGTTGGTGACCACGAACAGGTGCAAGTCCTGTTGTTTGCCGGCAGCGACGTAGTCGGCGGCAACTTTCTTCAGGCGTTCGGCCAGCGGTTTGTAGCGGAAGTATTGGTTCTCGATATAGGCGTACTGATGCACATTGCCCAGGGCCTTTTCATATACCTCGAGAATGGTTTTTTCCGGGCCTTCTTCCGGTTGAGTCCGGCAAATCTGCGCGGGCTCTCCACCATCGAGGATCAGGCTCAGTGGTTTGACCGACGAGCGCTCGTGATTCAGGGTGCCCTTGAAGACCCGGCGTATCCAGCTGCTGCTCTTGTCCCAGGCATTGCAGAAGTTGTGATTGAGGTCGAATAGCACCGGGCCGCGTACAAATAGGGAAAGGTCCTGCCAGGGGCCGAAGCCCAGATCGCGCTTGCCGGCTGCATCGTCGTAGGCGTGGGCGGTGGTGTCCCAGTAGTTGCGCTGCAGGTTGTGGCCCATCACAAGACCTTTCGCTTTTTGCGGGTCCATGTAGTCGACCACCAGGGTTTTCTGGTGATGGCTGGGAAATAGGCTCAGGGCCAGCATCTGCATGAAGGGCACATCGTGAGACTCGTCCTTGAGCAGTCGCCACAGGATGGCAAGACGCCCCCAATGCATGCGCAGGCCATTTTGATCGTCGTAGGTCAACTCTCCTACGAGTTTGAAGTCCCGCGTACGAAACTCGATATTGCGGGCTTCGCGGCTGTGTACCCAGCGATACCAATCTCGGGTCTCGACCTGTTCGTTCGGGGCTTGAACCGTCCCTCCCGAATCACGGCCCTTGGTGTAGCCGCTGTCCAGGGCATCCAGGCTTTGCTGGATGTCGATCAGACGGTCGCGCGTGGCTCGTCGGCCGGCCTCGTCGTTTGCCGGAAGTTTTTCCAGGCGTGCCTGCTCCTGCTGCTGTTTTTCCAGGAGCTTTTCCCGTTTTTTTTCCAGGGCACTGGTGTCAGCTGGCTGGCCCTCGCGGAATCCAGAGCCCATCGATGTTCCGCCCCTGCCGCTCCAGCCCTCGCCGATAACCGAGTTCTCACCGAGCTGGGCCAGCCGGTTGTTCCAGATCAGTACCCGTACCTCGACACCACTTTCGGCCTTCTGCCTGAGCAGTTTTCCCAGACTGGGGCTGTCGGTCGAGGCCCGGTCGAGACGCAATCCCGGGTCGAAGCCCCAACTGATAAGGTCAATGCTTTTCGTAGCTGCCTGGATGCATTCATAGACCTTCTTGAAGGCTTCCTCGCCACACACCAGCGGCGTCACCACGTTGCCTGCCGGACGTGGCGGGCTTAGCGGATTGTTCTTGTGGGCGAACCAATCCGAAGTCAGGGTTGCGGCGCTTTCTTCAAGCGAGATCGACAGTTTCTGATCGAGGTATGTCATGGAGTGCTTCCTTTACTCTTTCTGCTCGCTTTGATCCGCCCACAATTGGCGGAACGCCTCACTGCTGCTCAACGCCTCCAGAGAGGCCGCCGCGCCCGGGAAGTCGCGATATCCCTCACGCCCCAGGCGCTCACTGCGTTGGCGCGTCTGTTCGGTCGAGGTTTCGCTCATGTCCAGGTTGAAACGGTGTCCGTTCACCGTTTCCACCGAATAGTTGCGGGTACCGGGAATATGCTGGAAAAGCACATTGCCCTTCTCGTCGCTGAAGCCTTTGTCGATAAGTGCGCCATCGGCGTAGAGCTGATAGGGCTCATCCGGATACCCCGGCATGTTGGGCAACGGGGAAATACGAATGCACAGCTGACCCGGTACGGTTTCTTTCGCCGGGTTGGCCAACGCCTCCTCCATCAGGCTGCCAGCCTTGTCCGCATCGGCCGCCCCTGGCAGACCCGGTATCTTGATCCCAATCCCCGTCCCACTCCCCGGCGCTCCCCCCGCATTGATCTTCACCACCGGCCCCACCACCGTGACGCCACCGGCATCGAGTTTGATAAAACTGCCCCCGGCCTTGATCGTCAGTTCGCTGCCCGCCTCGATCACCATCTTGGCGCCGGCCTTGAGGTGGATTTCCTGGCCGGCTTTGGTCAGTTGCGCGGTGCCGAGTTTGATGTGCTGGTTTTCGCCCACGGTCAGGTGGTCATCCACCTTGGTTTCGGTCTTGCGGTCGGCGTGGGTGATCCGATGTTCTTCGGCCTTGAGTTCGGTGTAGGTGTTCTTTTCCACCGTGTCGTGGCGTTCGTGGCCGATGCGGATTTTCTGGTCGTGCTCGATGTTTTCATCCCAGTCGCGCTGGGCATGGATGAAGATCTGTTCGGCGCCTTTTTTGTCTTCGATGCGCAGTTCGTTGTAGCCGGCGCCACCGGGCGAGCTCATGGACTTGAACACCGTGCGGGTCTTGTTCGCCGGCAGGGCGTAAGGCACCGGATGTTCCTTGTGGTACAGGCAGCCGGTGATCAGCGGCTGATCAGGGTCGCCTTCGAGGAAGGTCACCAGCACTTCCATGCCGATCCGCGGGATGACCAGGGCGCCGTAGCGGTCGCCGGCCCAGCTGGAGGACACGCGCAGCCAGCAGCTGGTCTTGTCATCGGCTTTGCCTTCGCGGTCCCAGTGGAATTGCACCTTGACCCGGCCGTACTGATCGCAGTGGATTTCTTCGCCCTTGGGCCCGGTGACCACCGCGGTCTGGCTGCCCAGCACCCGCGGTTTCGGGTGGTTCAGGGCCGGGCGGTAGAACACCTGCCAGGGCGTGGCGAGGAAGCGGTTGCGATAGCCCTGGTGGAAGTCATCCTTGTTGTCGGTGGTGTCGCTGGTCACCGACTCTTCCAGCACCTGTGGCTGCTTGCCTTCGTGGACGATGTGGGTCAGCAGCCACAGGTCGTTCCACTCGCTGCGCGGGTGCTCGGACAGTTCCAGGAAGTGGCCGCTGACCAGTCGCGTCTGGTCGCCCCAGCCTTCGGCCTGCTGGTAGTCGGCGCGGTGGCGTTCGAGGGCGCGCTGGCTGAGGAACTTGCCGCGCGCGCGGTCGGTGAAACGGCCCGGGTAGTCGTAGTCTTCCAGGTCCGGTTCTTCACTGTCAGTCTCGGGTTTATAGGCCGCTTCCAGTTGCAGGCGCGGCTTCTCGAAGTCGTAATCGCGTCGAGTAGTACGGCGGGTGCGGGTCTCCAGGCGCAGGTTGAAACCCTTGATCACCGGCTCGTCGGCGACCATGCCGCTGCCCTGGATATAGGCGGTGGGCTGGCCGAGCTTGGGGAACACGGTCTGGTCGTCGCCGAACACCAGCAAGTGGCCCTGCGGGCTGTGCTGGAAGTGGTAATGCAGGCCTTCCTCTTCGCACAGGCGCTGGATGAAATGCAGGTCGGTTTCGTCGTACTGCACGCAGTAATCGCGCTCCGGGCACGGAGTGCCGAGCTGGAACCGGTAGGCATTGCCCTGGATGCCGTGCTCTTCGAGGATCAGCGCGATGATCTTCGGCGCCGACAGCTGTTGGTAGATGCGCTGGTTGGTGCGGTGTTCGAGGTAGGCCAATTGCGGCACCAGCGACACCTGGTAGCGGGTCAGGCGCTTGCCGGCATCGCCCTGGGCCACGCGGTAGATCTGGCCGTGGATGCCACTGCCTTGCGGATCAAACGCTAGAAAAGCCTGCTTGTGCAGCAGGGTCTCCAGGTCCAGGTCGGGGTTCTCGCTGACCAGCTCCAGATCGAAACGGAACGGCTGGCTGATGCCTTCGATCCCCTCGAAAGACAGCACCTGCAAGTCACCCTGGAAGTCGTCGACTGTCAGGCTGAAGTGGGTTTCATTGGAAGGATTGAACATAGCTTGCTCCCTGTTCGATGGTCATCCGTTACGCCGATGGAACCAGCGTTGCAGCCAGGACGAATCCGCGCGCATGGCGTCGCGCAATGCTTGGGCGGAAATGGTGCGCTCCGCCGCGTCGAGGGCCAGCGCCGCGCGCAGGGCTGGCCAACAGTGTCTGGGTAGATGCCTGGGCGCCTGCAGCGAGCGGTCCAGGCGTTCGTCGCGGGCCTGGGTCGACGGCAACCGGCGATACGGGTGCTTGCCGCAGGCCAGTTCATAGATCACACAGGCCACCGCGTACAGGTCGGCGCTGGCCGACAGGGCGCCGCCCTCCAGCAATTCGGGTGCGGCATAGCCGGGCGTCCAGGCGTTGAAGCGGCTGCGGCTCAGTTGCGGCAGGCCGGGAAGGATGCCCTCCTCGGCCTGGCTCAGGCCGAAGTCGAACAGCCGCACGCCGTCTTCGCAGAGCATCACGTTGCTCGGCTTCAGGTCGCCGTGCAGCACACCGCGAGCGTGGCTGTACGCCAGGGCATCGAGCAGTGGCCGCACCACATCGCGCAGCTCTTCCCACGGCAGCCCCAACGGCCGCTCGCAGAGCAGTTTGTCCAGGGTCAGGCCGCGCATTAGCTCCATGGTGATGAAGGCGCGCTGGCACTGGGTGTCCACCTCGAAGCTGTGCAGGCGCACGACGTTCGGGTGGCGCAGGCGTCGGGTCAGGGCGAACTCGCTGTAGAGCAAGGCGCTGGCATCCGGCGTCTCGGAAAATTCTTCGCTCATGACTTTGAGCGCTATGTAAGGGTCGGGATCGCCGAACTGCTCATGCAGCAGGTCCCGCGCGCGGTAGACCGCGCCCATGCCACCGGCCCCGAGCAGGCGCTCGAGGCGGTAACGTCCGGCCAGCACGTCCGGCAGCCCGCCCACAGGCACCACGGCCTGAGCCTTGGAACGGGGGCGATTCCTGGAGCGGTTGCGGCCTTTGCCCTTGGCCTTGGGCGCCACGGGACGCGGCGCCTCATTGGCCTTGGCGAAGGCGAAATAGGTCAGGTTGCTGGCCTCTTCCTCGCTCATCAGGATGTTATCCAGACCGGATTTGAGATCACTCATTGGCGGATCACCACGGCGGTCAGATTGTCCCGCGCCGAGCCGCGCAGGGCGCCGTCGAACAGACGCTCCAGCGCCACCTGCGGCGAAGCCAGACTCAAGGCATTGCCCAGCGCATCGCTGGTCAGGCCCTGGTACAGGCCGTCGCTGCACAGCAGGAAGGCATCGCCGGGGTAGACCTGCAACTCCAGCACATCCAGGGTCAGCTGCTCGCTGGCGCCCACCGCCCGGGTCAGGGCATTGGCCGCCGGATGGGCCCGCGCCTGCTCGACGCTCATCTGCTGCTCGTCGATCAGTTGCTGCTGCAGCGAATGGTCCTTGGACAGCTGGTACAGACGCTGCCCGCGCCACAGGTAACAGCGGCTGTCGCCGGCCCAGATGCACGCCGCGCGGTCGCCTTCCAGCAACAGCGCGACCACGGTGCTGCCCATGATGCTGTCGTGGCGCTCGGCGGTGACGGTCAACTCCTGGCCCAGGCGCCGGTTGAGCCAGTGCAGGCACTGGCGCAGGCCCTTGAGGCGCTCGTCGAAGCTGTCTTGCGCCGGCAACTCGGCCAGGCTGGCGACGATCAACTGGCTGGCGATGTCGCCACCCTGATGCCCGCCCATGCCGTCCGCGACCACCCAGAGCCCCTGCTCCGGACAGTCGAGGAAGGCATCTTCGTTGCGCGCCCGAACCTTGCCCGGGTCGGTGCGCGCAGCGCTGCGCCAGGTACTGGCAACCAGCATCAGAGCTGCACCGGCATGCGGAAGGTACGCAGCACACCCATGTCGAACGGGTTCGGCGTGCGCTGGCTCATCAGCAGGTAGTTGGCGCGCAGGCCGCCCAGGTCGGCCTTGAGCACCAGAACGTCACGGCCGGTCAGGTACTCGGTCTGCATCAGGTCGAACAGACGGAACAGCGACCAGGGGCCGGTGTTCTTTTCGATACCCACCGGGCGCCCGGCCATTTTGTCCAGCACCAGGCTGGTGCGGCCGTCTTCGGCGTCGGTCGGCCACTTGAAGGACACCGGCACGATCGGGCCGTGGCGGTACTCCATGGTCTTGTCGCCGAAACGGAACTCGGAACGGCTCACCGCCGGGTCCAGGGTGTAGGGCTCCAGCTTGAACTGCACCTGCGGCTCCGCCGGGTTCTCCGAGAAGAAGCTCTGGCGGATCACCTGGGCGGCGGCCATCTGGTCGAGGTAGACCTTGGACATCGGCAGGCTGTGGCCGTCGATGCTGCGCAGGCGGTAGTTGCCCGGATCGCCGCTGACGAAAGGCCGCATATAGTTTTCGAAGAAGCGGTCGGCGATGCCCTGGGCCTTGAAGAACTCGCGGAAGTCGCTGATGGCGACATCGCTGGTGCTGTGGGCACTGAACGGATAACGCTTGCTGATGGCCTTGCCGTAGAAGCTGTACAGCTCGCTCTGGTAGCGCTGGTTCAGGTACTGGTAGGAGTCGTTGAGCACCAGGCGCCAGGTGTCTTCCGCCAGCACGTTGAACCACACGCTCACCGGACGCGGCAGGCGCACCGAGGCGTTGCGCAGGTTGCTCAGGGCATCGCGCTGGCCGCTCATGCGGGTCTTGGCCATCTCGAACGCCGCCTGCTCGGGCGCGCTGGCACGGGCCAGGCCGGCCAGTTGCAGTTGCAGGTCGTTCAACGCTTGCAGCGCCGGCGTCAGGTCCGCCGCCGGGCCGTTGTTGTCGTCCAGCAGGCGGTGCAGCGGTTCGAAGCGACGTTGCAGCGACTTCTTCGCGGTGTCCGGCAGGTTCTTGGCCAAAGCTTCCTGGGCCTTGCCCGCGGCAGCCGCCGCGACCTTGCCCAGCGCCCCGCCCTTCTCGGCGGCTTTATCCGCCGCGGCGGTCACGTCTTCGGCGCTTTCGGCGATGGCCTGGAAGCGAGTGTTCTCACGCACTTCCACCAGCAGTTGCAGCACCGGCGAGTTGGCTGAAGTCAGGCCGGCGACCTGATCGGCGCCTTCGCCGGCATCGTTGAACGGCTGCAGGCCGACCTGGCCCACTGCTTCGCTCCAGAAGTTGGCGTAGTCGCGGAAGTACAGCTGCTCCAGCTCCACCATCAGGCGGCGCAGGTCCATGCCGCTGATGCCGCTGCCTTCGCCCAGCACCCAGTTGTCACGCAGGATATCGGTGACCAGCGCCGTGCCCTGGACCGAGAAATACTGCTGGTAACCCTGCTGGGTGTAGAAGCCCGGGATCGCGTAGTCGGTGCCGACGAACAGGCTGCCCTGCGGCCCCAGGTGCTGGCTCAGGCGGTACTCCGGCAGGCTCCGCGCCTGTTCGCGCAGCACGCGGTAGACCACATTGGCCAGCGACTCGCTGCGCAGCACCTGGCGCGCCTGGGCCACCAGCGTGTCGTTGAGCGGGTAGCTGAACGGCAGCTTGAGCAGGCGTTCGAAGTGCGCGTTCAGGCCGTTCTGCACCGCGGTGTTGCCGGCGTAGCGCGTCGACCAGTCGCTGGCCACCCAGTCCTTGAGCCAGGACGGATCGCGACGATCCTGCATGTTCAGCATCAGGTACGCCCGCAGGCTGTTGAGCAGGCGGTCGCGGTCGCGCATGTTGCCGCGGATCTGCCCTTCGAGCATCTGCGCCACCCGTGGCAACAGCTGGGCTTGCAGCTCACGCTCGTAGGCGCTGAGCACCACCGGGTTGCTTTCCTCGCCCTGGTACAGGCCGACCCGCTCGTGCAGCGAGACGTCGCCCTTGGCCGGGAACACCTTGGTGGCTTCGAAGCTGGTATCGAGGGTCTTGAGCGCCGCCATCGCGTCGTCGCGGGCGGTCAGCGCCGTGCGCTGCTGGTTCCAGTTCTGCGCCAGGGAGCGCAGGTTTTCCAGGCGCTCGTAGTTGGCGGAGAAACCACCGGCCCAGAGCAGGCCGAACAAGGCCAGGGCCACCAGCGCGCCAACGTACAGCGCACGCTGGCCCCAATGGATGCGATTGCGCTCGCGCTTGTCCAGGCCAGCCAGGTCGGCCTCGGGGAAAATCACCCGGCTCAGCAGGTGGTGAATGAAGCGCGAACGGCCGCTGCGCAGGGTCGGCAGCACGCCGGCCGCCATGCCCAGGCTGGCGCCGATGCTGGCGGTGTCGGGGTCGAGCTTTTCGGTCAGGTGCGGCGCGCTGGTCAGGTAGAAACCGCGCAGCTGGCTGGCCCGCTGGTAACGGTTGCCGGTGAACGCCATGTCGACGAACAGGCACAGGTGCTCGCCGATCTGGCCCAACTGGTGCGGGAAGTCGAGGATGCGGCCACGGCGCTGGGTGTCGCGCTCCTGGTGCATGCGCATGATCACCTGGCTGTTCAGGCGCCGCAGCAGCTCTTCGAACTCCTGGCGCAGCACGGCGACGTCGGTGCCGTTCTGTTCCTTGCGGAAGCTGGTGCCGAGCACCTGGTCGCTTTCCTCGCGGCTCAGCTGGTCGAAGAACTCGTCGAAGCCCAGCAACTGGTCGGCCTTGCTCAGCACCAGGTACACCGGCACATCGACATGCAGTTTCTGATGCACGTCCTGCAGGCGCGCGCGGACCTGGCGCGCCAGGGTCTCGAGATCCTGCTCGTTGCCGCTCAGCAGCAGCTCCACCGGAATGGTCACCAGCACGCCATTGAGCGGACGCCCGCGACGGCGCTTGCGCAGCAGGTTGAGCAAGGTGCTCCAGGCACTGGCGTCGACTTCCGCGTCGGGCTGGGTCAGGTAGCGGCCGGCGGTGTCGATCAGCACGCCGTGGCCGGCGAAGTACCAGTCGCAATGCCGGGTGCCGACGGTGTCGCGGGTCAGCTTGCGGTCGATCTTGTTGATCGGGAACTCAAGGCCCGAGAAGTCCAGCAGGCTGGTCTTGCCGCTGCTCTGCGGACCGATCAGCAGGTACCAGGGCAGGTCGTTGCGCCAGCGCTCGCTGCGCCCGCGGTACAGGCTGGAGGTCTTGAGGGTGCGCATGGCTTCCTTGAAGCGGCTGCGCAGCTCTTTCTGTTCCTCGTCGATCAGCTCTTCGCGGCGCAGGCGTTCCTGGCCGTCTTCGCTGTCTTCCATTTCTTTCTTGCGGACCCCGGCGCGCCAGCTGACGAAGACCATGGTCAGGCCCCAGATCAGGAACAGCACGCTGATGGTCAGCAGGCGCGAGGTCGCGCTTTCCCAGAACTTGTAGTCGTTGACCGCCAGCAGCGGCCCGACGAACCACACCAGCAGTGCCACGAACAGCACCAGCAACAGCGTCCAGACCCACGTCTTGCGCAGGAAGGCGCCGACTTTCTTGAAGAAGTTTTTCATCACACGTCCCTGTATTACGGCTGGGGCTGGACCACGGCCGGGTCAAGCTGCTGATAAGGTTGCAGAACGGTCTCGCGCTGCTCGCCCAGAACCCAGGCGAACCCCGAATACATCACCACCAGGCAGACCACCGTGAACAGCGCGACCATCCACCACGGCACGATGCGCACCAGGCTGCGGCGCTTGTCGTGCAAGCCTTCCCAGTGTGGCGACAGCTCGCGCGGCACGTCGCCACGCAGCTGACGGATCTGCCGGTACAGCGCGTCGCGAATGCCTTCGAGTTCGAGCATGCCGCGGGCCATGACCCGGTACTTGCCCTCGAAGCCCAGCGACAGGCACAGGTACATCAGTTCCAGCATCGGCAGGTGCTTGACCGGGTTCTTCGACAGCCGGTCCAGCAGCTGGAAGAACTTCTCGCCACCAAAGGTCTCGTTGTGGAAGCTGCTGAGCAGGCTCATCTGCGACCACTCGCTTTCATTGCCCCACGGGGTGGTGACCACCGCCTCGTCGACCACGGTGCACAGCACGTAGCGGGCGGCCATGACCTGGCTGCTTTCGGCGCCGTTGTGCAGGGCGCGCACCTCGAACAGTTTCAGGGCCGAGGTCAGGCGCTCGTTGAGCGCGTACAGGTCTTCGCGGGTGTCGCTGTGCTTGAGGCGCACCACTTCCGACAACAGATCCGAAGCCGCCGCCACCAGCGCGTTCAGGCTGATGTTGAAGGCCTCGGCCGGGCGCAGGCGCGCGGCGTAGATCATCCGTTCTTCCAGTTGCTCGAAGCGCGGCGGCGCGGCGAAATCGGTCAGCGGACTCTGCGCCGGGCCATGGCCCTGGCGATCGAGCAGGACGGTCTTGTCGTCCTGGTTGTGTTCCATGTCCTTGATCATGTCGGTCAGTTCCTGATGGCCCAGAATTTCAGTTCAAGCTCGGCGAATTCGCCGGACACGTGGAAGGCGAAACCGCCGGAACGCTCCAGTTGCGCCAGGTCTTCGGAACTGAGTTCGAGGATGAAATAGGTTTTGTTGGAGTGGAACGCGATCTGCCGTGGCGCCACCGGCAAGGGTTTGACCTTGATCCCCGGCAGGTGCAGGTTGACCAGCTGGCGAATCCGCTCCACCGGGCCGACCTTGAGGTGCGCCGGCAAGCGATGGCGCAGTTCTTCGGAGTCGCAGTTGGCACTGGCGGCCAGGACGAACGAGGCCGACCCCAGCAGCTTGTGGTCGTGCAACGGCGACACGATGATCCCGTACTGACGCGCCTGCAGCACCAGCTCGATGGCGTGCTGTTCGAGCACCATCGACAGCACCTGGCGGATCGCGTCCATCAACTTGCGAAAGCTCGCGCCCTGGTCGCTGTGCTGGTAGCGGCTGTCCAGGCGCGGCCGCTTGCTGTCGCTGGCGAAGGTCGCCAGATCGCCGAGCATGGTCAGCAGCGTGCGGTACAGCTCTTCCGGGTGCACCTGCTCCAGGCCCAGGTAGTGGCGCAGCAGCAGTTCGGTGCGGTTGATCAGTTGCAGCATCATGAAGTCGCCGACTTCGGCGCCGCCGACCTTGCCGTTGGAACGGATCCGGTCGGCAATGGTGTCGCCGCGGTGGCTGAGCATGCTGATCACTTCTTTCAGGCACGACAGCAGGTAGCTCGAGGCATGGGCGTGGATGAAGGTCGGCACGAAGTCCGGGTCGAGGCTGATCACCCCGTCGGGTGTGGTGTCGAGGACTTCGCAGAGCTTGAGCTTCACATAGGCCTGGTCGCTCTGTTGCTCGCCCAGCAGCAGACGGAAGTCCGGCCGGGCGCAGCTGACCTGGCTGCTGGAATCGTCGCCGGCGTTGGAGTCGGCCACTTCCGCCTCGTAGGTGGTATAGCGCGCCAGCACATCGGACTGCTCCGGACGGCGCGCCTCGATGTGGTTGCCGGTCACCAGCGGCAAGGCCAGGTAGACCGGGGTGTTGCCGGTGTTCGGCGGCACGTCGAGGGCCAGCGGCTCGGTGTTGCCGCCCAGTTCGAACAGGCTGCCGTCGGGCAGGATGCCAGAGGCCTGGCTGATCACCAACTTGCCCATGTTGAGGAACTGCAGGTCGATCTCCAGGCTCAGGAAACCCCAGGAATAACTGCCCAGCAACTGAGTGCGGGTTTTCATCTGGTAGTCGTAGTAGCGATCGTTGTGCTGGAAGTGCTGCGGGCGCAGCAACATGCCTTCCTGCCAAATGACTTTATGCACGTTCATGATTACTTGTCCGCCTTGGCGAGCGTTGCGTTGCTGGTGCGGATACCGGCCTGGTCGAGGGTCAGATCGGCTTCGGTCAGCTCCACCGGAGTGAGCTGCACCACATAGCGCCACTGGGCTTCGGAGATATCGCGGTAGGCCGCCAGCACGCCAACGTAGCGGCTGCCTTCTTCGACGCTGAGCTTGAGTTCCACGGTTTCACCCGGACGCAGTTCCAGTTCTTCGCTGGCCACCATGTCCGGCGCCAGGGACTCCTTGGCGCGCTCGTAGAGGCTGAAGAAATCGGCATTCTCGAAGGCCACCGGATGCTTGAGCTCGATCAGCCGCACCACGATCGGCGACGGGCGACCGTTGAGGTCCGGGTTGAGCTGGTCGCTGGCGGTCAACTTGAGGTTCAGCTTGGTCATGGTCGAGTACGGCGACAGCGACGAGCAGCCGGCCAGCAACGCCAGGGCGGTCAGCATGGCCAGCGTCTTGAGTAACAGGGTCGAGCAGCGAGACATGCGCATCATCCTTGGTGTTCGGTGTGAAGGGTGGAGATCAGGCGGATCTGTTCTTCGTAGGCCTGGGCGAAGTCACGGGCCAGCAGGCGTTCGCTCCAGTCATCGTCCTGACGCAGGGCCTGGTGATAGCGGTTGTAGGCTCTCCAGCGGCTGCCGGAGGTGGCCAGCAACGGCTTGTTGTCGCGCTCGAAACGCAGGGTCAGCTGCTGCGGCGAGAAATGCTCGAGGGTGCCGCGCACGGCCGCGCGGCTGGCGGTCAGCAGCGCCACCTGGTGCGCCTGCAGATCGCGGAAGGCGCGGGAGATCGCCTGCTCGGCCGGCAGCTGGCCGGGCTTGTTGCCTTGCAGCAGGATGCCCAGCGCTTCGCTGGCGTCCACGGCGAACTTCAGTGGGTTCTTGCTGCCGCCCTGGGCGGTGGTCAGGGCCAGGCGCAGTTCGTTTTTCAGCTCGCTGCGGGTGCGCAGGCTCTGCTGCAGGCCGCCGATGCTTTGCTTGAGCAGGCGCGCGGCATCGATCGCCAGGGCTTCGCGGCTGTCGTGGTCGAGGCCTTTGAGGTCCACCCCCAGCGCCGCGCCGAAATGCTCCCAGAAACCTTCGCTCTGGCGCTCCACCGGGGCCGGCTCGACGGCGACCGGCGCCTCGGGCTGTGCCACCAGTTCCGGCACCAGCAGGCTTTCCATGTCGATCCGCGCATAGTCCGCGCGCTGGCTTGGTTCCTGGCGCGGCGTGTTGAGCGCGGTCAGCTCGTCGATTTCCGAATACACCCGCTCCTGCTGATCCAGCGCGTTGAGCGGGTCGAGGTCGAGGAAGGCGTCATCGGGAATGATGCTGCCGGCGGCCTGCGGACGCCCGACTTCGGTGTCGAAGGTTGCCGGATCGCGCACCAGGCGCGCGCGGATCTCGAAATCCCCCAGCACATAGACGCTGCCGTGCTCGATACGCTGCGGCTCGCCCTTGCGCAGGCGCGCGCCGCTGTCGCTGGCCTGGATACCGTTGCTGCTGGTATCGGTGAGGAAAAACATCCCGTCGCGGTAGCTGACGATCGCGTGGTGATTGGACAGGTGGCGCTTGCGGTCCGGAATGATCCAGTCGCAATCCTCGCCCCGCCCGATCACCCCGCCGGCCTGCTTGAAGGTTTTGCTGCTCAACTCCGTGGGCACGAACTGCTTGGTGTTCAGCATTTCGAAAACCAGTTCCATGATGATGCTCCTTGCGGTCACTTGCCGCGATTGACCGCCTGCGGATCACCCAATGGGCGATAGGTGTTGTCGTTGAATTTGTAATTACCGCTACAGCCGCCGAGGCCGCTGAGAACGATCAGAGCCAGCAGGGCGGCTTGCCAGTGACGAACAGACATCAGAGGGTCTCCATGGGTAGACAATGCACAAAGCGCCGACCCTTGCGGGCGACGCCTGGCGAAACGAAAAAGGCGCTTGGGGCAGTCATGTCGCGCTAGCCCTCGAAGTCGCCAAGATTGATGTTCAACCGCCCGAGGCGGTACAGCAGCGTGCGCCTGGGCAACCCCAGCTCGCGGGCCGCCAGGGTCTGGTTGCCGTCGTTCTTGCGCAGGCAATCGAGCAGCAGATGACGCTCGACCTTCTCCAGGCGTTCGCGCAGGTTCAGCCCGGGTTCCTCCGGCAACGCTTCGATGCTCAGGGAGAAATGCTCGGCCAGCAGTTCGCCGCCTTCGCACAGCAGCACCGCTCGCTCCACCAGGCCCTTGAGCTCGCGCACGTTGCCCGGGAAGGTGTAGCCCGAGAGGTGATTGAGGGCGGTTTCCGACCAGCTCACCGGGTCGCGCTGGAGGAAGGCGCAGGCCTTGTCGGCGAAGTGCCGGGCCAGGTCGAGGATGTCGCCTTCGCGCTGGCGCAGGGCCGGCAGCTCGATCGGGAACTGCGCCAGGCGGTAGTACAGGTCCTCGCGGAACTTGCCCTCGCTGACCAGCACCGCCAGGTCGCGGTGGGTCGCGGCGATGATGCGCACATCGATCTTGTGGGTGTCGTTGGAGCCCAGCGGACGAATCTCGCCCTCCTGCAGCACGCGCAGCAGCTTGGCCTGCAGGGACAGCGGCATGTCGCCGATTTCGTCCAGCAACAGGGTGCCGCCATTGGCCGCGTCGAACAGCCCCGGACGGTCGCGATCGGCGCCGGTGAAGGCGCCCTTGCGGTAGCCGAACAGCTCGCTCTCCAGCAGGTTCTCCGGGAACGCCGCGCAGTTCTGCACGATGAACGCCTGGGAACGCCGCGGGCCGTAGTCGTGGATGGCCCGCGCCACCACTTCCTTGCCGGTGCCGGTCTCGCCGCGCAGCAACACGGTGTAGGGGCTGTGCAGCACCTTGCTGATCAACTGGTAGGTCTGGCGCATGGCCGTGCTGTTGCCGATCAGCCCGTAGCCGCTGGCGCTGACCGGGGTGCTGGCCACGGGCGCCGCGTCGCCCACTGGACGCCGCAGGCGTTGCAGCAGGTGCAGTTGCCCGAGCACGAACGAGCCCAGTTGCCCCATGGAATCGGCGAAGCCCTGCAGGTCGACATGTTCGCGACTGGCGCACAGCAGCAGGCCCTCGACAGCCTTTTGCGTGTTCACCAGCGGCACGCACAGCAGCGACTGCCAGGGCGTGTCCCGGGCCGGCAGGAAACTGGTTTCGTGCAGACTGCCGCTCAACCCCACCAGGCTCACCACGCGGTTCTGGCACAGGGCGAACTGCAGCAACTGCTCACCGTTGTAGTCCGCCGGCAGGCTCGCCGCTTCCCGCGGTTGCAGGATGCCGCCCAGGCATTCGGCGCTCAGGCCGAGCCGGGTATGAGTGGCATCGAGCAGGTACAGCTGGCTCAGTTCGCAACCGCTGAGCCCGGCCACGCCGCGCACGAAATCGCCCAGCAGCGCGCCACCGTCGGCCGCCCGCGACAGGCTGGCGAACTGCGCCAGCAGCGCCTCGGCGTAGATCAGCGGTTGCGGTACACGAGTGAACATCACACCCACCTCAGGCGAACTCGCAGGTCACGCCGCCGCTGCTGTCGAGCGTCGCGTGCACGCGCTTGAGGTTCTCGCCGGTGGCCATGGCGTCCAGCAGGCGGTCGGCCACCAGCGGCAGTACGTGCAGGTCGAGCAAATGATCGATCAGGCGCGCGCCGCTTTCACTCTGGGTGCAGCGCTCGGCCAGATGGTCGACCAGGTTCTGGCAGTGAGTGAAATCCAGCTGGCGACGGTTCAGGCGCTCACCTAAACGGCCCAGCTTGATTTCGATCAGTTCGCGCAGCACCGGGCCGCCCACCGGGTAGTACGGCACCACGCGCATGCGCGCCAGCAGCGCCGGCTTGAAGTGCTTGCTGAGCACCGGGCGGATGGTCTCTTCCAGGGTCTCGGCGCTCGGCCGCTCGCCGTTCTCGCACAGGGCGCTGATGCGGTCGCTGGCCAGGTTGGAGGTCATCAGGATCAGGGTGTTGCGGAAGTCGATCTCGCGCCCTTCGCCGTCGTTGGCCACGCCTTTATCGAAGATCTGATAGAACAGGTTGAGCACGTCCGGGTCGGCTTTCTCGACCTCGTCGAGCAGAATCACCGAATAGGGTTTCTGCCGCACCGCCTCGGTGAGCATGCCGCCTTCGCCGTAGCCGACGTAGCCTGGAGGCGCGCCGATCAGGCGCGACACGGTGTGCTTCTCCTGGAACTCGGACATGTTGATGGTGGTGATGAAACGATCGCCGCCGTACAGCAGGTCGGCCAGGGCCAGGGCGGTTTCGGTCTTGCCGACGCCGCTCGGGCCCACCAGCAGGAACACGCCCACCGGCGCGTCCGGCTTGTTCAGGCCAGCGGCGGTGGCGCGCATCGAGCGGTCCAGCGCATGCACCGCCTGCTCCTGACCACGAATGCGCGCGCGCAGGTCGCTGGCGAAACTCGCGACCTTGGCGTTGTGTTCACGGGCCAGTTGCGTCAGCGGCACGCCGGTCCAGGCGCTGATCACTTCGGCCACCAGGCGCGGGCAAACTTCGAAGCTGACCAGGCGCTCCTGGCTCTGGGCATCGCTCAGGGCACGATGGGTTTCGTTGAGCGCGGCTTCCAGTGCCTCGACGCTCTGCCCTTCTTCCACTTCAGCGGCAATGGTTTCGATCACCGTGCCTTCGGCGTCTTCTTCCACCGACACCCGCGGCGGCTGGTTGGCCGCATCGCGGGCCTTGGCCAGTTGCTGGCGCAGTTCGAGCAGGCGCTCGGCCAGGGTGCGCTGTTCGCTCCACAGGGTTTCCAGGGCTTGCTGCTCGGCCTCGGCTTCGGCCAGACGGGCCTCCAGTGCGTCCAGGGCTTCCTCGTCGATCACCAGGCCGGCCTCGGCGTCGCGGCGCAGCGCCTGACGCTGACGGCCGCCTTCGGCCAGTTCGCCACGCAGGCGCTCCAGGCTCTCCGGCGCCGCCGCCAGGCTGATGCGCACCCGGGCACAAGCGGTGTCGAGCACGTCCACCGCCTTGTCCGGCAGCTGGCGGCCGGCCAGGTAGCGGGCCGACAGTTCGGCCGCGGCCACCACCGCGTCGTCGCGCAGGTAGATACCGTGGCTCTTCTCGTAGACCTGGGCCAGGCCACGCAGGATGGTCACCGCCTCGCTGACGGTCGGTTCATGCAACTGCACCGGCTGGAAGCGACGGGCCAGGGCCGGGTCTTTCTCGAAGTACTTCTTGTACTCGGCCCAGGTGGTGGCGGCGATGGTGCGCAGCTCGCCACGGGCCAGGGCTGGCTTGAGCAGGTTGGCCGCGTCGGAACCGCCCGCGTTGCCACCGGCGCCGATCAGGGTGTGGGCTTCGTCGATAAACAGAATGATCGGCTTAGGCGAAGCCTTGACCTCGTCGATCACGCCCTTGAGGCGGCGCTCGAACTCGCCCTTCACGCTGGCGCCCGCTTGCAGCAGGCCCATGTCCAGCGACAGCAACTCGACGCCCTTGAGCACTTGCGGTACCTCACCGGCGGCGATGCGCGAGGCCAGGCCTTCGACCACCGCGGTCTTGCCGACACCGGCTTCGCCGACCACGATCGGATTGTTCTTGCGGCGACGGGCGAGGATGTCGACCATCTGGCGGATCGCGCCATCGCGGCACAGCACCGGGTCGAGCTTGCCCTCGCGCGCCTGCTGGGTCAGGTTGTGGGTGAAGCGCTGCAACAGCGATTCGCCCGGCGCCGCCGGCTTGCCGCTGGCCGGCTCTTCCTTCTGCGACAGGGCGAAATCCTTCAGGCGCTCGATGTTCAGCTTGGCCAGCAATGGCTGGTAGCGGCTACCGGCGTAACGCATCGGGTTGCGCAGCAGCGCGAGGATCAGCGCCGCCTGCTCGACCTGGCTCTGGCCCAGTTCGAGATTGGCCACCAGCAAGGCGTCCTGCAGCCACTGCACCAGCTCCGGGGCGAACACCGGGTTGCGCGAGGCGCTGTGCTCGACCCGCGATTGCAGCGCCGCGCTCAGCTCGCCGGCATCCACTTCGGCGTCCTGCAACGCGCGTGCGAGCAAGCCTTGCGGGCGCTCCAGCAAGCCCAGCAGCAGGTCTTCGACCAGGATCTTGCTGCCGCCCCGGGCGACGCAGCGTTCAGCGGAGCTTTCCAGGTCACGGCGGGTTTCGGCGTCCAGCGCCTGGATCAGTTGCTGCAGGTCTACGTTGATCATGTCATCTGTCCTTAATGAATTTTGCTGCCCAGGGTCACCACGCCGTCCGCGCGTTCGCGGCCGAGCCAACTGGTCCACCCCAGGCGACAGGCGTTCTGCTCACCGATGCGCAGTTCGCGGATTTCTTCCTGGCGCAGGACCAGGCGAATGTCGTAGTCCAGCGGGTCACGCAGGGTGAACCGCACCAGCGCGCACAGCGGCTGGTAGCCGAAACCGATCGGCAGGAATTCGTGGAAGCGTTGCCAGTCGAGCTGGCGGATATGGATGCGGAACTTGCCGCTGCGGTCGCGCACCCGTTCGCCCAGCACCAGGTCTTCGCCGAGCTGGCTGTTGGCGCGGCCGAGGCGGTTGCGCTGCTCTTCGAGAATCTCCACCCGGCGCTCGATGCACTGTTCGATCACCAAGTCCGCATGCTTGAAGTAGTAGCGCAGCACGGCCTCGATCAATGCCGCCGAGTGGGCCCGCAGGCTGAGCAGGCCAAGGTACGGCAGCAGGCGCTTCCAGTTCAGCTCCTTGGCCTTGCGGATGTCCTCGCCGCCGAGGCCGATCAGGGCGAACAGCTGGGCGGAAAACGGGTCGAGCGCGCCGCTCTTGAAGCTGGCGCGGTAGCGGTACTTGCGCCAGATCGGCAGCATCAGCCGTTGCAGGCGATGGTGGAACAGGTCGAGGAAGTTGCGGGTCGGGTTGCCGTCTTCGCTGTCGCCCAGGGCCTGTTCACCGTAGAACGCCGGCAGCGGCGAGCCGGAGCCGAACAGCCCGATCAGGTTGAACCGCAGGCGCGCGCGCATCTGCCCGTGCTCTTCGAAAAATTCCACGCGATCGACGTCGCTGCCAGGGAAACCCAGGCTCGGATTGGCCTGGAATTCCAGCTGGTCGTAGAGATCCTCTTCGCTCAGGCCCGGATGGGAATCGCGCAGCCGGTCCACCACCAGCAGCACGGCCTGAAACAGCGAGTACTCGCGAATGACCCGGGTCAGCCCGCTTAAAGCAGGGGCTGTAGACCCATACGTGGTGTCCATTGGTACACCTCTCCCTGTGTACTTTTTACCCGCAGCTCGTGGTACGAGTTGAGACTGGCGTAAAGAGCGAAAAACTCGTTGAGAACCGAGGCGAAGACGAACATGTCGCCTTCACCGATATAACCTTCCGGATCGATGGTCAGCTCGGTGCGCAGACCGCGCAGCGGCAGGCCCCGATGCAACCGGTCGACATGCTCATGGCGGATCGACTTGAGCCCGCCCAGCAGGCGCTTGCTGACCTTTTCCAGGTGCTGGTCGTAGTAACGCGGCAAGTCGTAGGTTTCGAGAATCACCTTGAGCGCATCGACGTTGGCCAGCGACAGATAGTTGAGCGACATGTTGCTGATCAGCTTCCACAGGAAGTCGCGATTCAGCGGCGGCGCGTAGCTCGAGGTGGCCGGGGTGATGTTGCGGAAACTGAGGAACTCCGGGGTTTCCTCGCACGCCTGGTTGATCTCGCCGAGCTTGAGCCGGCGCGGCAGGTTCTGGTTGGTGCAGGTCAGCTCGATGGACAGGGTTTCGTGGGCCTCGGTGTGGCGGATGCCGAAGCTCAGGTAAGTGTCGAGGCCGTCGTGCAGCAACGAGGAACGCTGGCGGATGCTGTAGTGCGGGCGGCTTTGCGGGACGTCGAAACTCGGGTCGTGCTCGAAGGATTCGAACGGCACGTATTCCTGGTAACCCAGGCCGCCGGGCTTCCAGCCGGTCACGGTTTCCACCGAGAACACGCCGCAGTTTTCCAGGTCGTATTCGGCCGGCAGCAGCAGGTACTCGTCCTGCTTGCCGTCGAGGCGGATCGGCAGGGCGTCGTGCTTGAACAGGTTGGCGATCGGCGTGCAGTACAGCTTCACGTTGTCCAGGGTCGGCCGCAGGCGCTGGATGCCGCTCTTGCGGATGTCGAAGCGCACTTCCAGGCCGTGCAGCTGCTTGAGGGTGTCCTCCGGCAGCGACTTGAGCAGGTCCAGGCCATTCAGGTCAACGAACAGGAACTTGTCCTGGAAGGCGAAATACTCCTGCAGGTAGCGATAGCCGCGGAAGGTATTCAGCGGATACGGGATCAACGCCTCTTCCTCGGCAAAGCCCACCGGCTGCACGCGGTTGCCGGGCATCTTGAACGACATGGCATTGCCGCTGACACCCGGGAACGGCTTGCCGTCCATGCCCAGCGGCACCAGTTCGATGCCTTCCAGGTTGCGCAGCAGGCTCAGGTAGAGCATCTGGCTGATATAGCGCTCGCCCGCCAGGTGCAGGCGCAGGCGGCTGAGGTTCAGCTCGCCGAGGTGGCCGTCGCAGCTCATCTCCAGGCGCAGGCTGAGCAGCGCGCCGTCGCCTTTCACCGAGTAATTCAGCGCCGTCAGGTCCAGCGGCAGGACTTCGGTCGGGTAGCAAGTGCGGAAGCGACAACGTACGTCATCGATGGGCTTGCTTTCCACCGGCGTATCACGCTCCACGCGCAGGGCCGGCCCGGACTGCTTCAGCGGGTCGAACTGCAGAATGCTGAACGCCGGCAACGGCCGCATGTAGTTCGGCCACAGCAAGTGCATCAGCGAGTGGCTGAGTTCCGGCAGCTCGTCATCGAGCTTCTGCCGCAGGCGACCAGTGAGAAAGGCGAAACCTTCGAGCAGGCGCTCCACATCCGGGTCCCGCCCGGCCTGGCCCAGGAACGGCGCCAGGGCCGGACTACGCTCGGCGAAACGGCGACCCAGCTGGCGCAGCGCGGTGAGTTCGCTTTGGTAGTAGTGGTTAAAGGACACGGGTTACCTGCCTGGTAGTGAATCTCATGAATAAACCGTCCTGTAGAGCGCAACCGTCAGCCCGGAAACCACGTAGCCCACGATGAGCACACACGGAATGAAAACCAGCCAACTCAACATCGGTGCAACGTCACTGGCATCACCGCCAAGCATTTTTGCCAACCGGAAAAGCATCCACGAAGCGGCGTAAAAAGGAATGAACAGCAACGGCCCCAGCCAGACCCGCGCGAGTATTTGTTGCTCGCTCTTGCCACGCAGCAGGCGCATTTCCAGAAGGGCAAAGGCGATGTACGCCACAATGCCCATGGTCGACGCGTAGGTCTCGAACAACTCGACGGTCAAAGGGGTGCCTCTCAGACACTCGTCCAGCAGCATGAGCAGGAGAACGGCCAGCGGAATCCAGAGGGCTGTGACAAGCAAGCGACGGCGGCCTGCACTGAGCATGCAATCCCCCTCTCCCATGATTACTGCGCCCCCGCTTTTTCAGAGGTAATCGCAACGCTGGTCTGTAGATAAAGCGCCCCGCCATCAAACCCGGTGATGGCCGCGGCACTCAGCGGAAAGCCATCTTTGCCGTCGTACCGAATCCAGCCTTCAGCCCAGATGTCCCCATTCTCATGCCGGACCTCAACGTAATAATCCGGCGCCTCGGCCTTGGCGATTTCGACGAACACACCACCATCCTCCGCGCCAACCCACAGCGCATTGGGATGAGCGAACAGTTTTGGCGGGGTATCCCGCTGCCAGGTCAACAGCAGCGCAAACAGCACCAGGATCGCCAGCAATCCGATCGAGCAAAGGAATGCGTTGAGCAACCTGAATACCTTGCCCCTCATCGAGGGCGCCGCGATGGCTGGCATCGGCCCCTCAGAAAATTTCACGGGGCACCCCACTGATTGACCCAGCCCCTTTTTCCACGCACCGACCCAGCTTGCGCAGTGCGGCGAATTTGCTTGGGTCGTAGTGGTTAAAGGACACGCCTGCTTACCTGCTTATCGTTTTTGAGAAAATTTCAGCGCCAAGACATTCAACAACCGCTCACCTCATGAACAGAACGTGCGGTCATCGATCGTCCATTCACGCTGGGTCCCTTCACTGATCTTTTCCACGCCACTCAGGTGCCGTTTCAACTGGGCGCCGTCAATGGTCTTGCTCCCGGCGGCATCGCTGATCGTCAGCAAGTAGTTGGCCGGTATCTGCTCGATCACGTCTTCGCCATAAGAGGCAAAGCTCGCCACCAGTACGCGGGAGCCCGCCGCGGAGGTCATCGTTCGGTCCAGTGCATGCATGTTGGAACTGTTGGAAACCTTCATCTCCAGGGGCTGGCCGCAACGGTTCGCGAGATACACCTGGTTGTTGTAAACCTGTTGAGCCGCGCAACCGCTCAGTGAAACAAAAAGCAGGATGAAGCCGGCGAACCTGGTCATCGAGTTCAACCCTTGCCAATCCCGGAAAACGGCGCCGGCGAATGCGAATTGCCGATGATCACCGTCCCCGACCCAGCCGTGATCGTATTGCCGTGAGTACCCACCGAACCGACGGTAGCCGCGGCTTTGCCGTTGATCAGCACAGTGGTCGCCAAGGCGCTGGCCATCGCTCCGCCACAGGCCGAGGCATCGCCCTGGCGGGCGGCGGCGAGGCCGTCGAAGAACACATCACCGGAACCGGCGGCGATCGGATTGGTTGCGTGGCCGGGGAGCGGGCAGGCGGTAGGATCGCTGACGCGGGCTGCGGGTTTACCTGACATCGTCCTTCTCCTTGCTTAACTGACCTTGACCTGACCGCTGCCATCCAGGCGCGCGGAAAAACTGACCTGGCGCTTGAACCCGTCCACCTCAAGCAGGCCTTCGATATTGAAAGCCAGCTTGAGCTGGTCGTGATCACGCGGCAGGGAAACGACACGCACATTGCTCAGACGCGGCTCGTAGGCTTCGATGAAGCTTTCGATGGCCAGGCGGGCCTGGCTCAGGGCGTCGTGCAGGCTCAGGCGCATGTCGTTGAGATCGGGCAACCCGTAATCGGACAGCGTCTGCACGCTGCCCGCACGAGTGCTGAGCATCTTGCCCAGATGGGCAGCCACCGACGCCATGGCGGAAACCTCGCGGCTCCAGCCGACACGTTTGTCGGCCTCGCCACTCAGGCGTTCGAAAAGGCTGCCGTATCCGGTCATGACCTAGCTCCTGGTTACTCTTTGTCCAGCTTGCCAACCAGCGACAGGGTGAAATCGGCACCCATGTACTTGAAGTGCGGGCGCACGTTCAGGCTGACGCGGTACCAGCCCGGCTCACCTTCCACATCGCTGACGATGATCTGCGCGGCGCGCAGCGGACGACGGCCACGAACTTCGGCGCTCGGGTTTTCCTGGTCGGCGACGTACTGGCGGATCCACTTGTTGAGTTCCAGCTCGAGGTCGGTACGTTCTTTCCACGAACCGAGTTGCTCGCGCTGCAGCACTTTGAGGTAGTGAGCCAGGCGGTTGACGATCATCATGTACGGCAGCTGGGTGCCGAGCTTGTAGTTCAGCTCCGCGGCCTTGCCTTCGGCGCTGATGCCGAAGAACTTCGGCTTCTGCACCGAGCTGGCGGAGAAGAACGCCGCGTTGTCGCTGCCTTTGCGCATGGTCAGGGAGATGAAGCCTTCCTCGGCCAGTTCGTATTCACGACGGTCGCTGACCAGTACCTCGGTCGGGATCTTGGTTTCGATTTCGCCCATGCTTTCGAAGTGGTGCAGCGGCAGGTCTTCTACCGCGCCACCGCTCTGCGGGCCGATGATGTTCGGGCACCAGCGGAACTTGGCGAAGCTGTCGGTCAGCTTGGTACCGAACGCGTACGCGGTGTTGCCCCACAGGTAATGCTCGTGGCTGTTGGCAACGGTTTCCTTGTAGACGAAGGATTTGACCGGGTTCTCTTCCGGATCGTACGGGTTGCGCAGCAGGAAGCGCGGTACGGTCAGGCCGATGTAGCGCGAGTCTTCCGACTGGCGGAAGCTCTGCCATTTGGCGAATTGCGGGCCTTCGAAGTGATCCTTCAGATCCTTCAGGTCCGGCAGGCCGGTGAAGCTTTCCAGGCCGAAGAATTTCGGACCGGCCGCGGCGATGAACGGCGCGTGGGACATGCAGGCAACGCTGGACACGTACTGCATCAGCTTCACGTCTGGCGAGCTTGGCGACATGAAGTAGTTGGCGATGATCGCGCCCACCGGCTGGCCACCGAACTGGCCGTATTCAGCGGTGTAGATGTGCTTGTACAGGCCAGACTGCATCACTTCCGGCGAATCTTCGAAGTCGTCCAGCAGGTCCTGCTTGGAGACGTTGAGAATTTCGATCTTGATGTTTTCGCGGAAGTTGGTGCGGTCGACCAGCAACTGCAGGCCACGCCAGGCCGATTCCAGAGACTGGAAGTCTTCGTGGTGGAGGATTTCGTCCATCTGGCGGCTGAGCTTGGCATCGATCTCGGCGATCATGCGGTCAACCATGGCTTTCTTGACTGGCTCGCCATCGTTCTGAGGCTTGAGCAGCTCTTCGATGAAGGCCGATACGCCGCGCTTGGCGATGTCGTAGGCTTCGTCGTCCGGAGTCAGGCGGGTTTCGGCGATGATGCTGTCGAGAATGCTGTACTCGCCGTTCTCGTTGCTTTTCTGTTGTGCTGCACTAGTGCTCATAGTGTTTGGCTTCCTTGACTGATAGAGACTCAGGCTTCGGTGGCTGCGGCGTTCAGGCCCAGCTCACCGAGTACACGACCGCGCGATTCGTCGTCGGCGAGTACGCCTTCGATGGCTTTACGGAATGCAGGGGCGTTACCCAGCGGACCCTTGAGGGCCACCAGCGCGTCGCGCAGTTCCATCAGTTTTTTCAGCTCAGGCACTTGCTCGACCAGGCTGGCCGGGTTGAAGTCCTTCATCGAGTTGACGCGCAGCTTGACCGCCAGCTCTTCGGTGTCGCCCTCTTCCTGAAGACGGTTAGGCACGCTCAGCGTCAGGCTCAGTTCCTGCTTGGCCAGCACTTCGTCGAACGTCATTTTGTCGATGCTGATCGGCTTGCGGTCTTCCACTTTGCGCTCGTCCACGCGCTGGGTGTAATCACCGATTGCCAGTAGCTTCAACGGCAGTTCAATCTCTTCCTGAGCACCGCCGGTGGCGGGTTTGAAGGTGACGTTGATGCGTTCCTTGGGGGCTACCGAGCCTTCTTTGGCCATGGCTTTTCTCCTTGCGGTTGTTGGCCCTGGGGCCTATTCGAGTACCACTTCGAGGTCGAGGTGGCACAGCCTGCGATAAATCTCTTCCTTGCGTTCTCGCACTGCGTGGTTCTGCGGCAACAACTCACAGCAGCTATGCAGGAGGTGCAGCACTTCCAACGCAAGATCCGGCTCCCAGGCATGCAGGCCCGAGCTCAGTAATTCTTGGTCGAGGGTTTCGAGCTGGGTCTTGGCCAGCTCGTACTTCTTGGCCATGAAGCACAACCGCGCCAGGCTGAACTGCCAGAAAAACCTCACCCGCCCGCCATGGGCGTTCTGCAGGCCTTGCTTGAGGATCTGCACGGCGGCCTTGAGGCCGTCCTTGCGCAGGATCGGCAAGACCTCTTCGAGGGCTTCTTCCCAGGCAGGCTGGCTGGCGGTCGCTTCGACCTTGCGCGGCGCGCTGGCGCTTTGCAGATGGGGCATGACGTGGGCGCTGATCCAGCCGCGGGTGGCCGGGTCGGCGAAAGGCGCGCCGTCGTGGAAACGCAACTCGACCACCCCCGGCAGGCGCTGCAACAAGAGCGCGAAGTGAAACTCCACTTCGCGCATCGCCTGGTCGGCGTTCAACCCCTGCAGGCATTCCCAGACCATGCGCTGGCCGTCGAACCAGAACGGCGCCCTGGCCAGGCTGGCTTCGAGCTCCACCAACAGGTCGGCGTATTGCCCATTGGCAAAACGCTCCTGGTAGGTCTTCAGCTTGTCGGCCGGCAGCCCGCGCAACGCAGTGATCTGCTCGGCGTTGCGCTCCGGGACGGCATCGATGGGCAACCACAGCATGGTGCGGTTCAGGCGCAGGGCGCGTACGTCAGTGGCCTTCTGCTTGAGCCACCAGGCGCTCAGTGGACGGGCATTTTCCTGCATTGCACGCAGGGCCTTCTGCGCTTCCTTCTCGTTGTCGATCGGCGCGCCAGGCGTGAACAGCTGGGTCGCGGCCTGCTTGACCTGGGCCACCACCGCGCCCACGGCGCCAGGTTCTGGCTGGTTGTCGGCGGCGCGCTGGACCATGGTCGACAGCCGCCGACAGATCGGCAGCAGCAAGGGCGCGTTGTCACCCAGATGTTCGGTGAGCGCGGCGTCGAGCCCTTCCAGGTGTTCCACCAGGCGGCGGAACAGCGGCAGTTGCTCCTTGATCGCGATGTTTTCGCCCAGCACCTGCTCGAGACGCGGCACCAGCCAGCCGATGGCGGCAGCCCGGGTACGCAGCTTGGCGGGGTGGATCTGCGCCCAATGCTGTTCGCACAGGTGCTGCAGAAGACCAAGGCCGGCCAGCAGGCCGGGGAAGGATTCACGCTGATACAAGGCCCAGGTGAGCCAGGCGGCCACCCGCAGATCCTTGGACTGGGTACGCAGCAGCGCTTCACTGTTTTCGAGGATTTTCAGCCAGTCGATCTGACCGCTTTCGTGCATGGATTGGGCTTTGCCCAGCTCACTTTCCAACGCCTCGTATTCGCTGGAGAAGCGAACGTCCTCGCCCGCAAAACTCTCTTTGGAAATAGAGGCCTTGGCGAGTTCGAGGTAATGGGCAGAAAGTTTACTTGAGTAGGACATCCATGGCCTTTTTTGAGATTACGGTCTATACGCACGCGAGACTTTTTTCACGTGCTGGACAGTATCGAAGAGCGTACTCATCCAATTGAGCCTGCTCTTTCAAGAGCGCGCATCGTAATCAGTATGATGGCCACTAGCAAGCATCCCCTCAAACAACAAGACGAACTGTCATCGGCTTTTCGTAAGAGATTGCCTTATATATGACAGGGGTTCCCCCCTAGACCGCCAGTTGAGTCCCTATTCCAACCAGAAACGCCAGGAACCGAGAGCCAGAGCCTTGCGCGATATGAACCAGAGCACGATTCAATGATTAAGGGACAATGCTATGCCGAGACGAAAAGTGCCGGATATGGGAATAGTCTTAATTCTGAACTTTTATGAAAGAGTGCAGTCCGCGTACAACACCTAACTTCAGAAAGTGCCACTAATATGATGGCACTCAAGACAGTAATTTGCCACCGAACAATCTGTATGATTTTTGAACAGTGCAGATGTAGTTCTGGCGAAACTTACGTTAGCCATTCCTATTCTTTATATACCGAATAGCCACCCATAAAAAATGGGCATCCGAGTTATCGGCTTGCCCATTTTTCAATACGGTTCTCCCCGCTATCGAGGGAGTTCGCAACAGTTATGGATTGACGCTGTCTTTCAGCGATTTGCCTGGCTTGAAGGCTACGGTGTTGCTGGCTTTGATCTTCACCGGCTCACCGGTTTGCGGGTTCTTGCCGGTACGGGCGCCACGGTGACGCTGCAGGAAGGTTCCAAAACCTACCAGGGTGACGCTGTCTTTGCGATGCAGGGCGCCGGTGATTTCTTCGAGAACGGCATTGAGAACGCGGTTGGCTTGTTCTTTGGTCAGATCCGCTTTTTCAGCAATTGCAGCGGCGAGTTCTGGTTTACGCATAGTGAAGCCTCTTTGACGGTTTTTTGTTGTTATGTCCGTGCTGTTCTTCCGGAACAGCGCCCAAGGCGCCGCAGGCTCTACTCTGCGGCAGACGGGTGTGAGGATGGCACGCAGTTAGGAGTGGCGCCAGTCTCTGCGCGACCTTTGTAGTGGCAAACACATGATTATTCCGACAGAACGACCGGTATTTAGGCCAACAAGCCGGGAAGCTCTTTGTTCAGGGCCAGTTTGTCCATGACCGCGGCCCCGGTCAGGGCATAACCCAGCAGTTTGCCGCTGGCATCGCGGCACAGCGCCTTGATGTCGGCGCCCTGCCCTTCGACCGTCCACGCGCCTTCCAGGCCGCGTGGCGGTGGCGAAACCACCAGCGGGCAGACCGGGGTTTTCACGGTGATCGGCATCGGGCCATAGCTGACTGCCGTCGGGTTGCCCGCCAGGGTCTGCGCCAGCGCTCGCGCACAGCTCATCAGGGGCATGACGTACAACAGATTCAGCCCATCGACCTCGGCGCAGTCGCCCAAGGCATAAATGTTGGCGTGGGAGGTCTTGAGATGCCGGTCCACCACCACTCCACGGTTGACCATTAACCCCGCGGCGGCGGCCAGGTCGATACGCGGACGCAGGCCGATCGCCGACACCACCAGGTCGCAGGCAATCACCTCACCGTCGGACAGATGCGCCTCCAGGCCATCCGCCGTGCGCTGCAAGCGATTGAGCACCGGCCCCAGGTGGAAGCGCGCGCCCAGGCTTTCCAGCCCGGCCTGTACCGCGGCGGCGGCCGCAGGATGCAGCAGCGTCGGCATGACCTGCTCGCAGGGTGCCACCAGGTCCACTGCATAACCGCCGAGGATCAGGTCGTTGGCGAACTCGCAGCCGATCAGGCCGGCGCCCAGCAGCAGCACCCGGCGCTTGCCGGCCGCGGCCGCGCGAAAGCGCGCGTAGTCCTCCAGGTCGTTGATCGGGAAGATCAGCTCACCAGCATCGCCCTCCACCGGTACACGTACGGTTTCCGCGCCCCAGGCGAGGATCAGGTCGCGATAGTTCACCGCTTCTTCGCCAATCCACAGGCGCTTGTGGCCAGGGTCGATGCCGCTGATGCGGGTATGGGTGCGCACCTCGGCCTTCAGTTGCTCGGCCATGGCGCCGGGCTCGGCCATGCTCAGGCCGTCGGCTTCCTTGTTCTTGCCGAAGCCGGTGGAAAGCATCGGTTTGGAATAGGAACGTCCGTCATCTGCGGTGATCAGCAGCAGCGGCGTTTCGCTATCGAGCTTGCGAAACTCTCGAGCCAGGTTGTAGCCGGCCAGCCCGGTGCCCACGATGACGACAGGTGCGTTCATTCCTTACTCCTTCAGGTTCAGGGGATCACAGGGTGTGATCAGCCGATTTCGATCATTTCGAAATCCATTTTGCCGACGCCGCAATCCGGGCAGAGCCAGTCTTCAGGTACGTCTTCCCAGCGGGTACCGGGCAAGATTCCGTCGTCCGGCCAGCCATCGGCTTCGTTGTAGATCAGGCCGCAGACCACACATTGCCACTTTTTCATTTACGCGTTTCCTCAGGTTCTCAGGCTGTTACCGGCGGGATGGTCGATGAATCGACTCTGGATGACGCCAGGGGGCGCGTCCGGCCCAGCGCGTTTTGTACTGATGAGCACCGACGGATGCAAGCACGTTCGCCGCGGGCAGCCGCTCCATTGCGGCAAAATCGCCTGGCGCCATGCTAAGCTCGCGGCCTCATTTGCTGCCAATAATGACCCACTGTGCCGCACTCAATCTCTGCATTTTCCACCCCGGACTGGCTCTCGCAAAGCCGGCTGACGCCCCTCCCCGACGCACAGACCCTCGACTGGCTGTTCGATGAAGGTTCGCTGACCCGGCGCCTGACCCGTCTCTCCAACGACGGCTTCAGCGTGACGCCACTGGTCGAGGGCTGGCAGCCCCTGCGCGCCGACGAATGCGCCGCGCTGGACCTGCAGCCAGGCAGCCAGGGCTGGGTACGCGAGGTGTATCTGCGCGGTCACGGCCAGGCCTGGGTATTCGCCCGCAGCGTGGCGGCCCGCAGCGCCCTGCAGGACGGCGGGCTGAACATGGACGAACTGGGTAACCGCTCGCTGGGCGAACTGCTGTTCTGTGACCAGGCCTTTCAGCGCCGCCCCATCGAGGTCTGCCATTACCCACGCCCGTGGCTGCCCGACGAGGTGCAGGCCGATGACCTCTGGGCCCGCCGTTCGCGCTTCGATCGCGCAGCCCTGAGCGTGCTGGTCGCCGAAATCTTCCTGCCGTCCCTGTGGAGCGCCGTCAGCGCCCAGCCGGAGAACCGCTGATGTATCAGAGCCTGCTCAAATCCCTCAATCGCCTGAATCCGCGCGCCTGGGACTTTATCCAGCTGACCCGCATGGACAAGCCGATCGGCATCTACCTGCTGCTCTGGCCGACCCTCTGGGCCCTGTGGATTGCCGGCAAAGGCTCGCCTTCGCTGGCCAATATCGTGATTTTCGTCCTTGGCGTAACCCTCACCCGGGCCGGCGGCTGCGTGATCAACGACTGGGCCGACCGCAAGGTCGACGGCCATGTGAAGCGCACCGAACAGCGCCCGCTGGTCAGCGGCAAGATCAGCTCCAGGGAAGCCCTGGTGTTCTTCGCCGTGCTGATGTTCATCAGCTTCCTGCTGGTGCTGTGCACCAACGCGGCGACCATCTGGCTGTCGCTGGGCGGCCTGGCCCTGGCGGCCAGCTATCCCTTCATGAAGCGCTACACCTATTACCCGCAAGTGGTGCTGGGCGCGGCGTTCTCCTGGGGCATCCCGATGGCCTTTACCGCCGAGACCGGCGAGCTGCCGGCCACCGCCTGGCTGCTGTACATCGCCAACCTGCTGTGGACCGTGGGTTATGACACCTATTACGCAATGACCGACCGCGACGACGACCTGAAGATCGGGGTGAAATCCACCGCGATCCTGTTCGGCGAAGCCGACCGGGTGATCATCCTGACCCTGCAGGGCCTGGCGCTGGCGTGCCTGCTGCTGGCGGGCGCGCGTTTCGAGTTGGGTATCTGGTTCCACTTGGGTTTGCTGGTGGCGGCCGGGTGTTTTGCCTGGGAGTTCTGGTACACCCGCGATCGCGACCGGATGAAGTGCTTCAAGGCCTTCTTGCATAACCACTGGGCGGGATTGGCGATTTTCCTGGGGATAGTCGTGGATTACGCCGTTCGCTGAGGACCGTTATCGCAGGCCAGCCTCACACCTACCGTTTCTGTAGGAGCGAGGCTGGCCCGCGAAGAAACACTACGATCAATCAGGCTTGGCTACTTTCCAGGCGCCGTCCATCTTGCCGTCGCCGGTCATGTCACCGGCTTTCTTGTCCATCACGAAGGTGTACAGCGGCTTGCCGTCATAGGCCCACTGCATGGAGCCGTCGTCACGCTTGATGACGGTCCACTCGCCCATCGCCTTGTCGCCGCTGGCGGCCATCAGCGGCGGCCAGTTGGCGGCGCACTTGTCGTTGCACATGGACTTGCCGCCGCTGTCCTTGGCAAAGGTGTACAAGGTCATGCCCTTGTGATCGACGAACATGCCGTCTTTGGTCATCGCCGGTTCCGCAGCGAACGCCAGCCCCGGCAGGGCCAGCGCAGCGCTCAGCAACAGGGCTTTCCAGGATTGCGTGAGTTGAGTCATAGAAACCTTCTTTGGTGGTTGTCAGGATTCGGACCCAAAGCTTAGTCCACGAATGCAGCCCTCGCACCAGCACCTAAAATACTGTCACACGACTGCAATAATTCCGTTATCTAATGCGGCGCAAGACAGTTAAATGACAAGAGGATTAAGCATGGTTGGCAGGAGCATTCTGATCGTTGACGACGAAGCGCCCATTCGCGAAATGATCGCCGTCGCGTTGGAAATGGCCGGCTACGACTGCCTGGAGGCGGAGAACTCCCAGCAGGCCCATGCCATCATCGTCGACCGCAAGCCCGACCTGATCCTGCTCGACTGGATGCTGCCCGGCACCTCCGGCATCGAGCTGGCGCGGCGCCTGAAACGCGATGAGCTGACCGGTGACATCCCGATCATCATGCTCACCGCCAAGGGCGAAGAGGACAACAAGATCCAGGGCCTGGAAGTCGGCGCCGACGACTACATCACCAAGCCATTCTCCCCTCGCGAGCTGGTCGCGCGCCTCAAGGCCGTGCTGCGCCGCGCTGGTCCGACCGACGGCGAGGCACCGATCGAAGTCGGCGGCCTGCTGCTGGACCCGATCAGCCACCGCGTGACCATCGACGGCAAACCGGCCGAGATGGGCCCGACCGAATACCGCCTGCTGCAATTTTTCATGACCCACCAGGAGCGCGCCTACACCCGCGGCCAGTTGCTGGACCAGGTCTGGGGCGGCAACGTCTATGTCGAAGAGCGTACCGTCGACGTGCATATCCGCCGCCTGCGCAAAGCCTTGGGCGATGCCTACGAGAATCTGGTACAAACCGTGCGCGGCACCGGCTACCGTTTTTCCACCAAGGCCTGAAGCCGGCCCCTTATTCGCCAGACGCTTACAAGGACGCGTGTTAAGTGAACCAGAACTGGCATGGCACCCTGATTCGCCACATGCTGCTGTTAGTCACCGGCTGCCTGCTGGTGGGCCTGATCAGCGGTTACTACGGCTGGAGCCTGGCCATCGGCCTGGGGATCTACCTGGCCTGGACCCTCAAGCAACTGTTGCGCCTGCACGAATGGCTGCGCCTGCACCAACCCGATGAAGCACCGCCCGATGGCTACGGCCTGTGGGGCGAGGTGTTCGACAGCATCTACCACCTGCAACGCCGCGACCAACGGGTGCGCGGGCGCCTGCAAGCCGTGATCGACCGGGTCCAGGAGTCCACCGCGGCGCTGAAAGACGCGGTGATCATGCTCGACAGCGACGGCAATCTGGAATGGTGGAACCGCGCGTCGGAAACCCTGCTGGGCCTGAAGACCCCGCAAGACAGCGGCCAGCCGGTGACCAACCTGGTGCGCCATCCGCGCTTCAAGGAATATTTCGAGCAGGACAATTACAACGAGCCGCTGGAAATCCCCTCGCCGACCAACGACCGGGTACGCATCCAGCTGTACATCACCCGCTACGGCAACAACGAACACCTGATGCTGGTGCGCGACGTGACCCGCATCCACCAGTTGGAACAGATGCGCAAGGACTTCATCGCCAACGTCTCCCACGAGCTGCGCACGCCGCTGACGGTGATCTGCGGCTACCTGGAAACCCTGCTCGACAACGTCGAGGAAGTGAATCCGCGCTGGAGCCGCGCCCTGCAGCAGATGCAGCAGCAAGGCGGGCGCATGCAGACCCTGCTCAACGATCTGCTGCTGTTGGCCAAGCTGGAAGCCACCGACTACCCGTCGGACAACCAGCCGGTGCCGATCGACGTGCTGCTGCAGTCGATCAAGAGCGATGCCCAGGCGCTGTCCGGGGAGCGCAACCAGCGCATCACCCTGGAAGCCGACGCGCAGGTCCTGCTCAAGGGCAGCGAGGCGGAACTGCGCAGCGCCTTTTCCAACCTGGTGTTCAACGCCGTGAAATACACCCCGGCCGAGGGCAACATCCGCATCCGCTGGTGGGGCGACGAGCAAGGCGCGCACCTGAGCGTGCAGGATTCGGGGATCGGCATCGACAGCAAGCACTTGCCACGCCTGACCGAACGCTTCTACCGGGTCGACTCCAGCCGCAACTCCAACACCGGCGGCACCGGCCTGGGCCTGGCCATCGTCAAGCATGTGCTGCTGCGCCATCGGGCGCGCCTGGAGATCAGCAGCGTACCGGGCCACGGCAGCACTTTTACCTGCCATTTCGCCCCGGCCCAGGTGAAAAGATTGCGTGCCGACACCCTGACCGACCAGCGGTGACAGCCACGCGCCACTAGGCAATCGCCCTGCCAGCCGCTACATTGGCTGGCTTGCGCCGGCCATTGCGCCGCGCATTTCTCTCTTTTTCGAATACACGGAACCCGCAAAACTCCATCATGGACCCTTCCCCTGGTTTTACCCTCGCGTCTCTTTTCGCCGACTTCGGCATGATTCTTTTTGCACTGCTCCTGGTTCTGCTCAACGGCTTTTTCGTAGCCGCCGAGTTCGCCATGGTCAAACTGCGCTCGACCCGGGTCGAGGCCATCGCCCATAAGAACGGCTGGCGCGGGCAGATCCTGCGCACCGTCCACAGCCAGCTGGATGCCTACCTTTCCGCGTGCCAGCTGGGGATCACCCTGGCCTCCCTCGGCCTGGGCTGGGTCGGTGAGCCGGCTTTCGCGCATTTGCTGGCGCCGCTGCTCAGCGCCGTGGGCGTGGACTCGGCGGAAGTGGTCAAGGGCGTGTCGTTCTTTACCGCCTTCTTCATCATTTCCTACCTGCACATCGTGGTCGGCGAACTGGCGCCCAAGTCCTGGGCCATCCGCAAGCCCGAGCTGCTGTCGCTGTGGACAGCGGTGCCGCTGTACCTGTTCTACTGGCTGATGTACCCGGCGATCTACCTGCTCAACGCCAGCGCCAACACCATCCTGCGCATCGCCGGCCAGGGCGAGCCCGGCCCGCATCACGAGCACCACTACAGCCGCGAAGAACTGAAGCTGATCCTGCACTCCAGCCGGGGCCAGGACCCCAGCGACCAGGGCATGCGCGTACTGGCCTCGGCCGTGGAAATGGGCGAGCTGGAAGTGGTGGACTGGGCCAACTCCCGGGAAGACCTGATCAGCGTGGAATTCAACGCGCCGCTGAAGCAGATCCTCGCCCTGTTCCGCCGCCACAAGTTCAGCCGCTACCCGGTCTACGACAGCGAGCGCAACGAGTTCGTCGGCCTGCTGCACATCAAGGACCTGCTGCTGGAACTGGCGGCGCTGGACCACATCCCCGAATCGTTCAACCTGGCCGAGCTGACCCGCCCCCTGGAGCGCGTTTCCCGGCACATGCCGCTGTCGCAGCTGCTGGAACAGTTCCGTAAAGGCGGTTCGCACTTCGCCCTGGTGGAAGAAGCCGACGGCAAGATCATCGGCTACCTGACCATGGAAGACGTGCTGGAAGTGCTGGTCGGCGATATCCAGGACGAACACCGCAAGGCCGAGCGCGGCATCCTCGCCTACCAGCCCGGCAAGTTGCTGGTGCGCGGCGATACCCCGCTGTTCAAGGTGGAACGCCTGCTAGGCATCGACCTGGACCATATCGAGGCCGAAACCCTCGCCGGCCTGGTCTACGAAACCCTGAAACGGGTACCGGAAGAAGAAGAGGTCATGGAAGTCGAAGGCCTGCGCATCATCATCAAGAAGATGAAAGGCCCGAAAATCGTCCTGGCCAAGGTGTTGATGCTCGATTGAGCAAGGCCTGAGCCCCCATCGCGAGTAATCGACGCTCGATTGCTCGCGATCTCTCCCCTGATTACACCCGCCCCGCTGATCGCCCTGCAGGCGCTGACGAAGGCTGCGATCGACCTCGGCGGCACTCCGACGAAGCGGGCGCAGGATCTTGAGATCGCTGAAGGCCTGCGGCCTTATCGCAGCCTTCGGCAGCGGCTACATGGCTACTTTTTGCCCAGCGCGAAATTCGGCAGGCTGCCGATGGGCTGGTTGAACTGATAGGGAATCGACACCAGCCCCAGCCCCGTATTGCGCTGCACCACGAAGTGCAGGTGCGGGCCGCTGCTGTTGCCGGTGTTGCCCGACAACGCCAGCGGGCTGCCCACCACGACCTGCTGGCCTTCACGCACCCTTACCGAGCCGCGCTTGAGGTGCAGGTACACCCCCATGGTGCCGTCGTTGTGCAACACCCGCACGAAATTGCCGGAAGGGTCGGTGCCGCGCCCGCTCTGGCGGTTCTCGGTCTTCACCACCACCCCGCCACGCGCCGCGATGATCGGCGTGCCCTCGGGCATGGCGATGTCCATGGCATAGCGGCTCTTGGGGCCGAAATGGCTGTACCGGCCGTTGGCGCCCTGGGTCAGGCGAAAGGGGCCACCACGCCAGGGCAGCGGGTAACGATAGGCCTGGGCGGCGCCCGCAGGGTCGCCCAGGGAGTAACGAAACTGCGGGACATAGATCAGCGGCTTGCCCGCCTGCATCGCTGTGAGCTGCGCCAGGCGCTGTCGGCTGCGGGCCGGCAGTACCCGGCGAATCGGCTGCCTGGGGGCACTGCGGATGTTCTTCAGGCCGGTAAACCCCAGCTCGATCTCCACCGGCGCATACAGGTCGTTACGCACAAAGACGCTGTCCACGCCCCAGCTCTTCTCGACGTCCAGACGCACCTGGCGTTCCAGGTGCTCGACCATGCGATCGCGAAACACGAACACCTGGGCGCCCGGCGACGGACGGTCGCTGTAGGACACCACGCCGTTGGCGTCGGTGGACTTGTAGATGGTCATGGCCATGGCCGAGGTGGCAGCCAGCAACAGACCGCAGGAAAACAGCAGGTGCGTGAACATGGGCAAGATTCTGAGGAAAGCCTGAAGTCAGGCTAGCAGCCCGACGTGGACTTTGTATGAATCAACCCTGCACCAGAGGTTCCATTGCCGACGGACTGAAACTGATATCGACCCCCAGGTGCGCGGCGTCGGAGAGGTTGACCAGCGCATCCAGGGAAAACTTGTTGATCTTGCCGCTGAGCACGTCGTTGAGCCGCGGCTGGGTGATATTGAGCCGCCTGGCGGCCTCCTTCTGCGAAACACCCCAGGCCTTGATGGTCTTGCCCAGCTCCAGCATGAGCTTGGAGCGCAGGCGCATATTGGCGGCTTCCTGGGGCGAACCTTCGAGCGCGTCCCATACACTGGCGAAACGCTCGGTATGCATGTGATCGGTCATGGCGTGCACTTATCTCCTGAAGTCTGGCCCGAGCCAACTCGATGTCCCGCGCTTCGGTCTTGCGGGTGGTCTTGCGCATGGCGTGCAGCACATAAACGGCCGCGGGCCGGTTGGCCACGTAAAACACCCGAAACGCCCCTGAATCCTCACTGATCCTGATCTCAAACACCCCCGGCCCCACGGTTTTCATCGACCGGCAGTCATAGGGCTGCTCGCCCTGCTGCAACAGATCCAGCTGAAAGCCCGCGGCCCTTCGCGCATCCAGCGGAAAAGCCCGGAGGTCCCGGAGCGCGCTCCCGACAAACACCACATCCTTGTGCCTAGGCATCGAACCTCTCCCGTTACTGACCCCAGAGAGGTTAAACAACCCGACCGCCACAGCGCGCGACCGGGTTGTTTCAAAGCGTGGCCAGGCACAAGAAAAGCCAAAAGCACAGGCCACAAACTATATCAGTACAGATATAAATCAACCTGAAAAACCGAGAATCGGACACACGGCATCAAACCACTGCCCCCTCCCCAACGCCTTGCTCTGCGCCGCCTGCAACACCTCACACCCATCACCCAGCAACAGATACAACGCCTGAGTAACACGCCCCGAATCACCCTCATCAGCGTGCAAAAGCGTGGTACAGGAAAGTGTTTGCAGCAGGTTTCGCGCCGCATTCAAACGCAGACTGGCACTGGGAATCGCCGAAGGGCGCGCAAGGTTTGAGATCGTTGAAGGCCTTTGGCCTTATCGCAGCCTGCGGCAGCGGCTACAGGATCGGGGCCAGCCGTCCGGAAAGTGCGGCGTCAGGACGGACGTCATCGCGGGTAAGCCTCGCTCCTATGGAAACGTGGCTACCCGCGAAACAGCGGGCAGGAACCCGTCAGGCGCCGGGGACGAAGTGCTTTTGCGCCGTGCCGCGGGCGATCAGGCGGGAGATGTAGTCGAGCTTCTGCGCATCCTGGTCGACGAAGCGGAAGGTCAGTTGCAACCACTCGCTGTCCGGCTTCGGCTCATAGGCCACCACTGCATGCAGGTAGCCGTTCAAACGCGCCACTTCGGCATTGTCACCCTGCTCCAGGTCCAGCACCGCGCTGTCCAGTACCTGCGGCAGCGTATCGGTGCGCTTCACCACCAACAGCGCCTCCTTGATGCTCAGCGCCTTGATCACGCACTGCTGGGTACCGCTGGACAGACGCAATTGCCCCTGGCCACGCCCCCCAGCAGACGCAGCGGCGGCAGGCGCCGGCGCCTTTACCGGAGGACTGTTGAGCAACCCACGAGACGGGGCTGCGGCGGGAGCAGGAGCGGACACCACGGCAGGCTTGGCAAACGGATTGACCGTCGCAGCCGCCGGCGCGGCGCCGATGACTTCGGCCTTGCCGCCGGTCAGGGCACTCAGGGAGTCATTGCCAAACGCCGAGTTCATCTTGGTCGGCGCGCTGTTCATCAGGGTGTCGAGCTTGCCGACCTTATTCAGCGCCTGCTTGACCTTGGTCAGCAGCTGCTCGTTGGTGAACGGCTTGCTGACGTAGCCGGAGACACCGGCCTGGATCGCCTGCACCACGTTCTCCTTGTCGCCGCGACTGGTGACCATGATGAACGGCATGGCCTTCATCGCCTCCTGGCCACGGCACCAGGTCAGCAGCTCCAGGCCGGACATTTCCGGCATTTCCCAGTCGCACAAGACCAGGTCGAAGGCTTCACGGGCCAGCAGGGCCTGGGCTTTACGGCCGTTGATGGCGTCCTCGATCTTGATGCCAGGGAAGTAGTTGCGCAGACACTTCTTCACCAGGTCACGAATGAACGAAGCGTCATCCACCACCAACACACTTACCTTACTCATCGACCACCCCTTTAAAAATCCCGGCTAGCATAACGCTTTACTGATGGCACTTTGCCAAAACTCTTCAGTCACGCCAGGACTTTTCGTTCGCGGGCGCTGCTTTTCAAGTTAAATCCCCATAAACGAAAACGCCCGGCCAAAGGGCCGGGCGCTTCTCTCGGGCAACCTTACTTATCGTCAGCTTCACCCGGAACATTAGCGGTTTCGGCACTGGTGCCTTCAACTTCTTCCTTCATTCGCTTCAGGCCCAGATGGCGCACATCGGTGCCGCGCACCAGGTAAATCACCAGCTCCGAGATGTTGCGCGCGTGGTCGCCGATCCGCTCCAGGGAGCGCAGGACCCAGATGATGCTCAGAACGCGCGAGATCGAGCGCGGATCTTCCATCATGTAGGTGGCCAACTCGCGCAGCGCGGTCTTGTACTCGCGGTCGATGATCTTGTCGTACTGGGCCACCGACAGCGCCAGGTCGGCGTCGAAGCGGGCAAAAGCATCCAGCGCATCGCGGACCATGTTGCGCACCTGGTCGCCGATATGCCGCACTTCCACGTAGCCGCGCGGGGCTTCGCCTTCTTCGCACAGCTGGATGGCGCGACGGGCGATCTTGGTCGATTCGTCGCCGATGCGCTCCAGGTCGATCACCGACTTGGAGATGCTGATGATCAGGCGCAGGTCGGAAGCCGCCGGCTGGCGACGGGCGAGAATGCGCAGGCATTCTTCGTCGATGTTGCGTTCCATCTGGTTGATCTGGTCGTCGATCTCGCGCACCTGCTGGGCGAGCCCCGAGTCGGCTTCGATCAGCGCGGTGACGGCGTCGTTGACTTGTTTCTCGACCAGCCCGCCCATCGCCAGGAGGTGGCTGCGCACCTCCTCGAGCTCGGCGTTGAACTGCTGGGAGATGTGATGCGTGAGGCCTTCTTTACTAATCATGGTTGGCGTCCTTGGAGCGTCCGGTAAGGTGCGGTGGACCGCAGCGTCAGTTCAGTGAGCAACAACAGCTTCCTAGCCGTAACGACCGGTGATGTAGTCTTCGGTCTGCTTCTTCGCCGGATTGGTGAACAGCGTATCGGTGTCGCCGAATTCCACCAGTTTGCCCATGTACATGAACGCCGTGTAGTCGGAGACCCGCGCGGCCTGTTGCATGTTGTGGGTCACGATCACAATGGTGAACTTCGATTTCAGTTCGTAGATCAGCTCTTCGACCTTCAAGGTGGAGATCGGATCGAGCGCCGAGCACGGTTCGTCGAGCAGCAGCACTTCCGGTTCCACGGCGATGGTGCGGGCGATCACCAGACGCTGCTGCTGGCCACCGGACAGGCCGAGTGCCGATTCATGCAGGCGATCCTTGACCTCGTCCCACAGCGCCGCGCCCTTGAGGGCCCACTCGACGGCTTCGTCGAGGATGCGCTTCTTGTTGATGCCCTGGATGCGCAGGCCGTAGACCACGTTCTCGTAGATGGTTTTCGGGAACGGGTTGGGCTTCTGGAACACCATGCCCACGCGGCGGCGCAGCTCGGCGACGTCTTCGCCCTTGCGGTAGATGTTGTTGCCGTAGAGGTTGATCTCGCCTTCCACGCGGCAGCCGTCCACCAGGTCGTTCATCCGGTTGAAGGTACGCAGCAGGGTCGACTTGCCGCAGCCGGACGGGCCGATGAAGGCAGTCACGCGCTGCTTCGGAATGTTCATGCTGACGTCGAACAGCGCCTGCTTCTCACCGTAGAACAGGCTCAGGCCCGGGACTTCGATGGCCACGGTTTCCTGGTCCAGGTTCAGGCTCTGCTTGTCGCGGCCCAGGGCCGACATGTTGATGCCGTGGGTATGTGCTTCTTGTTGCATGATCTCACTCCGTTCGTAGCTGCAAGCTTCTAGCTGCAAGCTGCAAGTTTGAGCAAAAGCGGCTTGTAGCTTGCCGCTTGTGGCTAATGGCTTTAGCTATCCAGCGCCTTGTATTTCTCGCGCAGGTGGTTACGAATCCACACTGCCGACAGGTTGAGCGTCGCGATCACCAGCACCAGCAGCAGCGCCGTGGCGTACACCAGCGGCCGCGCGGCCTCGACGTTGGGGCTCTGGAAGCCGACGTCATAGATATGGAAGCCCAGGTGCATGATCTTCTGGTCCAGGTGCAGGTACGGGTAGTTGCCGTCCACCGGCAGCGACGGCGCCAGTTTCACCACACCCACCAGCATCAGCGGCGCCACTTCACCGGCGGCGCGGGCCACCGCGAGGATCATGCCGGTCATCATCGCCGGACTGGCCATTGGCAGCACGATCTTCCACAGGGTTTCCGCCTTGGTCGCGCCCAGGGCCAGGGAACCTTCACGCACGGTGCGGGGAATCCGCGCCAGGCCTTCCTCGGTGGCCACGATCACCACCGGCACCGCCAGCAGCGCCAGGGTCAGGGAAGCCCAGAGCAGGCCCGGGGTGCCGAAGGTCGGCGCCGGCAGCGCTTCGGGGAAGAACAAGCGGTCGAGGGAACCGCCCAACACATAGACGAAGAAACCCAGGCCGAACACGCCGTAGACAATGGCCGGCACGCCCGCCAGGTTGTTCACCGCGATGCGGATCACCCGGGTCAGGGTGTTCTGCTTGGCGTATTCACGCAGGTACACCGCGGCCAGCACGCCGAACGGGGTGACGATCATCGCCATGATCAGGGTCATCATCACGGTACCGAAGATCGCCGGGAAGATACCGCCCTCGGTGTTGGCTTCACGCGGGTCGTCGCTGAGGAACTCCCAGACCTTGCTGAAGTAGAAGCCCAGCTTGGTGAAGGTGCCCATGCCGTTCGGCTGGTAGGCGTGCACCACCTTGCCCAGGCTGATCTCGATCTCTTTGCCGTTGGCGTCGCGGGCGGTGAGGCTGTCACGGTTGAACTGCGCGTGCAGGTCGCTCAGGCGGGCCTCGACGTCCTGGTAACGGGCGTTCAGCTCGGCGCGTTCGCTTTCCATGTCGGCCTGGGCGGCGGCATCGAGCTTGCCGTCCAGCTCCAGCTTGCGACCGTGCAGGCGGATGCGCTCGAGACCGGCGTTGATCGCACCGATGTCGACTTTCTCCAGGGTCTTGAGCTGGGCCGCCAGCTTGTTCACTCGCTCGATGCGCGCCTGTAGTTCCGGCCAGGCCGCTTCGCCTTCGGCGATGACCTTGCCATCCTGCTTGACGTTGACCAGGTAGCCGTAGAAGTTGCCCCACTCGCGCCGCTCGATGGCCATCAGCTCCGGCGGAGTGGTCTGGTTGGTCAGCCAGTCGCCGACGATCCAGGTGAAGTCGTTGCCGTTCAGGTCACGGTTGCCGACCTTGATCAGCTCGCGGGTCATGAACTCGGGGCCTTCGTCCGGCACCGGCAGGCCGGCGCTCTTGAGGCGTGCCCGCGGCACTTCTTCCTTCTGTACCACTTCGCCGATGACCAGGTGGTTGGCCTGGCCCGGCACGTCGTAGTGGGCATGCACCAGGTCCGCCGGCCAGAAGTGGCCCAGACCGCGTACGGCGATCACTGCCAATAGGCCGATAGTCATGATGACCGCGATGGACACCGCGCCACCGCTGATCCAGACGCCCGGGGCGCCGCTCTTGAACCATCCATTCAGGGAGTTCTGTTTCACAGACTTCTACCTTTCTTAAAGCGACGAGTATTTCTTGCGCAGACGCTGACGGATCAGCTCGGCGAGGGTGTTCATGACGAAGGTGAACAGCAGCAGCACCAGCGCCGAGAGGAACAGCACGCGGTAGTGGCTGCCGCCGACTTCCGACTCCGGCATTTCCACCGCGACGTTGGCCGCCAGGGTGCGCAGGCCTTCGAACAGGTTCATTTCCATGACCGGAGTGTTGCCGGTGGCCATCAGCACGATCATGGTTTCGCCGACCGCGCGGCCCATGCCGATCATCAGCGCCGAGAAGATGCCCGGGCTGGCGGTGAGGATCACCACGCGGGTCATGGTCTGCCACGGCGTGGCGCCCAGGGCCAGGGAGCCCAGGGTCAGGCCGCGCGGCACGCTGAACACGGCGTCTTCGGCGATCGAGTAGATGTTCGGGATCACCGCAAAACCCATGGCCAGGCCGACCACCAGGGCGTTGCGCTGGTCGTAGGTGATGCCCAGGTCATGGGAGATCCACATGCGCATGTCGCCGCCGAAGAACCAGTTCTCCATGAATGGGCTCATGTACAGCGAGAACCAGCCCACCAGGATGATCACCGGGATCAGGATCGCGCTTTCCCAGCCATCCGGCACCTTGAGGCGCACCGACTCAGGCAGGCGGCTGAAGACGAAACCGGCCACCAGGATGCCGATCGGCAGCAGCATCAGCAGGCTGAAAATGCCCGGCAGATGACCTTCGACGTAAGGCGCGAGGAACAGGCCGGCGAAGAAGCCGAGGATCACCGTCGGCATCGCTTCCATCAGCTCGATCACCGGCTTGACCTTGCGGCGCATGCCCGGAGCCATGAAGTAAGCGGTGTAGATCGCCGCGGCCACCGCCAGCGGCGCCGCCAGCAGCATCGCGTAGAACGCTGCCTTCAACGTACCGAAGGTCAGTGGCGAAAGGCTCAGCTTGGGTTCGAAGTCGGTGTTGGCCGCGGTCGATTGCCAGACGTATTTAGGCTCGTCGTAGTTCTCGTACCAGACCTTGCTCCACAGCGCGCTCCAGGACACTTCCGGGTGCGGGTTGTCGAGCACCAGCGGTTGCAGCTTGCCGCCGGCTTCGACGATCACCCGGTTGGCCCGTGGCGACAGGCCGAACAGGCCTTCGCCCTCGACCACCTGGTCCACCAGCAGGGTGCGGTGCGCGGTGCTGTGGAACACGCCGAGCTTGCCCGAGGCGTCCAGGGCGACGAAGCCTTTGCGGCGCTCTTCGGCGGTGATTTCGATGATCGGCGTGGTACTCATCTGGAAGGTACGGATCTGCTTCAGGCGCAGTTCGCCGTCCGGGTCGCGGGCCATGAACCACTGGGCCAGGCCGCCCTTGGAAGTGCCGATGATCAGCGAGATACCGCCCACCAGCTGGGTGCTGGCCGTCACTTCGGCATCGGCATCCTCCAGCAGTTTGTAGCGACCGTTGAGGCTCTTGTCGCGCAGGCTGAACACGTCGGCCTGGGCACGCCCGTTGATCACGTACAGCCACTGCTGGCGCGGGTCGATGTACATGGCCTTGACCGGTTCGGTCATCTGCGGCAGCTCGATGCGGTTCTGCTCGCTGGTGACCTCGCCGGTCATCATGTTTTCTTCGCGGGTCAACTGCAGCACGTGCAATTGCGCGCCGCTGGAACCGGCCACCACCAGCGCCGAATCGGTGGCGTTGAGGTTGACGTGCTCCAGGGCACCGCCCTGCTCGTTCAGCACGATCGGGGTTTCGCCATAAGGGTATTCGATAGCCGGCGAGATGGTTTTCTTGCCTTCCGGGTAGCTGACCTTATAGGTGTGACGGAATACCAGCGCCTGGCCATCGGACAGGCCCACCACCACCAGCGGGCTGCCCGGCTGATCCTTGCCGATGGCGGTCACGGTGGTGCCGGCCGGAATCGGCAGGTCGACGCGGCGCAGCTCGGCACCGTTGTCGATGTCGAAGAACAGCGCCTGGCCCTTGTCGGAAACCCGCATGCCGACCTGGTTCTGCTCTTCCAGGGAGAACATCAGCGGCTTGCCGGCGTCCTGCATCCAGGCTGGCGTCAGCGGGTCTTTAGCGGTCAGGTCGGCGCCCTGGAACAGGGGCAGCACGACATAGGCGAGGAAGAAGAAGATCAAGGTGATCGCGGCCAGCACGGCCAGGCCGCCGACGAGGACGTACCAACGGGTCAGGCGATCTTTCAGCGCGCGGATGCGGCGCTTGCGTTGCAGCTCAGGCGTATTGAAGTCAATGCGCTTGGGGGGAGAAGTCGGAGTCATGGTGGAGTTGGCCAGATCATTCATGCGCACACCCTAGCGATCCTGTATGACAGAAAGATGACAATGCAGTGACGCAACAAATCCGCCGCGGAGCAGAGCTGGCAGCGGATCGAAAATTGGGGGGTGTAGGAGCGAGCCCGCTCGCTCCTACAAGGTCCGGGACAGGCCCGGACCTAGGGTGTTACTTTTTTACGACTGCAGCGCCTTCCTGCAGGCCCAGGTCAGCCAGTGCCTTGGCGGCGACTTTGGCTGGCAGTGGGATGTAGCCGTCTTTCACTACCACTTCCTGACCCTGTTTCGACAGAACCAGTTTCACGAACTCGGCTTCCAGCGGGGCCAGAGGCTTGTTCGGGGCCTTGTTGATGTACACGTACAGGAAGCGCGACAGCGGGTACTTGCCGTTCAGGGCGTTTTCTTCGGTGTCTTCGATGAATTCGCTGCTGCCTTTCTTGGCCAGGGCCACGGTCTTCACGCTGGCGGTCTTGTAGCCGATGCCCGAGTAGCCGATGCCGTTCAGCGAGGAGCTGATGGACTGGACCACCGAAGCCGAACCAGGCTGTTCGTTGACGTTAGGCTTGTAGTCGCCTTTGCACAGGGCTTCTTCCTTGAAGTAGCCGTAGGTGCCGGATACCGAGTTACGACCGAACAGCTGGACCGGCTTGTTGGCCAGGTCGCCGGTCACGCCCAGGTCGCCCCAGGTCTTGACGTCGGCCTTGGCGCCGCACAGGCGGGTCGACGAGAAGATCGCGTCAACCTGTTCCATGGTCAGGTGCTGGATCGGGTTGTCCTTGTGCACGAACACGGCCAGGGCGTCCACGGCAACCGGGATAGCGGTTGGCTTGTAGCCGTACTTCTGCTCGAAGGCAGCCAGTTCGGTGTCCTTCATCTTGCGGCTCATCGGGCCCAGGTTGGAGGTGCCTTCGGTCAGCGCAGGTGGCGCGGTGGCGGAGCCAGCGGCCTGAATCTGAATGTTGACGTTCGGGTATTCCTTTTTGTAGTTCTCGGCCCACAGGGTCATGAGGTTGGCCAGGGTATCGGAACCGACGCTGGACAGGTTGCCCGACACACCAGTGGTCTTGGTGTAGCTCGGGATAGCAGGGTCAACAGCGGCAACCGCGTGGGCAGTCGCAACGCCAGCAGCGACAAAAGTCATTGCCGCCATCAAACGCTTCAGTTTCATGCCTTACTCCTAGCAGATAGGGTGTGTTAAGTCGGGCCAAGTATCTGTAGGCCGTGTGAACACTCTATGGCTGAAATATGACAATTAGATGAAAGGCCAGCATTCGCGATGGAAGGCTGGCCTTTCTTTATAGAGGGATAAAAAACGCTTTGTAGTAGCCGCTGCCGCAGGCTGCGATAGGTCCGCAGGACCTCCAGGGCCCTGAAGATCGCCGCGCCCCTTCGGGTCGTTCGCAGCCTTCGGCAGCGGCTACAGGGTCACAGGATCAGCGGCCCTTTTTCCACAGGTACAGGCCGACCAGGATCCCGATGCTGCAAATAATTGCAACATAATAGGCCGGGCCCATCGGGCTCTCCTTGAGCAGCGCGGTCACCACCATCGGCGTCAGGCCACCGAAGATCGCGTAGGCCAGGTTGTAGGAGAACGACAGGCCGCTGAAGCGCACCACCGCCGGGAAGGCCTTGACCATCACATACGGCACCGCGCCGATGGTGCCCACCAGCAGGCCGGTCAGCGCGTACAGTGGGAACAGCCAGTCCGGGTGATCCAGCAGGCTGTGGTAGAAGGTCCAGGAAGTCGCCAGCAGCAGCGCGCTGCCGAATACGAACACCCGGCCGGCGCCAAAACGGTCGGCCAGCGCGCCGGACGCCACGCACCCCAGGCTCAGGAACACGATCGCCAGGCTGTTGGCCTGCAACGCGGTGGTCGGGGTGAAGTGATAGACCGTCTGCAGCACGGTCGGGGTCATCAGGATCACCACGATGATCCCGGCGGACAGCAGCCAGGTCAGCAGCATCGAGAGAATGATCGCGCTGCGGTGGTCGCGCAGCACCGCGCGCAGCGGCACCTCCTCGGCCAGGGCCTTGCGCAGCTGCAGCTCGGCGAACACCGGGGTTTCGTGCAGCCAGCGGCGCAGGTACACCGAGAACAGGCCGAACACGCCGCCGAGCAGGAACGGAATCCGCCAGGCGTAATCGGCGACTTCGCCCGGGGTATAGATGCTATTGATCGCGGTGGCCACCAGCGAACCCAGGAGAATCCCGGCCGTCAGGCCCGAGGTCAGGGTGCCGCAGGCGTAGCCGATATGCCGCTGCGGCACATGCTCGGAAACGAACACCCAGGCGCCCGGCACTTCACCGCCGATGGCCGCGCCCTGGATCACCCGCATCAGCAGCAACAGGATCGGCGCCCACATGCCGATCTGCGCGTAGGTCGGCAGCAGGCCCATGATCAGGGTCGGTACCGCCATCATGAAAATGCTCAGGGTGAACATCTTCTTGCGCCCGAGCAGGTCGCCGAAGTGCGCCATGACAATCCCGCCCAGGGGCCGGGCCAGGTAGCCGGCGGCGAAGATGCCGAAGGTCTGCATCAGGCGCAGCCACTCGGGCATGTCCGCGGGGAAGAACAGCTTGCCGACCACCGTGGCGAAGAACACGAAAATGATGAAGTCGTAGAACTCCAGCGCGCCGCCCAGGGCGGACAGCGACAGGGTCTTGTAGTCATTGCGGGTCAATGGACGAGCAGGTTGCGCGGGCTGCGCGACGCTCGAAGGCACAGTGGTCATGGCAAGGGCTTCTCTTATAGTCGGTTCTGGAAGCCGCAACAGCGCTGGTTGTGGCCTGGCAGGTTCGGCACGATAGCAAATTGTTCGAAAAAGCACATAGACGGGCACAATTGACAATCAAAATCAGAACCGGGTGGTCGTCGCCGAGCCTGTCGACCGATATACTCGCAGGCATTGGAGCAACACCGCCCCGGCAAGGGTTGCTGTGCGAAAACGCCGCTGGGCGCCCCAGGCGCCGACTGGGCCAGCCGGTTTCGCAGAGTTTCCCTTTAGTACGCCTTACGAAGAACGTGACGAACGTAGTATGTTCGGGCTGAATCGTTTTTCCTCAAGACGGCTATTCACCTGAAGTACCAATGAAGAGTCACGGGTCAGAGGCACCCCCGGCATGATAGAGCTCGAACAAGAAGATCCGATCCCGCAAGGCGACCTGGCCTTGCAAATCACCGCGCTTCCCCGCGAAACCAACGGCTTTGGCGATATTTTCGGCGGCTGGCTGGTGGCGCAGATGGACCTGGCGGGTACCGCCATGGCCAGTCGCGTGGCCGGCGGGCGTGTCGCCACGGTCGCCATCGACCGCATGGCATTCCTGGTGCCGGTCGCGGTCGGCGCGCAGCTTTCCTTTTATACCCAGACCCTGGAAATCGGTCGCAGCTCGATCCAGATGATGGTCGAGGTCTGGAGCGACGATCCGCTGTCCAGCGAATGGCGCAAGGTCACCGAGGCGGTGTTCGTGTTCGTTGCCATCGACGGCAGTGGCCGCACCCGCTCGGTTCCACCCAGGGCCCGTTAAATTCGGCGTGGGTTAAACCCGGCGGCTGTTACGTGGTCCATAGCAGCCCTGCTTTTGAACGAGAACAGCACCATGCCTACCCCTCACGTTGAAACGGTGAAACTGGATGAACTGAACTGCTGGCGCATCCGCCACGGTCAGGCCGAACTGCTGGTGGCCCAGCAAGGCGCGCACATCCTCAGCTATCAATTGGCCGGGCAACCGCCGCTGATCTGGCTCAACGACGAGGCCGTGTTCAAGAGCGGCAAAAGCATTCGCGCCGGCGTTCCGGTGTGCTGGCCGTGGTTCGGCAACTTCGCGCGCAACCCGCAAAGCGTCCAGGCCATGCGCCAGGGCAGCGAGCCGGCCGGGGCCCACGGCCTGGTCCGCGCCACCGACTGGGAACTGCTGGGCATCCAGAGCGAAGGCGAAAGCCTGCTGGTGGAACTGCAACTGCCGATCCCCGAAGGCGGGCTGCCAGGCTGGCCGCACCAGGTCGAGCTGAAGCTGGGCATCCGCCTCGACGACCAACTGCACATCAACCTCACCAGCCACAACCTGGGCGACGACACGGTCACCATCAGCCAGGCGCTGCACAGCTACTTCGCGGTCAGCGATGTGCGCAAGGTGCATGTCGAAGGGTTGGACGGCCTGAATTACATCGAGACCCTGGACGACTGGAAGATTGCGCAACAGTCCGGCGACCTGCATTTCACCGGCGAGACCGACCGTATCTACCTCGACCCTCCGCCACAGCTGAGCATCGTCGACCCGGCCTGGGAGCGGCGCATCCAGCTGACCAGCAACGGCTCGCGCTCGGCGGTAATCTGGAACCCGTGGATCGCCCGCGCCGAGCAGTTCAGCGACATGGCCGACGATGGCTGGCAACGCATGCTGTGCATCGAGACCGCCAACGTGATGGATGACGTGGTGACCCTGGCGCCGGGCGCCAGTCATACCCTGGGAGTGAGCGTTACCAGCGTACCGCTGTAACGCCGCCTTACAGATCCGACTCCTGCACCACCCGCACTTTCTGCGCATCCAGCGCATAGGCCGCGTCGGCCAGGTCGTTGCTGACCGTCTCGATCTTCAGGTGGCCGGTGACCCACAGCGGCGTGTAGATATCGTCCAGCTTCACGCCCTTGGGGAAACGCACCAGCACCAGTTGATTGGGCGGCGGTGGCGGCACATGGATACAGGCGCCCGGGTAAGGCACGAGGAAAAACAGCGTGCTGCGCCCCTTGGCATCGGACTCCAGCGGCACCGGATAACCGCCGATGCGAATGTCCTTGCCGTTCATGGCCGGCACGGTCTTGGTCGAATACATCACCGCCGGCAACCCCTTGCTCTGCTTCAGGCCGCCCTTTGCGGTAAAGGTGCCATTGGCTTCGGGGGAGTTGTGATCGATTTCCGGCATTTGCTCGAGGGCTTTCTGGTCCGACTTGGGCATTAGTTCAAGCCAGTCGGTTTCCGGCAGTTCGCCGGCATGAGCCAGGCCCGGGCCCAGCAGAACAAGAGTCAACAGAAGACGGCGCATGGAGGAGCTCGGCAAGAAAGGGACAAGACAACGCCGGGCATTCTAGCCCTCTCTACCTGCGCAGCAGAGAGGGCTTTGTCGCTAAATCAGTTCTTTTTGACCAGGCCGTAGATCACCAGCAGCACGACCGCGCCAACCAGCGCGCCGATGAAGCCCGCGCCCTGGCCCGCCTGGTAGATGCCCAGGGCCTGGCCGCCGTAGGTGGCTGCCAGCGAACCGCCGATACCGAGCAGGATGGTCATGATCCAGCCCATGCTGTCATCGCCCGGTTTCAGGAAGCGAGCCAGCAGGCCAACGATCAAGCCGATAAAGATGGTTCCAATAATTCCCATGGCATTTCCCTCTGTATGAGTTAGGTATGCCAAAGCCTAGTCAGCGCCTTGGCATCCTGCCATCAGAGAACGGCGGCCCCGATTGGTTCCACCGCGGCCTCAGGAAGTTATTCGGCGAGCAGCGCTTCGACCTTGAGGATCTGCGCCTCGAGGGTCGCCCTGTCCTTGCAGCGCAGGTTGGCGTGACCGACCTTGCGCCCGACCTTGAAGGCCTTGCCGTAGTGATGCAGGTGGCAATCGTCGATGGCGATGACTTTCTCCACCGCCGGCACTTCGCCGATGAAGTTGATCATCGCGCTCTCGCCGACCTTGGCGGTCGAACCCAGCGGCAGGCCGGCGACAGCCCGCAGGTGGTTTTCGAACTGGCTGCACTCGGCGCCTTCGGTGGTCCAGTGCCCGGAGTTGTGCACCCGTGGCGCGATCTCGTTGGCCTTGAGGCCACCGTCGACTTCAAAGAACTCGAATGCCATCACCCCGACGTAGTCCAGTTGCTTGAGCACGCGGCTGGAATAGTCTTCGGCCAGGGCCTGCAGCGGGTGATCGCTGCTGGCCACGGACAGCTTGAGGATGCCGCTGTGGTGAGTGTTGTGCACCAGCGGATAGAAGCGGGTTTCGCCATCGCGGGCGCGCACGGCGATCAGCGAGACTTCGCCGGTGAACGGCACGAAGCCCTCCAGCAGGCACCCCACGCTGCCCAGCTCGGCGAAAGTACCGACCACGTCTTCAGGGCTGCGCAGGACTTTCTGGCCCTTGCCGTCGTAACCCAGGGTGCGGGTTTTCAGCACGGCCGGCAGGCCGATGCTGGCCACGGCGGCCTCCAGGTCGGCTTGCGACTGGATGTCGGCGAACGCCGGGGTCGGAATCCCCAGGTCCTTGAACATGCTCTTCTCGAACCAGCGATCGCGGGCGATGCGCAGGGCTTCGGCGCTCGGGTAGACCGGGACGAACTGCGACAGGAAGGCCACGGTTTCCGCCGGCACGCTTTCGAACTCGAAAGTCACCAGGTCCACTTCGTCAGCCAGCTGGCGCAGGTGATCCTGATCGCCGTAATCGGCTCGCAGGTGTTCGCCCAGGGCAGCGGCACAGGCGTCCGGAGCCGGGTCGAGGAAAGCGAAGTTCATCCCCAGCGGAGTGCCCGCCAGAGCCAACATGCGACCCAGCTGGCCGCCACCGATTACACCGATCTTCATCGTCAAAAACCTCAGGCGATGCGTGGGTCTGGATTGTCCAGGACGCTGTCTGTCTGCTCAGCGCGGAATTTTTTCAGCACAGTATGAAATTGCGGATGCTTGGCGCCAAGGATGCTCGCCGACAGCAATGCGGCGTTGATCGCGCCGGCCTTGCCGATGGCCAGGGTGGCGACCGGAATGCCCGCGGGCATCTGCACGATGGAGAGCAGCGAGTCCACGCCCGAGAGCATCGACGACTGCACCGGAACGCCCAGCACCGGCAGGTGGGTCTTGGCCGCGCACATGCCTGGCAGGTGGGCCGCGCCACCGGCACCGGCGATGATCACCTCGATGCCCCGCGCTTCGGCATCGGTGGCGTACTGGAACAGCAGGTCCGGGGTGCGGTGGGCAGAGACCACTTTCACCTCGTAAGGGATGCCGAGCTTTTCCAGCATATCGGCGGTGTGGCTAAGGGTGGACCAATCGGACTTGGAGCCCATGATCACGCCAACCAATGCACTCATCGTCGTGCCTCTTCTCTCTGGGCGCCCGCGGGCGCGTCAAAAACAACAAGCCACGCGGAGTGCGTGGCTTGAATGTACGAATTATGGCCGGACGAACCGGCCGAAGGCCGCGCAGTATACCGAAAAAGGTGCATTAAACGCACTTTTGCCGACCATCTGTCATACACCATGTTTCAAGCGCAAAGCGGCGGTTTTATTGACTTCGGGGTCAGTCAGCATGGGCCAGGATCCTTGCCAGATTCCTGTAGCCGCTGCCGCAGGCTGCGATCGACGGCGAAGCCGGCGCAAAGGGGGTGTTCCCAATCCTTCAGACAGACCGCGTCGCCAGGTTTTTCGGCCCCTACGACGGAGTGCCGCCCAGAGCGAGCGCAGCCTTCGGCAGCGGCTACAGGTCAGGTGTTGCCTGTGCCCTGCGCCGCGCCGCCTTCGAGCTTGCGCCACAGCAGCCGGACGTTGGCCTTGCGTACCAGGGCGCAGCGGTACAGGCGGATCTCCAGCGGCACATGCCATTGCGCGCCGCCACAGACCACCAGTTCGCCGCGGGCCAGTTCGGCGCGCACGCTCAGGTGCGGCACCCAGGCAATCCCCAGGCCTTCCAGGGCCATGCTCTTGAGGCTGTCGGCCATGGCGGTTTCATAGACCGTGGTGAACCGCAGGTTGCGCTGGCGCAGCAGCTGGTTCACCGAACGCCCGAGAAACGCCCCGGCGCTGTACGCCAGCAGCGGCACGCTGGCCTCGCCTTCCAGGTCGAACAGCGGTTTGCCGGCGGCATCCGCCGCGCACACTGGCAGCATCTCGGTCTGCCCCAGGTGCAGCGAAGGAAAGATTTCCGGGTCCATCTGCATGGCCGAGTCCGGGTCATAGAAAGCCAGCATCAGGTCGCAGCCGCCTTCGCGCAGGGCATGCACGGCGTCGCCGACGTTGGTCGCCACCAGCCGCGTGGCGATGTTCAAGCCTTCGTTACGCAGTTGGGCGATCCAGCGCGGGAAGAAGCCCAGGGCCAGGGAGTGCGCCGCGGCGACCTGCATCACTTCGCCCTGCCCGCCTTCGAGGTGATGCAAGTGTCGCAGCACTTCGCCCAGTTGCTCGACCACCGTGCGCGCGGTCACCAGGAACAGCTGCCCCGCCGCCGTCAGTTCGATCGGCGTGCGCGAGCGGTTGACCAGGGTCAGCCCCAGCGCCGCTTCCAGGCTGCGGATCCGCCGGCTGAAAGCCGGCTGGGTCACGAAGCGCCGTTCGGCGGCCTGCGAGAAGCTGCGGGTGGCGGCCAGGGCACTGAAGTCCTCGAGCCATTTGCTTTCCAGATTCATCACGTCCTCCCGGGGAACGCACCATTTTAGGTCACACGCTTGCCGCGCAAGCGGCGTCACACGGGCATTATGCCGTTTATGCATAGGCCAGTGTTTAACAGCATTGGCCCAAATTTTCCCGCAGGCCTAGGATTCGCAGCGTTCCGGCACCGACCGGGTCCATATCGAGATGATTTCTATCATGTCCTCCGCTGCATCTTTCCGCACAGAAAAAGACCTGCTTGGCGTACTCGAAGTACCTGCTCAAGCGTATTACGGCATCCAGACCCTGCGAGCGGTGAACAACTTCCGCCTCTCCGGCGTTCCGATTTCGCACTACCCAAAACTGGTCGTGGCCCTGGCAATGGTCAAGCAGGCAGCTGCTGACGCCAACCGCGAGCTGGGTCACCTGAGCGAAGCCAAGCACGCTGCCATCAGCGAAGCCTGTGCCCGTCTGATCCGCGGCGACTTCCACGAAGAATTCGTGGTGGACATGATTCAAGGCGGCGCTGGCACTTCGACCAACATGAATGCCAACGAAGTCATCGCCAACATCGCGCTGGAGGCCATGGGCCACAGCAAGGGCGAATACCAGTACCTGCACCCGAACAACGACGTGAACATGGCGCAGTCGACCAACGACGCCTACCCGACCGCGATCCGCCTGGGTCTGCTGCTGGGCCACGACGCGCTGCTGGCCAGCCTCGACAGCCTGATCCAGTCGTTCGCCGCCAAGGGTGAAGAGTTCAGCCACGTCCTGAAGATGGGCCGTACCCAGCTGCAAGACGCCGTGCCGATGACCCTGGGCCAGGAGTTCCGCGCCTTCGCCACCACCCTGAGCGAAGACCTGGCCCGCCTGAAGACCCTGGCGCCGGAAGTGCTGACCGAAGTGAACCTGGGCGGTACCGCCATCGGGACCGGCATCAACGCCGACCCGCGTTACCAGGCCCTGGCCGTCCAGCGCCTGGCCACCATCAGCGGCCAGCCGCTGGTACCGGCCGCCGACCTGATCGAAGCCACCTCCGACATGGGCGCCTTCGTGCTGTTCTCCGGCATGCTCAAGCGCACCGCGGTCAAGCTGTCGAAGATCTGCAACGACCTGCGCCTGCTGTCCAGCGGCCCGCGTACCGGGATCAACGAGATCAACCTGCCAGCGCGTCAGCCAGGCAGCTCGATCATGCCCGGCAAGGTCAACCCGGTGATCCCGGAAGCGGTCAATCAGGTGGCGTTCCAGATCATCGGCAACGACCTGGCCCTGACCATCGCGGCCGAAGGCGGCCAGCTGCAACTGAACGTGATGGAGCCGCTGATCGCCTTCAAGATCTTCGACTCGATCCGCCTGCTGCAACGCGCCATGGACATGCTGCGCGAGCACTGCATCACCGGCATCACCGCCAACGAGCAGCGCTGCCGCGAACTGGTCGAGCATTCGATCGGCCTGGTCACCGCGCTGAACCCGTACATCGGCTATGAAAACGCCACCCGTATCGCCCGCATCGCCCTGGAAAGCGGCCGCGGCGTACTGGAACTGGTGCGCGAAGAAGGCTTGCTCGACGACGCCATGCTCGCCGACATCCTGCGCCCGGAAAACATGATTGCCCCGCGTCTGGTCCCGCTCAAAGCCTGACCAACGCCCGCCCTGGCCACAGGGCACTGCTCACCAGGTCGAGGGACTAGACACCTCTCACCTTTTTGAGGGCTTGGAGATTCTTCTCCAAGCCCTTTTTTTTGCCTGCTCATTTACCCCTCCCTTGAAACCGCCGCGCCCGCTTCGCGGTCGATCGCAGCCTGCGGCAGCGGCTACAGATCCAGGCCCTGGCGATACTTCGCCCAGGCTTTGGCCAGGCACAATCGGCCATCAGGGTAGATAATCGACCTCCCGCCGCGACCGGCAACGAATACCAAGGCATCCCGTCGATGGACCCGACGCAAATCCAGGCGATACAGCAACTGCGCAGCTTGATCCCCGTGGGCCTGCGCCATGCCCAGGCCTTGCTCGAACGCTGCGCGGGCAATCCCCAGCAAGCCGCCGAGCTCTACAAGTCCGAGCTGTTGCCGCTACTGATGGACAAGTCCGGCCTGCCTCCCGAGCAAGCCCGGGAATACCTGCACAACGCCGGCTACGACCTGAACCGTGCCCTGCACGCTATAGAAGAAGCACGCTTCACCCTGACCCAGCGCATCCTGCGCAAACATCACCGAGACAAGGGCCGGGCCCTGGACCTGATCGCCCAGGCCATCGAAACCGAGGAGCAGCTGCCGCGCCAGTACTGGCTGGCCTTCGAGCCGCTGGAACAACTGGCACCGGCATCGCGCTGCTTCATGGTGCTCCACGAGTGGCTGGCCTTTGAGGACTGGGAAGGCTTTGACAGTGCCCTGCACTTTCACCTGCCCCAGGTCATCGCCCAATTCAGGCATCTGCAACTGGACGCCCTGGCGGACACCCTGGAACAGGCCGATCAGCGACAGAAATACCTGAGGGCGAGCCATGCCGGGAGCGACAGCCCCACCGCGCTGGCCGCGCGGATCAATCAGGACCCGCTCTTCAACAGCCACCAGGACGCCTACGACCGCTACCGAGCGCTGCTCGACGAGCGCCTGTTCAAGTGGGTGGAACAGCATATACGGCAGTTTCCAGCCTGAGCGGCGAGCGGCCGAGGCTTTACCTAACATAAGGGCCTGGCCTGTCGCATCGCCAAACACAGTGACCTCATGCCGCCCCAGGAGTATCGACAAGGACTGCAACAGTTCTTGAGCAAATGCCCGCCCAGAGCAGTTACAGCGTCGAGCTGAAAAAGTCCGGCAAGACCCTGTCCATGGAGCCCGGCCTGCGCCTGCTGGATGTGCTGCTCGAAGCCGGCCGCGACATCGACCACAGCTGTCGCGAAGGGGTCTGCGACTCCTGTGAAACACGGGTGGTGGAAGACGAGATCGACCACCACGACGGCGTGCTGACCAAGACCGAACGGGCGGCCAAGCGATCGATGATGGTCTGCATCTCCGGCTGCAAGAACCGGCGCCTGGTGCGGGATCTCTAGCGCGCTATGTAATTGCTACGTAACGGTTACGTAATTGCTACGTAATCGTTGCGAGGCAAAGGCTGTACGGCAGTTACGTACCGCCAAACCCACAAAACCGCTGAGAGTCTGCAAAACCGCTGTTGTAGCCGGATGATGAAAAACCAGAGCGGCTGGGACGACTCGCCGATGTACACCGTGGGCGCGCAGTTCCTGGGCCCGGAACGCCAACCCCTACGGCGGCGCGGAGAACGGCAGCGGCTTCACCAGCTCGGTGGGCAGCAACCAGTGGTACTACCGGACCAACGTCAATATCGGCTACTACTTCTGAGGCCCGCGGCCGGTCGACGCTCGATTGCCCGCGATAGCCGCAAGGCGGCGCTCCACCCACCCCACCGCGTGATCGTCGACCGCCATCGGCGCGCCTGCACAAGCGTGCCAAAGAGCTCGCGCAAGAACCGATTCAGCCCTTTTCCCCGCCTGCCGTTCCTCGGCTCGACGCGCTACATGCAGACGGCGGGCGCGCGCACCGGTATAGTGCGCCCCCTCTTCACGTGGGCGGCCGTCGGTAACGAGGCTCAACCTCACGGGAAACCCGAACTAATAACAACCCGCGAATTGGAACCGGGACGAACACTCGGCCCACCTGTCGTGCTGTCTGCGCGACGGTGTGTAACTCGATGTTTCGGACCGTCCAGCTTCTGCCTTTACAAAAAACAGCGAGGAATACTTCATGCTCGAAGTCATCAACGACTTCCTCTCAGGGAAAGTACTGATCGTGCTCATTGTCGGGCTCGGTAGCTACTTCACGATCCGCTCGCGTTTCGTTCAATTACGCCACTTCTTCCACATGTTCGCGGTGTTCCGCGACAGCCTCAAAGGCAGCGCCGGGCAACTCAGCTCGTTCCAGGCCCTGATGCTCAGCCTTGCCGGCCGTGTCGGTGCAGGCAACATCGCCGGTGTCGGTATCGCCGTGACCCTCGGCGGTCCGGGTGCGGTGTTCTGGATGTGGGTGACCGCACTGGTCGGCATGTCCAGCAGCTTCTTCGAATGTACCCTGGCCCAGGTCTACAAGCGCGCCGATGGCGACGGCCTGTACCGTGGAGGTCCGGCTTACTACATCCAGCACGGCCTGAAGCTCAAAGGCATGGCGGTGGTGTTCTCGATCCTGCTGCTGGTCACCTACGGCTTCGCCTTCATCGGCCTGCAGTCCTACACCGTGACCCACTCGCTGCAGAACGCCTTTGCCTTCGACCCACAACACACCGGTATCGTCCTGGCGGTGCTGCTGGCCATCACCTTCATCGGCGGCATCAAGCGCATCGCCTCGGTGTCCGACCTGCTGGTACCGATCAAGACTCTGGCCTATATCGGCGTGACCCTGTACGTGATCGGCACCCAGATCGAACACGTCCCAGCCATGCTGGAAACCATCTTCAAGAGCGCCTTCGGTCTCGACCCGGCCTTCGGCGGCTTGCTCGGCAGCGCCATCGTCATGGGCGTGAAGCGTGGCGTGTTCGCCAACGAAGCGGGCCTGGGCAGTGCGCCGAACGTCGCCGCCGTGGCCGCCGTGAAGCACCCGGGCGCCCAAGGCGTGGTCCAGGCTTTCAGCGTGTTCCTCGACACCTTCGTGATCTGCACCTGCACCGCGCTGCTGATCCTGCTGTCGGGCTTCTACACCCCGGGCTTCGAAGGTGACGGCATCGTCCTGACCCAGAACTCACTGGCCGCCGTGGTCGGTGACTGGGGCCGCATGTTCGTCAGCGTCGCGCTGTCGCTGTTCGTCTTCACCTGCATCCTCTACAACTACTACCTGGGCGAGAACAGCCTGCAGTTCCTCACCCGCAACCGCACTGCGCTGATGACTTTCCGCGGCCTGGTGCTGGCGCTGGTGGTCTGGGGTTCGATGCAGGACCTGTCGACCGTGTTCGCCTTCGCCGACATCACCATGACCTGCCTGGCCTTCGTCAACCTGGTGGCCCTGGCCATGCTGTTCAAGGTCGGCCTGCGCGTGATGCGCGACTACGACGAGCAGCGCCGCGCCGGCGTCAGCCAGCCAGTGTTCGACTCCAGCAAATTTACCGATCTGGACCTGGACCTGAAGGCCTGGCCCGCCGAAACATCGGCAGTCACCCAGGCCGAGCCGCAAGGCGTGCCCGCAGCGCAACGCTGACGGGTGAACGGCGGGCGCATCCTCTGCGCCCGTCGATTACAGTGCGATAAATGTCGGAGCGGGCTTGCCCGCTCCCACAGGAACTCACCGTTTCGGAGAATCCCATGAACCCTTCGACCTACCCTGCCGCCCAGCACGTCATGGTGCTCTACACCGGCGGCACCATCGGCATGCAGGCCAGCGCCCACGGCCTGGCCCCGGCCTCGGGTTTCGAGGCGCGGATGCGCGACTACCTGCACAGCCAGCCCGAGCTGGTGGTGCCCGACTGGCGCTTTCGCGAGATGGCGCCGCTGATCGACAGCGCCAACATGACCCCCGCCTACTGGCAGCGCCTGCGCGAAGCCGTGGTCGATGCGGTCGACGTGCAGGGCTGCGACAGCGTGCTGATCCTGCACGGCACCGACACCCTGGCCTACAGCGCCGCGGCCATGAGCTTCCAGCTGCTGGGCCTGCATGCCCGCGTGGTGTTCACCGGCTCGATGCTGCCGGCCGGGGTGACCGACAGCGATGCCTGGGAAAACCTCGGCGGCGCCCTGGTCGCCCTCGGCCAGGGCCTGGCGCCGGGCGTGCACCTGTACTTCCACGGTGAACTGCTGGCGCCGACCCGCTGCGCGAAGATCCGCAGCTTCGGCCGTCATCCGTTCGCGGCGTTGCAGCGCCAGGGCGGCGGAACCAAGGCGACCTCGATTCCGCCGCAGCTGGATTACCGCCAGGGCAAGCAACTGGCCAGGGTCGGCGTATTGCCGCTGGTGCCGGGCATCGCCGCCGAACAGCTCGACGCCCTGCTGGGCAGCGGCATCCAGGCGCTGGTGCTGGAGTGCTTCGGCAGCGGCACCGGGCCGAGCGATAACCCGCAGTTCCTGGCCAGCCTGCAACGCGCCCGGGACCAGGGCATCGTGGTCGTGGCCATCACCCAATGCCATGAAGGCGGCGTGGAGCTGGACATCTACGAGGCCGGCAGCCGCCTGCGCGGCGTCGGCGTGCTGTCCGGCGGCGGCATGACCCGCGAAGCGGCGTTCGGCAAGCTCAACGCCCTGCTCGGCGCCGGCCTGGACAGCGCCGAAGTGCGGCGCCTGGTGGAGCTGGACCTGTGCGGCGAGCTGAGCTGACAGCGCGTCATCGTTGGAATTTGTCGCTGGCGCGGCATACAAATTGCTCCGTTTTCAGCATCCCCCGGGCTGGAAACGGACATGCTGCATTCCCACCTCACCACCCTCAACGCCGTCTCGCTGGTGCTCAACACCTTCAAGGACCAAGGGCTGCCCAGTGACGCGCTGCTGGCCGGCAGCGGCATCAACGCCGCCGACCTGAGCCGCGCCGACACCCGCATCACCACCAACCAGGAAATGCTGGTGTGCGCCAACGCCGTGGCCCTGCAACGGGATATCGGCCTGGAGCTGGGCCGGCGCATGCACGTCTCCAGCTACGGCATGCTCGGTTATGCCCTGCTCACCAGTGCCACCTTAGGTGACGCTTTGCGCCTGGCGCTGCGTTATCCGGCGCTGTTGGGAACACTTTTCCAGCTGAGCCTGGAAGCGGACGGCGAGCTGATCTGGCTGACCGCCGCGGATTACCGCGAGAACCCGGCGCTGGCGACCTTCAATATCGAGTTCTGCCTGGTGTCGTTGAAGGTCATCTGCGACGACCTGCTGGGCCATCCGCTGCCCTTGCGCGGCGCCCGCTTCGACTACCCCGCCCCCGATTACCAGCGCCGCTATGCCGAGCGCTTCGACTGTCCGCTGCAATTCGATGCAGCCTGCAACGCCTTCGCCTTCGACCGACGCTGGCTCGAACAGCCGCTGCCCCTGGCGGATGCCATCACCCACCAGGCCATGGCCGAACGCTGCCGCAAGCAGAACACCGAATTCACCGGGCGCCAGGCGTGGCTGGGGCGCATCCGCCAGCTGCTGGCGGCGCAACTGGACGCCGCGCCGGGCCTGGAAGGCCTGGCCGAACAGATGAACTGCTCGGCCCGCACCCTGCGCCGACACCTCAAGGACCTGGGTTGCAGCTATCAGGAACTGCTCGACGAGCTGCGTTTCGAGCGGGCCAAGCAGATGCTCTGCGAGGACGACCTGCCGATCTATCGCATCGCCGAGGCCCTGGGCTTCAGCGAAACCGCGAGCTTCCGCCATGCCTTCGTGCGCTGGAGCGGCGTCGCCCCGAGCCAGTTCCGGCCCTGACACAAACCCCGGCATAAAACCGCCGATTGCATTACATTGCCGGCCTTTCATACCGGCAAGGGACTGCAAACGTGAACTTCTTTACAGGCATCGTTGCCAGGCACATCCGCTTTTGCGCCAACGGCCTGGCGCTGCTGATGCTCGCCATCGCCCCCGCCGTCCAGGCATTCGACCTGGACCTGGCCAAGATCAAATGGTGGCAAGTCTCCCGCGGTATCGTCCTGGACGAACCGGAAACCGCCACCCTGCAGATCAAGCCGTTCCCCCTGCCAGGCCTTGAGCAGCTTCCGGCGCGGATCGTGCTCAGCCAGTACCGCGGGCTGTTTTATCTCAACGCCTACCAGGACGCGCAGTACCAGCAGCGCATCTACAAGTCGCCACCTTTGCCGCTGTTCAGCCCCGAGGAACTGCGGGCCTGCGTCTCGCCGGACGACCCGATCCAGGTCTCGGACAACTGGCCGCCGAGCAATCAACTCGAAGTCGGGCTGAGCCTGACGCCCTTGAGCTTCGACTGCATCAGCCCGGACTGGCAGCTCAGCCAGCGTTATCTGCTGATCGACCAGCGCTATCCGCAGCAGCCGATGCTGGCCGTCAGTCACCGCCGCGACCTGACCCAGATGGACTTCACCCCATTGCAACCGATCGGTAGCGAGATCGAGCAACAGTGGCTGTACGCCCTGCAACGCTTTCCCCAGTGGTTCCGCCCCTTCAGCAGCGGCACGGGCCCGATCACCTTCAATGCCTATTCGCCAGCGGCCACGGCGGACGACGTCTGGACCCAGTTCCGCGAACTCCACGAGCAACTGCGCAAAGCCAAGGACAAGGGGCCGGGCATCCGCCAGGTGGAAGACTTCTTCGCCGCCCATGACTTTCGCACCATGGCCCTGGATCGCAGCGAATACCCGGGCCTGCTCAACGACATCGCCTACTGGACCAGCGAGGCCGGCCAGCTGAAAACCGCCCGCCCCTGGCTGTTGGAGGTGCTGCGTCGGGAACCCGGGCGCATGCCGACCTACCTCAACCTGGCCGACCTGGACTGGGCCCAGTTCGAACAACGGCCGCTGGACAACATCCACCAGGGCCGCGCCATCGAACGCTATCGGCTGTATTGCGGCATGCGCCTGCAACGCCAGTTGAGCGTGCCGCCGCGCGTATTGCAGCGCCTGGGCCTGAAATCCGCCAACCCGCAGGCGTGCCAGGGCTTCTGGCCGCTGGTGGCCGCCGTGGATGCCGGCGACGCGGCCGAGGTCCGGCGCTTGCTGGCCAGCGGCGTCAGTGGCGAAGTCATGGCCGATGACGGGCGCAGCGCCCTGCTGCACGCCCTGGACGCGCCAAACCTGGAGATCGCCCGACTGCTGCCGGCCCACGGCGCCCATACCAGCGGCCAGTACAAATGGACCACCCTGGCCCTGCAGGCCATGGAGCGCGACCTCAAGGACAGCCCCGACCTGAACCAGGGCGGGCGCCTGAAGTTCCTGCTGGAAGCCGGCATCGCCATCGACGAGCAAAACAGCCGGGGCTACACCCCGCTGATGCAACTGGCCGAGCAGACACGCAACCTCGAAGGCTTCACCTGGCTGCTGCAACACCCGCAGAACCTCGAACTGCGCACCGTGGATGACAACGAAACCGCGCTGTACCGGGCGTTCTGGGGAAACAACTACGCGGCCATGAGGCAGCTGATCGAAGCCGGTGCCAATCTCAACCTGAGCTACGGTCGTGGCACCTGCTCCAACCAACAACCCGGCGGCCAGAGCCTGCTGACGTTCGTCGCCGACAAGACCTCCGCCGACGACAAGTCCCCCACTGTCAGCCAGCAGGAGACCCTGGACATGTTCACCCTGCTGCTGGAGAAAGGCGCCGATCCGAATGTCGGCCAGCGCTGCGAGAAAAACGGCCGCGCCCTGCTGCTGGGTATCCTCGCCCGGAAAAAACGCGAGGACATGCTCCAGGTGCTGCAGCGCTTCGATCAAGCGCCGCCCGCAAGCTGACCCCGCTGGCGCCCCGCAAGGGGGCGCCGTGCTGCTTCAGGGGGCGAATTGCGGACACAGGTTTTGGCCATATCGATCCCCTTTTGGCCGCTCCTGCCGTTCTCCAAAAGCCCCGGCGCCGCAAGACTGTGAGCACCGAACCAGCCTGCGGAGAACAAGAAATGCTGACGATCTACTCGGACGATCACCACCTGCACCACGGCCGCTGCGAACTGATCGACGGGCAACTGATGCCCTGCTTCGAAATGCCGTCGCGCGCCGACCACGTGCTGGACCGCGTGAAGTATCGCAACCTGGGCCCGGTCGAGGCGCCCAGGGACTTCGGCCTGGGGCCGATCGAACGCATCCACAGCCGCGCCTACCTGGACTTCTTCAAGGGCGCCTGGGAGCGCTGGGCGGCCCAGGGCATCGACGGCGACCTGCTGCCCTACACCTGGCCGGCGCGCACCCTGCGCAGCGTGATCCCCACCAGCCTGCACGGCCAGCTCGGCTACTACAGCTTCGACGGCGGCGCGCCGATCACCGCCGGCACCTGGCAGGCGGCCTACAGCGCCGCGCAAGTCGCCCTGAGCGCCCAGGCGGTGATCCAGCGCGGCGCGCGCAGTGCCTTCGCCCTGTGCCGTCCGCCGGGACACCACGCCGCCGGCGACCTGATGGGCGGCTACTGCTACCTGAACAACGCGGCCATCGCCGCCCAGGCCTTCCTCGACCAGGGCCACAAGAAGGTCGCGATACTCGACGTCGACTACCACCACGGCAATGGCACCCAGTCGATTTTCTATGAGCGCAGCGATGTGCTGTTCACCTCGATCCACGGCCACCCGGAAGCCGAATTCCCGTTCTTCCTGGGGTATGGGGACGAGCTCGGCGAAGGCGCAGGCGTTGGCTTCAACTTCAACTACCCACTGCCCGCCGGCAGCGGCTGGGACAGCTGGAGCGCGGCGCTGGAACAGGCCTGCGAAGAAATCCGCCGTTATGGCGCCGACATAGTGGTCGTATCGCTGGGCGTGGACACCTTCAAGGACGACCCGATCTCGCAGTTCAAGCTCGACAGCCCGGACTACCTGGCCATGGGGCAACGCATCGCCGCCCTGGGCAAGCCGACGCTGTTCGTCATGGAAGGCGGCTACGCGGTGGAAGAAATCGGCATCAACGCCGTGAACGTTCTCGAAGGCTTTCAAAGCGCCCAGTGAAGGAAACCCGCCACATGAACAGGCTCAAAAGCTACATTGCGCCCGCGCTCTGCGCGGCGCTGCTGGGCGGTGCCGCACAGGCAGAAGAACGCACCCTGCGCGTCTACAACTGGTTCGACTACATCACCCCCAAGGCCCTGGAAGACTTCAAGGCCGAGAACAGCCAGGTCAAGCTGATCTACGACATCTTCGACACCAACGAGGCGCTGGAAGCCAAGCTGCTGACCGGCAACTCCGGCTACGACGTGGTGGTGCCGTCCAACGTGTTCCTCGCCAAGCAGATCGAAGCCGGGGTGTTCCAGCCGCTGGACCGCAGCAAGCTGCCGAACTGGAACCACCTCGATCCCAAGCTGATGCAGCTGATCGAGGCCAACGACCCGGGCAACAAATTTGCCGTGCCCTACATGTACGGCACCATCCTGATCGGCTTCAACCCAGCCAAGGTCAAGGCCGCCCTCGGCGAGAACGCGCCGGTGGACAGCTGGGACCTGATCTTCAAGGAAGAGAACATCAGCAAGCTCAAGCAGTGCGGCGTGGCCCTGCTCGACTCGCCGTCGGAGATCCTGCCGCTGGCCCTGCAGCACCTGGGCCTGGACCCCAACAGCAAGCAGCCGGCGGACTACGCCAAGGCCGAAGCGCTGCTGCTGAAGATCCGCCCCTACGTCACCTACTTCCATTCGTCCAAGTACATGGCCGACATCGCCAATGGCGACATCTGCGTGGCGGTGGGGTATTCCGGCAGCTTCTCCCAGGCCGCCAACCGCGCCAAGGAAGCCAGGAACGGTGTGGTGGTAGACATGCGCCTGCCCAAGGAAGGGGCGCCGATCTGGTTCGACATGCTGGCGATTCCCAAAGGCGCGAAGAACCCGGACGATGCCTACCGCTTCATCAACTACCTGCTGCAACCCAAGGTGATCGCCCCGGTCAGCGACTTCGTCGGCTACCCGAACCCGAACAAGGACGCCACCGAGCAGGTCGATCCGTCGATCCGCAACAACCCCAACCTGTACCCGACCGACGCGGCGATGAGCACGCTGTACACCCTGCGGCCGCTGCCACGGGACGCGGAACGGGCGCGGACCCGGGCCTGGACCAAGATCAAGGCCGGGACCTGATTACCCGGTTCTTCCGTAGGAGCGAAGCTTGCTCGCGATAGCCGCGCAGCGGCGATCTGGCCGCTATACCGCACTATCGTTTACACCCTTCGCGGGCAAGCCTCGCTCCTACAGAAGCTTGGGTACACGGCGTTTCAGCAGCCCGTCAGCCCTTGCGGCTGACGCTCCTCGGCAAAGAACCACGGCCGCAGGCGCACGCCCACGCCGTTGCCGATAAAGGCCGCCACCAGCCACAGCCAGCCGTGCAGGCTGCCGGAGGCGATGCCGCTGAAATAGGCGCCGATGTTGCAGCCGTAGGCCAGGCGCGAACCGTAGCCCAGCAGCAAACCACCGATCACCGCCGCCACCAGCGAGCGCGCGGGAATCTTCAGGCTTGGCGCGAAACGCCCGGCCAGGCCCGCCGCCAGCAAGGCGCCGAAGACGATGCCGATATCCATCACGCTGGTGATGTCCTGCCACACCGGCGCGGCCAGGGCCTTGGCGTTCGCCGCGCCCTGCCAGAACACCCAGCTGCCGACATCCACCCCCAGCCCGCTGGCGACCTTGGCGCCCCACAGGGCAAACGCCGAGGTGATGCCCCAGGGCCGGCCGGCCAGGGCCAGGGTGGCGAAGTTCAGCAAGGCCAGGGCGACCGCGCCCCACACCAGCGGCCAGGGCCCGCGCAGCAGGCGGCGCCAGCCCTGGTGCGCGCTGTCGATCGGCGCTTCCAGCGTGCCGTGGCGGCTCTTCTCCAGGCGTACCGTAACCAGGGCGATCAAGGCGAACAGACCGAGGCTGAGCCCCAATGCCGGCGCCACGCCGAAGCGCTGCACGATGGACACCGGCGGCAGCGACGGCAAGGCGAACCACCAGTCCACATGGTGTGTGGCGATCAGCGAACCGCAGATGAAAAACAGCAGGGTCACCAGCATCCGCGCGTTACCGCCGCCCACGGTAAACAGCGTGCCAGACGCGCAACCACCGCCCAGCTGCATGCCGATGCCGAAGATGAACGCACCGACAATCACCGAGACGCCGGCCGGCGCCACCAGCCCCGTGACCGGCGAACCGAACAGGCTGCCCGCGCCCAGGGCCGGGAAGAACAGCAGCACCGCCAGCGCCAGCATGACCATCTGCGCCCGCAGGCCGGCGCCGCGACGATCGCGGATAAACACCCGCCAGGCCGAAGTGAAACCAAAGGCGGCGTGATACAGGGTCAGGCCCAGGGCCGCGCCCAGCAGCAACAGCCACACCTGGCGCGAGCCGACCTGGGCCTGCAGGAATACAGCGCCGACCAGCAGCACGATCAAAGCGAACAAGGGCGCGCCGAACTTGCGTTCGGGCGCCACGGAAAGAGTCAGGCTCATAAGGGTTCTCGACAAAGACAATGGCCGCGAGTATAGCCGTCACACGCCCCAGGCCCGACGCAGCCGCTCCAGGGCGCAGGCGATATCGGCTTCGGGCACCGCGGCAAAGCCCAGCACCAGCCCGGCGCGCCGGTCCTGCGGCAGCGGCGAATCCGGCAGCCAGTAGTGGCTCAGGCCATTGATCTCGACATCCACGGCCGCGGCCTGCGCCACCAGTTCACGCTCCCGGGCAAGGCTGTCCACCGGGATCGTCAGGTGCAGGCCCGCCGCCACGTTCGGCACCTTGCCCACCCCGGGGATATCCACAGGCCAACCAGCCAGCAAGGCATTGCGCCGGCTCAAGGCGGCGCGGCGCATGCGCCGGATATGCCGCTGGAAATGCCCGGCGGCCATGAATTCGGCCATCACTGCCTGGGTGCTGACCTCGGAGTGGCGCACATCCAGCGCCCGGCGCTGGGCGAAGGGTTGCACCAGCGCCGGCGGCAACACCAGGTAACCCAGGCGCAAGGCCGGGAACGCGACCTTGCCGAAGGTGCCGACGTACAACACCCGGCCTTGTCGGTCGAGCGCCGCCAAGGGTGCCAGCGGCGCACCGCTGTAGCGGTACTCGCCGTCATAGTCGTCCTCGACGATCCAGCCATTGCTGCGCTCGGCCCAGGCCAGCAGTTCCAGGCGCCGGGCCAGGCTCAGGGTGACCCCGGTGGGGTACTGATGGGACGGCGTGACATAGGCCAGCCGGCAATCGCTCAGGGCCGCCAGGGCTGCACAGTCGAAGCCCTCGTTATCCACCGCCACCCCGTGCAGGCGCGCGCCGGCAATCGCGAAGGCATGCCCCGCCGCCCGATAGCCGGGATTTTCCACAGCCACGCCGTCGCCAGGGTTCACCAGCAACTGTGCACAAAGGCTTATGCCCTGTTGTGCACCGCTGGTGATCACAATTTGTTCAGCAGTGCATTGCATGCCGCGCGAACTGCGCAGGTAGGCCGCGATCAATCCGCGCAGGCGCTCCTCGCCGGCCGAATCGCCATAACACAGCTGGCCCAGATCCGGTTTGCGCCAGAAAGCCGCATTCAGCTTGGCCCAGACCTCGAACGGAAACAGATCGAAGGCCGGAATCCCCACCCGAAAAGCCCGTGGCGGACCGTTTTGCGGAGTCGCCAGATGATGCTGTTCGACCCTCTGCAAAGCCTCGCTGTGGATAACTTTACTGGATGTAATCCCAGGTAAAACCGGGGATTTTGTGGATAACCCTGTGGGTAAGCCTGGTGATAACCCTGTGGATACTTTTGTGGATAAATTTTTCACCGCCTTTTTGATCGGCAACCGGCTTTCGGGCAATTGCGCCACGTAGGTGCCATCGCCCACCCGCCCTTCGATAAAACCTTCGGCGTACAGCTGGTCGTAGGCGCGCACCACGCTGTTGCGGGAAATCTCCAGGGCCGCCGCCAGGTCGCGGCTGGCCGGCAGCCGAGTGCCGCTGGCCAGCCGACCGTCCAGCACCCGCTGGCGCAGCGCCTGGTATAGCTGGCGGCTGAGCCCCTGGCCGCGGTCCAGCTCGATACCGGCGGGGTTGAAGGAGAGCGGCAATGTCGGGCTGTTCATGGGCTTGCCCCTCTGAGCGACGGGATAGAGCGATCAAATGGACCTATGAAAATGACCAAAGATGGCTCTTACAACAGACCAATAGCCTGCCTAGGATGCAGCCATTCGCCAAGGATATTTTTCCATGTACCTACCCCGCGCTTTCGCCGAAGAAGACCTGCCCACCCTGCACCAGCTGATCGGGGAAACCCGCCTTGCCACCCTGGTGACCTACGGGGAGCGCGGCCTGCAGGCCAACCACCTGCCGCTGTCGTTCGCCCCGGACCAGGGCCCGTACGGCACCCTCTACGGCCACCTGGCCAGGGCCAACCCGCAATGGCAGGAACTGGCCAGCGGCGCCGAGGCGCTGCTGATCTTCCAGGGCGCCGAAGCCTACGTCAGCCCGTCGCTGTACCCGAGCAAGGCCGAGCACGGCAAAGTGGTGCCGACCTGGAACTACGTGAGCGTGCATGCCTACGGCGTGGCCGAGGTGTTCCACGATCCGCAGCGCATCCGCGAAGTGGTCAGCGCCCTGACCGACCAGCATGAAGCCGGCCGCGCCAGCCCCTGGAAATTCGAGGACGCCCCCGCCGAGTTCATGGACAGCATGCTGCGCGCCATCGTCGGCTTCGCCCTGCCGATCCAGCGCCTGGAGGGCAAACGCAAACTCAGCCAGAACCGCACCGCCGCCGACATCGCCGGCGTACGCGAAGGGTTGGCCGCCAGCGCCGATCCCCATGACCAGAGCATTTCCCAACTGATGCGCCAGGAGCAGCCATGAGCCAGATCCAGATTCGTCCCGTCACCGCCGCTGACCACGCAGCCTGGCTGCCGCTGTGGCAGGCCTACCTGCGTTTCTACGAGACTGAGCTGGCCGACACGGTCACCCGCAGCACCTGGCAACGCTTCCTCGATCCCGCCGAGCCGACCCACGCCGCCCTGGCCTGGGACGGCGAGCAGGCGGTGGGCATGGTGCATTTCATCTACCATCGCTCCAACTGGAGCATCGAGAACTCCTGCTACCTGCAGGACTTGCTGGTAGTCCCGGAGCAACGCGGCACCGGCGTCGGTCGCCAACTGATCGAATTCGTCTACGCCACCGCCAAGGCCGACGGCTGCTGCAAGGTCCACTGGCTGACCCACGAAACCAACGCCACCGCCATCCAGCTCTACGAGCGGATCGCCGAACGCCCGGGTTTCATTCAATTTCGCAAAGCCCTTTAAGCGTTCAAGGAGAACCCCATGCCGACCTCACTCGCCGATTGGAAAGGCGTACCGCCGCCGTCGACCACCCTGCTCGAAGGGCGCTTTATCCGCCTGGAAAAACTCGACCCGGCGCGACACGCCGACGACCTGTGGCGTGCCTTCCAGGGCCCGGGCGCCGACCCCAAACTGTGGGACTACCTGCCCTACGGGCCCTTTACCGAGCGCAGCGCCTTCAATGACTGGCTGAACAACCACGCGGCCAACAGCGACCCGTATTTCTTCAGCGTGGTCGACCGGGCCAGCGGCCAGGTGCAGGGCCTGCTCAGCCTGATGTCGATCGTCCCGGCCCAGGGCCGCATCGAGATCGGCCACGTCACCTTCGGCGCGCCCATGCAACGCTCGCCCAAGAGCACCGAGGCGGTGTACCTGCTGGCCAAGGAAGCCTTCGCCCTCGGTTATCGCCGCCTGGAGTGGAAGTGCAACAACGCCAACGCCCGTTCGCGTTATGCGGCCGAGCGTCTGGGTTTCAGCTTCGAAGGGGTGTTCCGCCAGCACATGGTGGTCAAGGGCCAGAACCGCGATACCGCCTGGTTTTCGATCCTCGACTCCGAATGGCCGAAGGTCGGCGCCGGGTTCGAGCGCTGGTTGAGCGAGGATAACCAGAGCGGCTCGGGGCAGTTGAAAGGGTTGGCGGAGTGCCGAGGGTAAGCCGGTGTAGCCGCTGGCGCAGCCTGCGATAGACCCGCAGGGTCTTCGGCGGTTGCAGGATCCCTACGAGCGTGACGCTCGATCGCAGCCTTCGGCAGCGGCTACATAGAGCATCGAGCGTCGCCGGGATATCAAGGAGTCGCCCGGTTTAGGCCAACTGCTGCGCCAGCACCGCAATGTGCTCCGGCCCAATACCGCAGCAACCGCCCAGGTGGCTGGCGCCGCGTTGCCGCCAGTCGGCCGCCCATTGCAGGTAACCCGGCGGATCGAGGTCGTCGCGCAGCGGGTCGAGGCCATCGTTGGCCGTGGCTTCTTTCGGTTGCGGCGGGAAGGCGTTGGCGTAGGCGCCGATATGGATCTTCACCCCCAGCCGCTCGAAGGTTGCCCGCGCCGCGTCGATCGCCGCGCCTATCACTTCCGGCTGGCTGCAATTGAACAATAGGGTTTCCACCCCCAGCTCCGCGGCCACCGCCGCCGCGTCCGCCACCGGCTCGCCGGAGCGCAGGCGTGGCACCTGGTCAGGGTTCTCATCGTGCAAGGTGAACGATAGCCAGAAGGGTTTGCCGTCCTTGGGCAGGCCGGCATGGATCGCCCGCGCCTCGACCGTGGAGCTCTGGGTTTCCGCCAGCCACAGGTCGACATGCGGGGCCAGGCCGTTGACCAGCGGCGCCAGCAACTCGGCGGCGCGATCGGCCTCGAACAGGTCCGGGCGATAGGAGCCGAACAGTGGCGGCAACGAACCGGCGACCCGCACCGGTTTGCCGGAAGCCTGTACCGCGCGCCGCGCCAGTTCGCCGGCCAAGGCCGCCAGCGCCTGGCCTTCGGCGGCAAAACGCGCTTCGCCGATGTGGAACGGCACCACCGCGTAGCTGTTGCTGGTGATGACGTTGGCACCGCTCTCGATATAAGCCGCATGCACCGCTTCCACTGCCTGCGATGCTTCGCTCAGGGCCAGCGCCGACCACTCGGGCTGCCTGAAGGGCGCCCCGCGGCGTTGCAGTTCACGACCCATGCCGCCATCCAGAATTACCCTGCTTTCTGCGCCCATATGCTTTTTTCTCATATGCTTATGAAAATAACTCACTATCTGAGTCGTTCTTATAACTATTTAATACGCACCGTTCAGTTAATAACAACCTTTTTTCTGCCCGGGATTCCAATGAAATTCAAACCGCTGCTGGCCCTGGGCCTGACGATTCTCGCTGCCTCCAGCCAGGCTTTTGCCGGCGCCACCCTGGACCGTATCGAACAGAAAAAAGAGTTGGTCGGCGTGCTGATGGAAAGCTACCCGCCCTTCTCCTTCCTCAACGATCAGAACCAGCTCGATGGCTTCGACGTCGACGTGGCCAAGGCCGTGGCCGACAAACTGGGCGTGAAGCTGCGCCTGGAAACGCCGTCCTGGGACGTGATCGCCGCCGGCCGCTGGAGCGGGCGCTACGACATCTGCATCTGCTCCATGACCCCGAGCAAGGCCCGCGCCGAAGTCTTCGACTTTCCGGTGCAGTACTACGCCTCGCCGGCGGTGATCGTGGTCAATGCCAAGGACCAGCGCATCCACGGCGCCAAGGACCTGAGCGACAAGAAGGTCGGCCTGACCAGCGCGTCCAGCTACGAGAGCTACCTGAACAAGAACCTGGTGATCGAGGGCGCCGAGGACACCCGGTTGCCGTACCCGTTCGACAACGTGCAGATCGCCCCGTACGACACCGATAACGTGGCCTTCCAGGACCTCGGCCTGGGCGCTGGCGTGCGCCTGGACGCGATCCTCACCAACCTGGTAACGGCCCAGCCGCGCCTGGCCCAGGACCCGCGCTTCAAGCTCGCCGGCGAGCCGCTGTACGCCGAACCCAACTCGGTGGCCATTGAGAAAGGCGACGCCCAGTGGCATGCCAAGGTCCGTGAAGTGTTCGCCCAGCTGAAGCAGGACGGCACCCTGAGCAAGCTCTCACAGAAATGGATCGGCGCCGACATCAGCCAATGACTTCTCTTTCGCAACCGCCCCGGCCACCGCAAGCGCTGGCCGGGCCACGGGTCAAACGCCTCTTCGGGTTCCGCGCCCGCCTGTACCTGACCTGGGCGGTGCTGTTCGGCCTGTTCGCCAGTTTCTTCCTGAGCTTCGACCTGAAGTTCTCGCTCATCCTCGACAAGCTGCCCAACCTGCTCGGCATCACCCTGGCGCCCAACGGGTTTCTGCAAGGCGCGGCGCTGACCCTGTTCCTCTGCCTCTGCTCGATCGTGCTGTCGTCGCTGCTGGGCTTCGTCACCGCGCTGGCCCGGTTGTCGAAAAGCGCCGTGGCCTTTGGCATCGCCAGTTTCTACGCCTCGTTCTTTCGCGGCACGCCGCTGCTGATCCAGATCCTGCTGATCTACCTCGGCCTGCCACAACTGGGCGTGGTGCCGGGCGCCATTGCCGCGGGGATCATCGCCCTGTCGCTGAACTACGGCGCCTACCTCAGCGAGATCTTCCGCGCCGGCATCCTCGGCGTGCCCCACGGCCAACGCCAGGCGGCCCTGGCCCTGGGCATGAGTGACAGCGTGATCTTCTGGCAGGTGACCCTGCCCCAGGCCATGCGCACCATCATCCCGCCGGCCACCAACCAGTTCATCTCGATGCTCAAGGATTCGTCGCTGATCTCGGTGATGGGCGTCTGGGAAGTGATGTTCCTGGCCCAGTCCTACGGCCGCTCCAGCTACCGCTACATCGAAATGCTCAGCACCGCGGCGATTATCTACTGGCTGCTGTCGATCGGCCTGGAACTGATCCAGGCGCGGATGGAAAGGCATTACGGCAAGGCCTACGCCAAGCGCGACTGAGGCTCAGTGGGGTGCCTAGGGCCCGGGCGTACCCGGGCCCTTTTCCAGGCGCTCGAGATCATTGAGCAGCGAGCGGGCGCGACTGGTTTTCTGCACGGCCAGCACCCCCATCTGCAAACCGAAGGGCTTGAACACCGCGTTCAACGACTTGAGGGTCGGGTTGCCGTCACCGTGTTCGATGTGGATCAGGGTACGCAGGGAAATCCGGCACATCCTGGCGAACTGGCTCTGATGCAGCCCCGTGACTTCGCTGCGCAGGCGCCTGACCGCATCGCCAAGCGGCAAGCGGCCGGCCGCCAGTTCCTGCTGGATGTTGTCGATCAGCGCGCCGCGTTCTTCCAGGGTTGTACTCATCGCAGTCCCCACTCCTGCAGGCGTCGGTCCAAGTGGCGCAAGTGAATGCGCGGGTGATTCAGGGTGGCGTCGGGCAAGCCGCTGGCGCGCAACAGGTCCGGCAAGGCCCGCAGCCGTTCGGCATCCTCCCGCAGGCGCGCCAGGGCGGCTTCGGGGTCGAGCAGCGGCTTCAGGCTCGCGCATACCAGGCGCCAGTCCACGTCACCCGCCACTTCCATGCGCCCGGGCCATTTGATGGTCCGGGTAATGCCCTCATCGTCCATGACCGTGGGTGCCAGATCGTAGATCGGCGCCAGCTGCACCCGACTGTCGGTGCGGATGATCGAAAGGTTGCGTCCATGGTTGTCCGAGTTGCCGAGGATCTTGTTGAGCAGGTCCCGGCGCAGGTAATCCGCCACCAGTTCGGGAATCGCCGATTCCTGGCCCGTGGCTCGCCACAGTTCGGCGAGGATCCCCAGCACCTCGGTGTGCCGCATGCCCTGGCCATGGCCCACCAGCCCCGCCAGGGAATAGATCGACTCCACCGCCAGGCGCTCCACCCCCGTCGGCGTTACCCGACGGTCGAAGCGCTGCATCCACAGGCTGGGCCTGGGTCCTTCTTCCAGGGCCAGGCCCTCGGCCGGCAGCGTATCGATACCCAACTGTTGCAGCGCCCGGTAATAGTGGAATTCGCTCCTGAGGATGTCGCCGTCATTCTGCGTGGCCGGGTTGCGGGGAAACTTCACCCACCAGTGGCACGCCGCCGAAGCGTCGTCGAGCAGCGCATCGGGGTACAGCAGGCCCTCGCGGTTTTGACTCAGCAGCAGCTTGGGCGCCTCACCGCCGATGCTCGCAGTACCGCCGAACGCCGCGCCCTGCTCGTGGGCGTACTCGAGAAAGCGATTATCGAGGGCGATCACCTGGTCCCGAGAAAACCCCAGCGCCGGACGCCTGCGCAAGCCCGCCAGCGACTCCTTGATCCGCAGGTTGCCGATGGGCGCCGCGGTGGACCGACTCAAGAGGAACAACTCGACGCCCATGCCGTCCGGCCGCTCGTGGCCAATCTGGTGCAGCAGGAAGCGCGCGGTCGCTGCCGCCGGGGCAAGGTCATAGAGAAAGGCCGGGGCTCGTTCTTCCCGCCACGATTCCCAGCCCAATGGGATCTGCGCACTGACCGACCTGGCCAGCGGGCTGGCGACAGCCTCCAGGTTATCCACCAGATACTGCTGGACATAACCAAAACGGCAGGGGCTGGCGAAGCCCTCTTCGGGCCTGTCGAAAGTCAGGGTCATGGCGTCGCTCCATGCCCCTGCGCAGTAGAGCTGCAACGTCAGCCGAAGCACTTTTTTACCTGTATTTTAATGCACTTTTAATGAGCCATAAGGCAGTTAAGTGCATTGTAATGCAGATATACAAAATTCAGAACGAAATAAGTGCATTAAAATACATTCACATGATGCTCATTCCAGCCTGGAAATATCCCTCAAGCCGCCTGTAGCGGCCGCGCATTGCCCCCCGCCGCCCCGGCAACAGGCAAAAAAAGGGAGGCCGTAGCCCCCCCGAGGTAAACAGTTATCGATGAAGGATTGAAAATCAGCCTTCGATCTCGATCAGGATTTCGCCCGGATTGACCCGGTCGCCCTTGGCCACGTGGATGGCGGTGACCTTGCCGGCGATGGCCGCCTGGACTTCGGTTTCCATCTTCATGGCTTCGGTGATCAGCACCGCCTGGCCGGCCTTGACGGTGTCGCCTTCCTTGACCAGCACGTCGACGATGTTGCCCGGCATGGTGGTGCTGACGTGGCCCGGCGCGCTGGCCTGCTTGCGCTTGCTGCTGCCACCACCGACGAACTCGTTGAGCGGCTCGAACACCACTTCTTCCGGCATGCCGTCGATGGACAGGTAGAAGTGGCGCTTGCCTTCGGCCTTCACGCCGACACCGGTGATGTCGACACGGTAGGTCTCGCCGTGCACGTCGATGACGAACTCGGTCGGTACGCCTTCGCCGCCGGCCGAGCTCACGCCGCCCGCTTCCGGAATCGGCAGCAGCACTTCCGGTGTCAGGGTGCCGGCTTCGCGTTCTTCGAGGAACTTGCGCCCGATGTCCGGGAACATGGCGTAGGTCAGCACGTCTTCTTCGGATTTAGCCAGGGCGCCGATGTCATTGCGCAGCTTGGTCATTTCCGGCTTCAACAGGTCGGCCGGGCGCACGTCGATCACTTCTTCGCTGCCGATGGCCTGGCGCCGCAGCTTCTCGTCCACCTCGCCCGGTGCCTTGCCGTAGCCGCCTTGCAGGTACAGCTTCACTTCGTTGGTGATGGTCTTGTAGCGCTCGCCGGCCAGCACGTTGAAGAACGCCTGGGTGCCGACGATCTGCGAAGTCGGGGTCACCAGCGGCGGGTAGCCGAGGTCGTGACGCACCCGTGGGATCTCCGCCAGTACTTCGCTCATGCGGTTCAGGGCGCCCTGCTCCTTGAGCTGGTTGGCCAGGTTGGAAATCATCCCGCCCGGCACCTGGTTGACCTGCACCCGGGTGTCGACCGCGGTGAATTCGCTTTCGAACTGGTGGTACTTCTTGCGCACGGCATAGAAGTACAGGCCGATCTCCTGCAACAGTTCCAGGTCCAGGCCAGTGTCGAATTCGCTGCCTTTGAGGGCGGCGACCATCGACTCGGTGCCCGGGTGGCTGGTGCCCCAGGCGAAGCTGGAGATCGCGGTGTCGATATGGTCGGCGCCGTTCTCGATAGCCTTGAGCTGGCACATCGCGGCCAGGCCGGCGGTGTCATGGGAGTGGACGAACACCGGCAGCGATTGCTCGGCCTTCAGCGCCTTGACCAGTTCGCCAGTGGCGTAAGGGGTCAGCAGGCCGGCCATGTCCTTGATCGCCACCGAGTCGCAACCCATGGATTCCATCTGCTTGGCCTGGGCCACGAAGGCCTCGATGGTGTGCACCGGGCTGGTGGTGTAGGCGATGGTGCCCTGGGCGTGCTTGCCGGCGGCTTTCACCGCTTCGATGGCCACCCGCAGGTTACGCACGTCGTTCATGGCGTCGAAGATGCGGAACACGTCGATGCCGTTGACCGCCGCCTTGGCGACGAAGGCCTTGACCACGTCGTCGCTGTAATGGCGGTAGCCCAGCAGGTTCTGCCCGCGCAGGAGCATTTGCAGGCGGGTGTTGGGCAGCGCGGCGCGCAGTTTGCGCAGGCGCTCCCACGGGTCTTCCTTGAGGAAGCGCACGCAGGCGTCGAAGGTCGCGCCGCCCCAGACTTCCAGCGACCAGTAGCCGACTTTGTCGAGCTTGTCGCAGATCGGCAGCATGTCTTCGGTGCGCATGCGGGTCGCCAGCAGCGATTGGTGGGCGTCGCGCAGGATGGTGTCGGTAACGAAAATCTTCTTGCTCATTGTTCTTTTCCTCACAGGCCTGCGTGGGCGGCGATGGCGGCGGCGATGGCCAGGGCCAGCTCTTCGGGTTTGCGCTTGATCGAGTAGTTGGTCAGCTCAGGGTGGCTTTCCACAAAACTGGTGTTGAACTGGCCGCTACGGAATTCCGGGTTACGCAGGATTTCCTGGTAATAGGCAGCAGTGGTCTTGACCCCTTGCAGACGCATGTCGTCCAGGGCACGCAAGCCACGGTCCATCGCTTCTTCCCAGGTCAGAGCCCAGACCACCAGCTTCAGGCACATGGAGTCGTAGAACGGCGGAATGGTGTAGCCGGTGTAGATCGCCGTGTCGGTCCGCACGCCGGGGCCGCCGGGCGCGTAGTAACGGGTGATCTTGCCGAAGCTCGGCAGGAAGTTGTTCTTCGGGTCTTCGGCGTTGATCCGGAACTGCAGGGCGAAACCACGGTGGTGGATGTCTTCCTGCTTCACCGACAGCGGCAGGCCGGAAGCGATGCGGATCTGCTCGCGAACGATGTCGATGCCGGTGATTTCTTCGGTAATGGTGTGTTCCACCTGCACCCGGGTGTTCATCTCCATGAAGTACACCTCGCCGTCGGCGAGCAGGAACTCCACGGTACCGGCGTTCTCGTAGCCCACGGCCTTGGCCGCGCGCACCGACAGGTCGCCGATGTAGGCGCGCTGTTCCGGGGTCAGTTGCGGGCTGGGGGCGATCTCGATCAGCTTCTGGTTGCGGCGCTGGATCGAGCAGTCGCGCTCGAACAGGTGCACCACGTTGCCAAAGCTGTCGCCGAGGATCTGCGCCTCGATGTGCTTGGGATTGACGATGCACTTTTCCAGGAACACTTCGGCGGAACCGAACGCCTTGGTCGCCTCGGAAATCACCCGTGGAAACGCCTGTTCCAGTTCGTCGCGGCTGTTGCAGCGGCGAATGCCGCGGCCGCCGCCGCCGGAAGTGGCCTTGAGCATCACCGGGTAACCGATGCGGTCGCCTTCGCTCAGGGCTTCATGGATATCGGCGACGTTGCCTTCGGTGCCCGGGGTGACCGGCACGCCTGCCTTGATCATGCTGCGGCGGGCTTCGGTCTTGTCGCCCATGCGGCGAATCACTTCAGCCGATGGACCGATGAATTTGATCCCACGTTCGGCGCAGATCTCCGCCAGCTCGGCGTTTTCCGAAAGGAAGCCGTAACCGGGGTGCAGCGCGTCGCAGCCGGTTTCCACGGCCAGGTTCACCAGCTTGCGTGGGTTCAGGTAGCCGGCCAGGGGTTCGGCACCGATGCTGTGGGCTTCATCCGCGCGTTTCACATGCAGGGCATGGCGATCGGCGTCGGAGAAGATCGCGACCGAGCGAATGCCCATCTCGGCGCAGGCACGCACGATTCGTACGGCAATCTCACCACGGTTGGCGATCAGGATCTTTTTTATCACTTGGAGGTACCCTTGAGCCGTTGGAACAAAAGACCCGCTAGACCGGGTCGGCGCGTGACCAAATGTTTCAAGCCAGTCGCAGGCCCACACTATTCCTGTCGATGAATTAACAAAAATCAATAATTATTGGGTCGCTCATAAGCAAAGACTTATAGTTGATCCGACAGCCCTCGGCGCGAGACCTTAGATAATGCGTAAGTCCTTGATGCGTATGACATTACGCCAATTGCAGATTTTCAATGAGGTCTGCGATCTGCGCTCTTACAGCCGGGCGGCCGACGAAATGTCCCTGACCCAGCCCGCCGTCAGCCTGCAGATTCGCCAGCTGGAGGAGCTGATCGGCCAGCCATTATTCGATTACGTGGGCAAGAAGCTCTACATGACCGAGGCCGCCGAGGCGCTGCAGCGGGCCAGCCGCGACATCTTCGGGCGCCTGGAAAACCTCGACATGCAGCTGTCGGACATGCAGGGCTCCTTGCAGGGCCAGCTGAAACTGGCGGTGGAATCCAGCGCCAAGTACTTCGTGCCGCACCTGTTCGCCGCCTTCAAGCGCCAGCACCCGGAGGTCAACCTGCACCTGACGGTGGTCAATCGGGGCCAGGTGATCCGCCGCCTCTCGGACAACCGCGACGACCTGGTGATCATGTCCATGGTCCCGCAGGACATGGGCCTGGAATTCCTGCCGTTCCTCAATAACCCGATCGTCGCCGTGGCGCCGCCCGACCACCCGCTGTGCCACCTCGGGCCGCTGCGCCTGCAGGACCTGGAACCCTACAACCTGCTGGTGCGCGAACAGGGTTCGGGCACGCGCCTGGCCTGCGAGGAGTATTTCAAGGAAAAGCGCGTGCACTTCACCCAGACCCTGGAAGTGTCGTCGGCCGAGGCTCAGCGCGAGTGTGTGCTGGCGGGTCTGGGCGTGGCGCTGTTGACGCGCCACGCCCTGAACCTTGAGTTGGCGACCGGGGGACTCGTCGAGTTGCCGGTCGAAGAGCTGCCGTTGTATCGCAGCTGGTGCCTGGTGCAGGCCAAGGCAAAACGCCTGTCACCGGTAGCGCATGCGTTCCTGGGGTTTATCCGCAGCGAACGGGTGCAGATCAGCGGGCTTGTTGAACGTTTTGACGGGAAGCTGCCGAGGCTGCCTGCCAGTAATTGACGGCGTCCAGCTCGGGGTAGTCATTGATTTCCTGCTGCAGACGGCGCAGCTCACAGCGATGTTCGATCGCGCGGCGAAATTCCATGCGGCGCTGGTCTTCCTGTTGACGACGGGTCTTGACTGCGCTGCTGCTCTCTTCGTAAGGCCGGGCCATTTCGAGTCTCCCAATGCGAGTACGGGAGCTTCACGATGACGCCTGCCAATGACGATTTGGCTGCGGGTCGGTTACAGGATGATGAAAGTTGCCGGCGATGAAGGCGCCGCGATCAGTCGTCGAGCGCCTTCACCGACTTGGGCGACAGGCGCAGGCTGCGAAGGCTGCGCTTGACGCTCTTGAGGTGGTTGACCAGGCTCGGGCCGCGGGCCATGGCCACGCCCATCGCCAGGACGTCGATCACCACCAGGTGGGCGATACGCGAGGTCAGCGGGGTGTAGATTTCGGTGTCTTCGTGCACGTCGATCGCCAGGTTGACCGTCGACAGCTCGGCCAGCGGCGTCTGGCTCGGGCACAGGGTGATCAGCGAGGCGCCGCTTTCACGCACCAGGTTGGCGGTGATCAGCAGGTCCTTGGAACGCCCGGACTGGGAAATGCAGATCGCCACGTCGGTGGGCTTGAGGGTCACCGCCGACATCGCCTGCATATGCGGGTCGGAATAGGCCGCCGCGGTCAGCAGCAGGCGGAAGAATTTGTGCTGGGCGTCCGCCGCCACCGCGCCCGAGGCGCCGAAGCCGTAGAATTCCACGCGCTGGGCCTGGGACATGAGGGTCACAGCCCGTTGCAACTCCACCGGATCGAGCTTCTCGCGAACCTCCATCAGGGTGTGCAGGGTGGTGTCGAAGATTTTCAGGCTGTAGTCGGCGACCGAGTCGTCTTCATGAATCGCGAACTGGCCGAAGCTCGCCCCGGCGGCCAGGCTCTGGGCCAGCTTGAGCTTCAGGTCCTGGAATCCCGAGCAGCCGATGGCGCGGCAGAAGCGCACGATGGTCGGCTCGCTGATACCCACGCTGTGGGCCAGGTCGGCCATGGAACTGTGCATCACAGCCGCAGGGTCGAGCAGCACATGATCGGCGACCTTGAGCTCCGACTTGCGCAAGAGATGGCGTGATTGGGCAATGTGCTGCAACAGATTCAAAGGGCTGGACTCATTGTTATGGGGCAGACGCCCAAGGATGTAGCAATTTTGTAGTTATACTACATGAATTCGCTTTTTGCCTGCTCAATGCGTAACTGAATCACCTTTGCACCCCACTGTTTTAGCCTTGCCTGCTCTTTGTAGCTGCTGGAGCCGGGCAGCCGGTATTCGTAAAAACTTCAGATATTCCTGGCCTTTTGCGGCCGCTGCGCAGCCGATCGCAGCCTGCGGCAGCGGCTACAGGGTCTGGGCCCGCAACAGCGCCGCAAGCCCCTCGGCTTCCACCGGCCGGCTGATCAAGTAGCCCTGCACCTCATCGCATTTCTGCTCCTTGAGAAATGCCAGCTGCCCCGGATGCTCCACCCCTTCGGCCACCACCTTCAGCGACAGCCCGTGAGCCATGGCGATGATCGCCCGGGTGATCGCCGCGTCAGCGCCGCCTTCGCTCAGGCCGCGGATGAACGCCTGGTCGATCTTCACGTAGTCCACCGGAATCCGCTTGAGGTAGCTCAGCGAGGAATAACCGGTGCCGAAGTCGTCGATGGCCAGCTTCACTCCCAGGTCACGCAACTGCTGGAAGGTGGAAACGATGTGTTCGACGCTGTCGAGCAGATGGCTTTCGGTCAGCTCCAGCTCGAGGAAATGCGGCGCCAGCCCGGTCTCATCCAGCACGCTGCGCACCTGGCTGACCAGCTTGCCCTGGCGCAGTTGATGCACCGACAGGTTCACCGAGACCCGAATCGCCGGCAGCCCCTGGCGCTGCCACTCGCAGGCTTGCCAGCAGGCCTGGCGCAAGACGAATTCGCCGATCGGGCCGATCAGCCCGATCTCTTCCGCCAGGCCGATAAAGTCCCCCGGCGGCACCCGACCCAGGTCGGGATGGTCCCAGCGCACCAGGGCTTCGGCGGCGTTCAGGCGACCGGTGGCGAGGCACAGTTTCGGCTGGTAGAACACCTTCAGTTGGCGCTCCTCGACCGCCTTGCGCAGCTGGTTCTCCAGCTGCAGGCGCTCCAGGGTGCTGGCTTGCAGGCTGGCGGTGTAGAACTGGAAGTTGTTGCCGCCCAGGTGCTTGGCGTGTTGCATGGCGATGTTCGACTGGCTGATCAGCGCCGGAATTTCCCGCGCGCTGTCGGGCAGCATGCTGATGCCCATGGAAGCGCTGACCACCAGCTCATGGCCTTCCACGGTAATCGGCAGGCGCAGCTTCGCCGACAAGCGGGTGGCCACCCGGGTCAGGCTCGACAGGCTGCCGTAGGCATCGAACAGCACCGCGAACTCATCGCCGGACAAGCGGGCAATGGTGTCGGCTTCCGGCAGCGCGTTGACCAATCGCCGCGCCATTTTCTGCAACAGCTGGTCGGCGATGTCGTGGCCCAGGCTGTCGTTGAGCAGCTTGAAACGGTCCAGGTTGATATGCACCAGGGCCAGGCTGCGGCCGCCCTGGCGCATCCGTTGATGGGCTTCGCGCAAGCGTTCGCGAAACAGCGAACGGTTGGCCAGGCCGGTGAGTTCGTCGTAATGGGTCAGGTAGCGCATGCGCTCTTCGGATTCGCGCCGCGCCGACAGATCGGCGAAGAAGCCCACAATATGGCTTACCTTTCCCCGCGTATCGCGCACCACGTTCAATTGCAGCCACTGCGGGTACAGCTCGCCGTTCTTGCGCGCCTCCACCAGTTCGCCCTGCCAGCTGCCGTGCTGTTCGAGGGCCTGATGAATCACCGGAAAGTGCCGCCGTGCGTCGCGGCTGCACGGCAGGTCGACCACATTACGCCCGAGCATGTCCTCGATCTGGAAACCGGTAACCCGACTGAATGCCTGATTGACCGCCAGCAGTACGTAATCGGGGTCGAGGATGACGATGCCCTCGCTGGCCGCCTCGAACACCATCGCCGCCAGGCGGCGCTGCTCTTCCTGTTGCTTGCTGGCGCTGATATCGCGCCGGGTGCCGACCATGCGCAGCACCTGCCCGCCTGGGCCGCGCTCCACGGCGCGGCCACGGTCCTCGATCCAGACCCAGCGGCCATCGGCATGCCGCACGCGATATTCCACCAGGTAATCCTCGGTGCGCCCCTTCAGGTGCTCCACCAGCGCGCGCTTGAGCAGCGGCAGGTCTTCGGGATGCAGCAGCGGCTTGAGGTGGCTGAGCATCGCCCGCACGAACTCCGGCTCCAGGCCGAACAGCTCCTTGATATGGCTGTGATGGACCTCGTCGGTCTGCAGGTTCCAGTCCCACAGCCCCAGCTGGCTGGCCTTCAGGGCCAGGGCCAGGCGCGCTTCGCTCTTGCTCAGGGCCTGGTTGGCCGCGTCCAGCTCGAGGCTGCGCTGGGCCACCCGGCTTTCCAGGCCGACCTGGGCCTCGCGCAATTGCTCTTCGGCGCGGCGACGCTGTTCGACTTCCCGCAGCAGCTCGCTGTTGAGCTGTTCGCTGCGGCTCTGCGCCTGTTGCAGATGTTCGATCAGGGCCTGGTTCTGGAAACGCCGCAGCAAGCCCATCTGGATCAGGCGGTTGACCTGCCAGGCCACCACGCTCAGCGACACCAGCAGGATCAACCCCAGCCAGCCCCAGCCGCGCTGCTGCTCGTCGCCGCCCCAGAACAGGTAGCCGATCGCCGGTAGCAAACAGGGCAAGGTAAAGGACAGGAAGGCCGGCAGGCTGACCGCGTAGGCCACGCTGGCCGAGAGGATCGCCGCGCCGATCAGGCCGAAGACCCAGGCTTGCTGCAGGAAATTGTCGGTGGGCATCAGGGCGATGCCGGCGCAGGCCAGGGTCAGGCCGCTGACGGCGGAGCCGAGCAGGAACATGCGACGCCAGATCGGCTGCGCCTGGCGGCTGGGAATCGCCGAGTCGAACGCCGCCACCTGGATCACCCGCAGGGCGACCGAGGCCAGCAACCAGACCATCCACACGCTGACCAGCCAATAACGCTCGGGGCTCCACAGCAGCCAGGCGCAGACCAGGCCGTTGAGCAGCATGAACAGGGTGGGCAACAGGGAGCCCTGATAAAGCAGGCGCGTGCGCTCTACCGCCATCTCCATGGCGTATTGCTTGCGAATAACCCGAGGCTCCACGAAGGGTCCGGACGGGCCAGTGCTGAGTGTCATAGGCAGTGTTCTTATAATGATTGAGCCCGAAACGTCGCCGGAGCATACACAAGCAACCGCCCGGACCAAACTGCCTGGAATCATAAAATCGGCAAATCCGCGCGAGCGCCGATCCCTGCGAAATTCCTCCAGCCAAGCCCGGCCAACGGCTGCAGCCCGTGACCGACCGGTCGTCCCCGGCGTTCTTTTATCGGCTAAACCAAAGCTTGGTTTGCCCGGTGTGCGCCAGCCCCCTAGAATGCCCCGATGCGCGATGATCTCTCCCTTCTGCTGAACTCCCTCAACGATGCCCAACGCCAGGCCGTAGCCGCCTCCTTGGGTCGTCAGTTGGTCCTGGCCGGTGCTGGCTCCGGTAAAACCCGAGTGCTGGTGCACCGTATCGCCTGGTTGATCCAGGTCGAGAACGCCTCGCCCCACTCCATCCTGTCGGTGACCTTCACCAACAAGGCCGCTGCCGAGATGCGCCAGCGCATCGAGCAGTTGATGGGTATCAACCCGGCCGGCATGTGGGTCGGTACCTTCCACGGCCTGGCGCACCGCCTGCTGCGGGCGCACTGGCAAGAGGCCGGCCTGAGCCAAACCTTCCAGATCCTCGACAGCGACGACCAGCAACGCCTGGTCAAGCGGGTGATCCGCGACCTCGGCCTGGACGAGCAGCGCTGGCCGGCCCGGCAGGCCCAGTGGTTCATCAACGGGCAGAAGGACGAAGGCCTGCGTCCGCAACATATTCAAGCCAGCGGCGACCTGTTCCTGGCCACCATGCGCGGCATCTACGAAGCCTACGAGGCCGCCTGCCAGCGCGCCGGGGTCATCGACTTCTCCGAGCTGCTGCTGCGTGCCCTGGACCTGTGGCGCGACCACCCGGGCCTGCTGGCGCACTACCAGAAGCGTTTCCGCCATGTGCTGGTGGACGAATTCCAGGATACCAACGCCGTGCAGTACGCCTGGTTGCGCCTGCTGGCCAAGGGCGGCGACAGCCTGATGGTGGTGGGCGACGACGACCAGTCGATCTACGGCTGGCGCGGCGCGAAGATCGAGAACATTCACCAGTACTCCGAAGACTTCCCGGACACCGAAGTGATCCGCCTGGAGCAGAACTACCGCTCCACCGCCGGCATCCTCAAGGCCGCCAACGCCCTGATCGCCAATAACACCGGGCGCCTGGGCAAGGAGCTGTGGACCGACGGCGGCGAAGGCGAAGCGATCAACCTGTACGCCGCCTTCAACGAACACGATGAAGCGCGCTACGTGGTGGAAACCATCGAAAGCGCCCTGAAGACCGGCCTGGCCCGCAGCGATATCGCCATCCTGTATCGCTCCAACGCCCAGTCGCGGGTGCTGGAAGAAGCGCTGCTGCGCGAGCGCATTCCGTACCGCATCTACGGCGGCCAGCGCTTCTTCGAACGCGCCGAAATCAAGAACGCCATGGCCTACATGCGCCTGCTCGAAGGGCGCGGCAACGACGCGGCCCTGGAGCGGGTGATCAACGTGCCAACCCGCGGCATTGGCGAAAAGACCGTCGAAGCGATTCGCGAACACGCGCGCCACAGCCATGTATCGATGTGGGAAGCGATGCGCCAGCTGGTGGCCAATAAGGGCGTGACCGGACGCGCCGCCGGCGCCCTGGGCGCCTTTATGGAGTTGATCGAGCACCTGGCGACCGTGACCGCCGAGATGCCATTGCACCTGATGACGCAGACCGTTATCGAGCAATCCGGCCTGATCGCCTACCACGAAGCGGAAAAAGGCGAGAAAGGCCAGGCCCGGGTAGAAAACCTCGAGGAACTGGTCAGCGCCGCGCGCAACTTCGAGCACACCGAAGAAGACCAGGAACTGACGCCGCTGGCGGCCTTCCTCGGCCACGCTTCGCTGGAAGCCGGCGACACCCAGGCCGACGAGCACGAAGACAGCATCCAGCTGATGACCCTGCACAGCGCCAAGGGCCTGGAATTCCCTTACGTGTTCCTGGTGGGCATGGAAGAAGGCCTGTTCCCGCACAAGATGAGCCTGGAGGAGCCCGGCCGCCTTGAAGAGGAACGTCGCCTGGCCTACGTCGGCATCACCCGGGCGATGCAGAACCTGGTGATGACCTACGCCGAAACCCGACGCCTGTACGGGAGCGAGACCTACAACAAGGTGTCGCGTTTCGTACGGGAAGTACCGAAGGGGCTGATCCAGGAGGTGCGCCTGTCCAACAGCGTCAGCCGTCCGTTCGGCGGTAGCCAGTCGCAGAGCACCAGCAGCCTGTTCGGCGGCAGCGAGATCCCGGACACCGGCCTCAGCCTCGGCCAGGCGGTGCGCCACTCGGTATTCGGCGACGGCGTGATCCTCAACTTCGAAGGCGCCGGCGCCCAGGCCCGGGTCCAGGTGAACTTCAGCGAAGGCAGCAAGTGGCTGATGCTCGGCTACGCCAAGCTCGAAGCCATCTGAGGCCTTGACCTCCTTCGCCATGCCCCGCGGCATGGCGAAGTCGGGCTGACCGGCCACTGAACCTTTGCATCCGCCCAACGGACAAACCTGTACAGGGCCCACTTGCCTGGACCCAAGCTGAACCGCGGCTGTCAGGCAAAAGCCCGAAACACTCTGCCGCTGGCCAGTGACACTTCACCTGTGCAACATGGCGCGCGTGCCATCCACAAATGGGAATTCCCTTTATGAAACGTTTTCTTAGCATCGCCATGGCGTTGTGCATCGGCCTGACGATGAGCCTCGACGCCAACGCCAAGCGCTTCGGTGGCGGCAAAAGCGCTGGCGCCGCGCCGACCCACCAGACCAGCCAGATGGCTCCGTCCTCTTCCGGCATGGGTTCCACTGCCGCGACCGCCGGCGCTGCCGGTGCCGCGGGCGCTGCCACCAAGGCCAGCGGCGCCTCGCGCTGGCTCGGCCCTCTCGCCGGCATCGCCGCGGGCGGCCTGCTGGCCTCCATGTTCATGGGCGACGGCTTCCAGGGCATGCAGATCTTCGACATCCTGATCATGGCGGTCATCGCCTTCCTGGTCTTCCGCTTTATCGCCGCCCGTCGTCGCAAGCAGCAGGAGCAGTACGCTCCAGCCGGCCACGCACCGATGCAGCGTGAAGCCTTCGAGCCAAAACCTGCCTCCGGTTCGATCTTCGGTGGTTCGGCTGCACCTGCGGCAGCGGCCCGCCCGGTAATCAACGCGCCAGCCTGGTTCAACGAAGAGCGTTTCGTCGAAGCCGCGCGCAACCACTTCCAGTCCCTGCAGCAACACTGGGACGCCAACGAAATGGACAAGATCGCTGAGTTCGTGACCCCACAGATGCTGCAATTCCTGAAGCAGGAACGTGCCGATCTGGGCGACGGCTTCCAGTCGACCTACATCGACAACCTCAATGTGCAACTCGAAGGCGTCGACGACCGCGCCGACAAGACCATCGCGACCCTGACCTTCACCGGCGTGTCGAAGACCTCGCGTTTCGACCAGGGCGAAGTGTTCAGCGAAAGCTGGAACATGGAGCGCGCCCAAGGCGAAAATCAGCCTTGGCTGGTTGCAGGTATCCGCCAGAACGGCTGATTCTCTCCAGTGTCACATCGGTAATCGCAAAACCCCGGCTCAGGTCGGGGTTTTGCATTTCACGATTGCACTTATAGCGAGCTACTGTATAAACCGCCGTCTATTAAACCGCGCCATAGAGCTAAGAGGACCCAGGCCGTGGAAGAAGTCATCGAGCAACTCCGTGAAGCAAACGAACCGGTACCCGTTCCCCTGGAACTGCCGGATGAAGACCTGCTGGTGGAAATCGAAGAACAGCTGTTCATCAATATCCCCTTCGTCTTCAAAGAGTTCCTGTTGACCGTGAGCAATGTCGTCTACGGCAGCCTGGAGCCGGTCACCGTGACCGACCCGCAATCCCACACCTACCTGCCGGAAGTGGCCGCTACCGCCTGGGACATGGGCGTGCCGCGCGAGCTGATCCCGATCTGCCAGGACGGTGACGACTACTACTGCGTCGAGGAAGACGGCACCGTGGTGCTGTGGTCCGGCGAAGAAGAGCTGATCACCGAAGAATCCTGGGAATCGGTGTGGCACTGGGCGCGGGACGTCTGGCTGGAAAGCTGATCAGCCTTGCGCGGTTTCGCCCCGCGGGCGCAGGCGCATGGATCGACTGCCACCCGTTGCATGACGTTCACAAGCGGTCGCGCCACCCGGGCGATCGCCGCATTGACACTACTCGCCAGCAGCCTGTTGGCGGGTTGTCAGTCGCGCATGGCTCAGTTGCAAAACCTGAGCACGCAGTACGCCCACCAGGTCGAAGTCCTGCCCACTTCACCCTTCCCGCTCGCCAGCAGCCTGCCCCTGCGCTTACCCAAACAACCCCGCCTGCGCGTCTACCTTGAAGGCGACGGCCATGCCTGGGCGACAGCTCGCCAACCCAGCCTCGACCCCAGCCCGCAGCACCTGCTGATGGCGCAACTGGCGCTGAGCGATCCGCGTCCCAGCGTCTATCTGGCCCGCCCCTGCCAATTCGTCAGCGCGGCCGACTGTACGGCGGCGATCTGGACCGACCAGCGCTTTTCCCCAGCGGTACTGCGCAGCCTCGACCAGGCCCTCGACCGCCTCAAGCAGCGTTATGGCAATCAGGATTTCGAGTTGATCGGCTATTCCGGTGGCGCGGCACTGGCCCTGTTGCTGGCCGCGCGGCGAGACGACATTGCCCAGGTGCAAACCCTGGCCGGCAACCTGAGCCCTCGGCTATGGGTCAGTGCGCTGGGGCTGAGCCCGCTGCACGGCTCCCTCGAGCCGCTGGACCAGGCACCCAAGCTGGCCCTGGTGGCGCAACGGCATTTGCTCGGCCAGGCCGACCGCAGCGTGCCTGCCAGCCTCTACCCCGCCTATCGGCAGGCACTGGGGACGCAAGCCTTCTGCGTACAATCCGTCAGCCTGCCCGGGGTCACCCACGACCAGGGCTGGGTCGAAGCCTGGCGACACTGGCGCGACCAACCGCTGAGTTGTGCATCACCGGGCAATTAGTGCCCATTGTCTTCCTTGTGGTTATCCAGGGTATCCAGCAAGGCCACCTGCATGCGGGTGTGCACGCGGATGAACCAGCGCCACAGCAGAGCGGCCACCGCCGCCGTCACCACCGCGATCAGTACCAGCAGCTCGGTGGTCGGCAGGATGCTCGAAGACAGCGCCGCCAGCAGCAGGAAGATCACCAGCAGCGACAGCACCGGAATCACCTCGGCGATCACCCGGCGCACGCGCTGGGTGTGACGCCCGGCCATTTCCGGCTTCACCCCCATCTCCGCCAGCAGCATCGACAGGGCCTTGAGCTTGCGATAGGCGGCGATCAGGAACGGCAGCGACAGCAGCAGCGCCCCGCCCCAGATCAGCGCCTTCTGCCAGCTCGGATCACTGATCCAGTCCTGCAGGTATTCACCGATGCGCGCGGCGAAATAACCGCCGGAGAAGAAGATCGCCACCACCAGCGCCAGATTGACCCCGACCTGCAACAGGATCCGCCGGATCATCGACGCCAGCAGCGCCCCCTCGCCATGGGGCTGGATACTGCGCAGCCATTCGCCGTACATGCCCAGCACCCGGCTCAGGCGGGTCGGCATCACGGCGGCGAGCTTCAGCGACAGCGGGTCGGCGGCGCGGATCAGGTAAGGCGTGAGCAAGGTGGTAATGGCCGACACGGCGACCGCCACCGGGTAGAGAAAGTCGCTGGTGACCTGCAGGGTCATGCCCAGCGCCGCGATGATGAAGGAGAACTCGCCGATCTGTGACAGGCCCATGCCGACCCGCAGCGAGGTGCGGCCATCGTTGCCGGCGATAAAGGCGCCCAGGCCGCAGGACAGCATCTTGCCCAGCACCACGGCGACGGTAATCACCGCGATCGGCCAGGCGTACTGCAGGAGGATCTGCGGGTCGATCATCAGGCCGATGGCGACGAAGAAGATGGCGCTGAACATGTCGCGTACCGGCTCGATCAGGCGCTCGATCTTCAGCAATTGCCGCGACTCGGCCATGATCGCGCCAATCAGGAAGGCGCCGAGCACCATGCTGTACTCCAGCTTGACCACCAGCAGGCAGAAGCCGAAGCACAGCCCCAGCACGGTGATCAGCAGCATCTCGTTGCTTTCGAACCTGGCCACGTAGGCCAGCAGCCGCGGGACCAGCAGGATGCCGATGACCAGGGCGACGATCATGAACAGCGAGAGCTTACCGACGGTGGAGAACACTTCCCCGGAGCTGACGGTGCCGCTGACCGCGATGCTCGAGAGCAAGGCGATGATGCCGATGCCGAGGATGTCTTCGACGATCAGCACGCCGAAGATCAGCTGGGCGAAACGCTGGTTCTTCATCTTCAGGTCGTTGAGCGCCTTGACGATGATGGTGGTCGAGGAAATCGCCAGGATCGCGCCGAGGAACAGCGAGTCCATGGTGTTCCAGCCGAACCAGCGGCCGATCTCGTAGCCGATCCAGATCATCAGCACGATTTCCATGAACGCCGCGATAAAGGCCGTGGCGCCGACCTTGAACAGCTTGCGCAGGCTGAACTCCAGGCCCAAGCAGAACATCAGGAAAATCACCCCCAGCTCGGCCAGGGTCTTGATCGTGTCTTCGTCGTGGATCAGGCCGAACGGCGGGGTGTGCGGGCCGATGATGAAGCCGGCGACGATATAGCCGAGGACCACCGGCTGCTTGAGCCGGTGGAAGAGAATGGTCACCACGCCTGCGACCAGCATGATCACTGCCAGGTCCTGAATAAAGCTGATGGCATGCATGGCGTGGGGCTCCTTGGGGTCCGTGTTCTTGCGGCCGGCGCGGGGGGCGTTGCGCAGCCGGCCGGCCAGCGGGAAAAGCCCTTGGGACGGGCTTTTGAAGGTTAACATCGCGACTTGTGCCAGAAAGGCGGTGCAATATATGGAAACAGATAGATCGCCGCGTGACGGCGACCGCGAGCGCAGCGTCCCGTTATCGATGGTTTGAAACGCTGACCAAGCACCCGCAGAGGTGCGCCCCGCAACCCTGCCTTAACCCGTGAGTGTGCTATGGAACCCGGAAACGCCCAGCTGTCGATGACGGTATTGATGACCCCTGACATGGCCAACTTCTCAGGCAATGTCCACGGCGGCACCCTGCTCAAGTACCTTGATGAAGTCGCCTACGCCTGCGCCAGCCGTTATGCCGGCCGTTATGTGGTAACCCTGTCGGTGGACCAGGTGATCTTCCGCGAGCCGATCCACGTCGGCGAACTGGTGACCTTCCTGGCCTCGGTCAACTACACCGGCAACACCTCGATGGAGGTCGGTATCAAGGTAGTCACCGAGAACATCCGCGAGCGCTCGGTGCGCCATACCAACAGTTGCTTCTTCACCATGGTGGCCGTGGACGACCAGCGCAAACCCGCCGCCGTGCCGCCACTGCAACCGCAAACCAGCGAAGACAAGCGCCGCTTCATGCAGGCCCAGCAACGCCGGCAGATCCGCCAGGAGCTGGAAAAGCGCTATCAGGAAATCAAGGCCGACGCTTGATCGTCCGAGACAGGCTCGCTGCTACCGAGCGAGCCTGTTGGCGATAAGCCCCCCAGGCAACCGTTACAGCTCGATCGGCACCGCCTCGTACCGCACCCGTGGATGGGTGATCCGGTCCTGGGCCCGTATCAGTTGCAGTTCGTAACTGGCGCAGGCCTGGGTTTCCAGCAGCACTTCATGCACCGCCGCGGCGGTGAACTCGAACGCCGCCACCAGGCTGTCGCCCAGCAGCACCCGGGCCAGGAACAGGCCTGAAGTCAGGTCGCCCACACCCACCGGCTGACGCGGGAATGCCAGCAGCGGACGACGCAGGTGCCAGCTGCCTTCGGCGGTCACCAGCAACATTTCGAAGCCGTCCGGCAGCTTGCCCGGGTAATCCAGATGCTTGACCAGCACCGCTTTCGGGCCACGCGCCAGCAGCGCCCGGGCCATGGCCAGGCAGTCGAACAGCGACTGCGGCTTGCGCCCGGCGAAGCTGTCCAGTTCCAGCTGGTTGGGGCAGAGGAAATCCGCCACGGTCGCCGCCTCTTCCAACAGGAAGTCGCTGACCTCCTGGGGCACGCTGCAACCCTTTTCCGGGTGGCCCATCACCGGGTCGCACAGGTACAGGGCTTTGGGGTTGGTCGCCTTGATCCGCGCCACGCCACCGAGGATCGCCCGCCCCTGCGCCGCGCTGCCCAGGTAGCCGGAAAGCACCGCGTCGCAGTTGCCCAGCTCGCCGATGGCGGCAATGCCTTCCACCAGCTCCGGGATCTGGTGCGGCGACAGCACCTCGCCGGCCCACTGGCCGTATTGCGTGTGGTTGGAGAACTGCACCGTATTGAGCGGCCAGACATTCACCCCGACCCGCTGCATGGGAAACACCGCGGCGCTGTTGCCAGCATGGCCGAAGACCACATGGGACTGGATCGCGAGCAGATGAGGCGTACGTTTCATTCGGGTCATTCCGTAAAACGATTGAAATTCGAGCCGCGCAGTATGCGACTAAACGCAACCTGTACGACAGACCGAAGACGCAGTTAAGCTGGTGCGACTTCGTTGGAGCGCACCTCATGCTGACCCTTGGAAACATTTTCGTGCTGATGCTGCTGGCGACCGGCGCCGCCTGGCTATGGCACAACCACGGCCTGCGCGAGCGGGCGCTGGAGAGGGTCAAGCAGCATTGCGCGCGACTCGATATCGAGCTGCTGGACGGCAACGTGGCGTTGAAGCGCATCGGTTTCGTCAGGGACGCCAGTGGTCGCCGGCGCCTGGCCCGGATCTACACCTTCGAATTCACCGTCACCGGCGAAACCCGCCATGCGGGGACCATCACCCAGTTCGGCGCCCACAGTGCGCAGATCGAGCTGGCGCCCTACCCGATTGCAACGCCCGCGCCGCCACCCGTGCCGACACACAGCGCCGAAGTGATCGAACTGAGCCAATGGCGCGAAGGGCGCAGCAAGTAGCACCGGAGCGCCTGGATCACCTGTAGGAGCGAAGCTTGCTCGCGATAGCCGCGAAGCGGCGATTTTTCCTGGCAAAACGCGTCATCGTTGACAATTTTTTTGCTCCTACAGAAGCATCGGACCGCGTTGGGCTATTGGCAGCACTTGGCCAACGACTGTTGCAGGGTGGCCACGTCCTGCGGCTCGCTGAAGATCAGCTCGATACGTGAATCGCGGCGCCATTCGCTGGCTTGCCAGTGCGGCGCGGCGTTATCCAGGGCGTTGCCCGAGACCCAGCCATCGGTGCCATGGATCACCAGCTTGGCCCGGCGCCAATCAAGGCTCGCCAGCCATTGCTCGAGGCACCGAACATCGAACACCCGGCTCGGGTGCCAGCGCCAACCGATGCTCCAGCCGCCCTCCTGGGCCTGGCTCAGGCAGATGGGCAGGACCGGATCGGTCCAGATCGCCGGCAGCTGTGCCAATCCCTTGGGTACTTCGAAGGCCTCGATGGCAGCCCCCGCGCGAGCCTCCACGCCAGGCAAACGCTCCAGCGCCAAGGTCCCGCGGGTAGTCCAGAGCAGCGGACAGGCCGGCAACTGCTCGAGAATGCCCTGACGCTGCGCCGCGTCGAGCCCTTCGTCCTTGTTCAGCAGCAACAGGCCGGCACTGGGCAGCGCCTCCTGTTGGGCCTGCGGCAGCGGCTTGCCGGCCGCCAGCGCCTGGGCATCGAGGACCAGCACGCAAGGTTGCACGGCCAGGACCTTTTGCCAGGGCGCCTCGCGCAATTGCTGGAGCAGTTGCGCCGGGTGCCCCAGGCCGGAAGGCTCGATAAACAGACGGTCGGGCCGGGCCTTGCGCAGCAGGCGCCCCAAGCCCACCTGGAACGGCGCGCCGTTGACACAGCACAGGCAGCCGCCGGCCACCTCGCCCAGGGCGATACCGTCCTCGTCCCGGGCCAGCAGCGCCGCGTCCAGGCCGATCTGGCCGAACTCGTTGATCAGCACCGCCCAGCGCTCATTGGCCGGACGCTGTGCCAACAGGTGCTGGATCAGGCTGGTCTTGCCCGCGCCGAGGGGGCCGGCGATGACGTGGGTGGGGATGTTGTGCAGCATCGGCGGAACGCTCGGAAAAGAGGTGATTGATCCTACGCGCTAAGCCGCGGCAGCGAAATTCCCGTAGCCGCTGCCGCAGGCTGCGATAAGGCGCGCAGCGCCTTCCGAGGGCCTCAAGAGCACGTCTCCTACGGAGCCGATCGCAGCCTGCGGCAGCGGCTACAGGGTCAGCCGAGCCAGTCCAGGGTGAGGATCAGCCGGCGCTCGCCGGGGGCCGGTTGCGGCGAGCGGTGGATCAGGCCGAAACCCTCGTTGCCCAGCCATTTCTCGCCCTTGAACAGGGCCACCTCGCCGCTGGCCATCTGCTGGATCAGCGCGCCATCCGTGGGCTCAGCCTCGGCCTGGCCCAGTTGCCGGCGATCCATCGCGCCCTCGCGCAGCCATTGGCTGCCGGCACCGGCATAGGTGGTAATCAGCCGTACCGGCACATGGTCGACATGAAAGCGCGGGCACATGGCCTTATCCAGCACCCGCAGGCGCAGGCCGACGCGCTTGGCGCCCAGCAGGCAGGCAAAGGCGCTGACCAGCCAGGCGACATCGGCGATAAAGCCATCGTAGCCCTGCAGATCGCTGAAGCCAGAAGCCAGGCCGCGCAGGTTCGGCTCCGCGTCCTCCGTGTCGAATTCCAGCGACAGCGACTCGGCCAGCGGCTCGTTCAGCGACAGCAGCAAGGCGCCGAAATCGGCGATATGCGCCGGCAACTGGCGCTGCCACAGGGCCAGGTTGACCTCGTCGTCCAGCGCCTCGGCCAGGACGATAGGGGCCGGGCCGCAAGCCTCGCGGCGTATCGGTTTGTGCAGGGTTGGCCGCAGGAGCGGCTTCGCAAGCAGGTTCGCTCCCACAGGGGACAGTGGTTGGTAGAGCATCAGGCGGCGGCCTCTTCATGCCAGGGGCCGAACGGGTCGCGCATCAGGCGCCAGCCTTCCGCGCCCTGGGCCATTTCGTCGTCCGTCAGCAGGCAATCGTCGAGCTCGGCGGTAAGCCGGGCGAAGTCGATGTTCTGGCCGATGAATACCAGTTCCTGGCGGCAGTCGCCGGTGGCGGCGGTCCAGTTCTGCATGATCGCCGCGGTGCTTTCCGCATCCTGCGGCCAGTGCTGCTTCGGCACGAAACGCCACCAGCGTCCGGCGAAACCATGACGCATCAGCCCCCCCGCCTGGGACCAGCTGCCGGCCTCCTGGTGCTTGCTGGCGAGCCAGAAAAAGCCCTTGGAACGCAGCAGTTTGCCGTTGCTCCAGGGGCGGTTGATGAAATCGAAAAAGCGCTGTGGATGGAAAGGTCGCCGCGCCCGATAGGCGCTGGAGGCGATGCCGTATTCTTCGGTTTCCGGCACGTGCTCGCCGCGCAGCTCCTGCAACCAGCCCGGCGCCTGGGCAGCGCGCTCGAAGTCGAAACGACCGGTGTTGAGGATCTTCGCCAGCGGCACTTCGCCCATCACCATGGGGATGATTTCCGCCTGGGAATTGAGGCGCTCAAGGATGGCGATCAGTTCCTGACGCTCATCGCTGCCGATCAGGTCGATCTTGCTGATCAGGATCACGTCGGCGAACTCGATCTGCTCGATCAACAGATCGGTGATCGAGCGCTCGTCCTCCTCGCCCAGGGTTTCGCCGCGGGACGCCAGGCTTTCCGCGGCCTGGTAATCGAGCAGGAAGTTCATGCCGTCGACCACGGTGACCATGGTGTCCAGGCGTGCGATGTCGGCCAGGCTCTGCCCTGCTTCGTCGCGAAAGGTGAAGGTCTCGGCCACCGGCAGCGGCTCGGAGATGCCGGTGGATTCGATCAGCAGGTAATCGAAACGCCCGTCCCTGGCCAGTTTGCCGACCTCTTCCAGCAGGTCTTCGCGCAGGGTGCAGCAGATACAGCCGTTGCTCATTTCGACCAGTTTTTCTTCGGCGCGGTTGAGGCTGACATCGCGCTGCACTTCGCTGCCGTCGATGTTGATTTCGCTCATGTCGTTGACGATCACCGCCACCCGCAGGTTGTCGCGGTTGCGCAGAACGTAGTTGAGCAGCGTGCTTTTGCCGGCGCCGAGAAAGCCGGACAGCACGGTAACGGGAAGACGGTCGGTCATCAGGTGATCCTCATCGGGGGCTGGGTGGCTGGGTCAGATCGCCCGTTGATGGCGTTCGCGCAGCTCTTGGCGTTCTTTGGCTTCGATACACAGGGTGGCGGTGGGCCGCAGCAGCAGGCGCCTGAGGCCAATGGCCTCGCCGGTTTCGCGGCACCAGCCGTACTCGCCACGGGCCAGGCGTTCGAGGGCTTCGTCGATCTTGTCCAGCAGCTTCTTTTCCCGCTCCAGCAGGCGCAGTTGCCACTGACGCTGCTCTTCGGCGCTGCCGATATCGGCGGGGTCGCTGTGGGGCTCCTGCTCACGCAGCACCTCGAACTCGCCATCGATGCGCTCTTGCAGCTCGACGCGCTGGGCCAGCAGCAGCTCACGGAAATAGGCCTGCTGGACGTCGTTCATGTAGTCCGCCTCGGGCTGAGCGAGAAGTTGCGCTTCGGTCATCGGGCGTTCAGTCATGGTGGGTCACGGATCAGGCTTTATTTAATGTTATAGTATAACAATACAAATAAGCCAACCCTCTCTTGCCGCCCGCGACGAAGGGCGGGATGCTTGAGCGTCCCCAGCCGAGAAACCCCATGCGCCACGCCTTAAAATACACGCTGCTGAGCCTGTCCCTGCTGGTCGCGGACACCGCCATCGCGCAAGTCCCCGGCGCCCTGGCCACCTGCACCCGCAGCGCCAACCTGCTGGCCTGCGTGGATGCCGAAGGCAACGCCTACAGCGTCGCGGCCGCGGGCAGTACTACCTATCTGCGGGGTTTCGAGGTCGTCGGCAAACGTTATTGGGCGCAGACCAACAGCCGTTACGGCCAGCTGACCTTCTTTACCGGCCTGGCCTCCGACGGCGAGGCCTGGGTCGGCTACAGCCAGCGCGTCGGCTGGACCACCCGCAACCGTTTTTCCAGCTCCGGCGGCAGCAGCGGCAAGTTCACTTGCAGCCGGATCACTGGCTGCTGAGCAAAGCATTTTGTAGAAACGAGGCTTGCCCGCGATGAACGCTTACGCGGTATAGCTGATACACCGCAGCGCCTTCATCGCACGCAAGCTTCGCTCCTACAGAAGCCTGGGCCGCGTCAGGCCTGGGCTTTTTTCTGTTCCTGCAACCAGGCCATGTAGCTATTCACCGGCGGATTCTTCTGGAAGTAGCTCTGCAAGCCCGCGAATAGCCCATCGGCAATCGCCTGCTGGTGCCGCGCGGTGACCAGGCGCTGGCTGTCGCGGCTGTTGGAGATGAAGCCCGTCTCCACCAGGATCGAGGGCACATCGGGGGACTTGAGCACCGCGAAACCGGCCTGTTCCACGCGCTTCTGATGCAGGGTGGTGATGCCCGCCAGGCTGCCCAATACGGTACCGCCCAACTGCAGGCTGGCGGCGATGGTCGCGTTCATCGACATGTCGAGAATCACCCCGGCGAGCATCGGGTCCTTGTCTTTCAGGTTGAGCAGGCTGGTGGCGCCCAACAGGTCGGCGCCGTTCTCCCGCTGCGCCATGAAGCGCGCCGTGGCCGACGTTGCACCACCTTCCGACAGCGCGTAAACCGAAGCCCCGGACGCCGTCAGGCGTGGCGCCGCATCGGCATGCACCGAGATAAACATGTCGGCCTTGTGCTTGCGGGCGATCTCCACCCGCTTGCGCAGCGGCACGAAGAAATCGTCGTTGCGCACCAGCTTCACATCGAAGCCCTTCTCGCGCTTCAGCCGCTTGGCCAGCAGTTGGGCGATCGACAACACCACATCCTTCTCCCGTTCGCCACGGGCGCCGACCGCCCCCGGGTCCTTGCCGCCGTGACCCGGGTCGACCACGACGATGATGTCTCGCTTGGGATGCGCCCGGTCCACCGGTGTTTCACGCGGCAAAGCAGGAGCGGCGATCGCCGCGACCTGCTGCGGGACGCGGCTGGCATTGCTCAGGTCGAGCACCAGGCGGTGGCCCTGGCCGTCCTGGGGCGGCAGCAAAAAACTGTCGAGCCGCAGCGGTTCGGCGAGGTCGAGGACGATCCGCGTATCGCCCTGGCCAAAGTGCCCGGAACGGATCGAGCGAATCGGCGTGTCGGCCAGGGCCAGTTGGCTGAAATCGCCACTGAGCTGCGCGCCGCGAAGGTCGATGATCAGCCGCTCCGGCGCGCTGAGAGTGAAGGTCTTGTACTGCACCGGCCCACTCAGATCGAGCACCAGGCGCAGCTTGTCGGCCGAGTTCCATAACCGCAGGTTGCGAATCTGGGTGGCGGATACCCCCAAAGGCAGAACCAAGGCCGCGCTGGCCAACAGCAGGTTGAGCAACTGACGTCTGTGCATGACTTACACCGCAGATTGAGGAGCATCCGTACTCGATAAGGCTTGGTGAAAAAACGTTCAGGAAAAAGGTTTCATCGACCGCATTGTTATAATATAACATGGCGAATTGTTTCCAACGATGGACCTGCTCATGAATGCGCTGACTCTGCCGGATATCGCCGCGCAGGCCGCACGCCAGGCCCTGCCCCTTGAGTGGGTGGGCATGTGTGGCATTGCCTTACCTGTGTTGTTTGATGGCCAGCGGATTGGCGCAACAGCGGATGCCGGCGTCAGCCTCGACGACGGCGAAGCTCGCGGCATTCACATGTCGCGCCTGTATCTGGCGCTGGAAATGCTCGAACAGGAAAACCTCACCCCGGCCCTGATGCGCCAGGTACTGCAACGTTTTCTCGACAGCCACGACGGTCTGTCCAGCAGTGCCTACCTGCGAATTCATGCCGATCTGCTGCTGAAACGCCCGGCCTTGATCAGCCCGTTGGCCGGCTGGAAAACCTATCCGGTGAGCATCGAGGCGCGTCTGAAAAACGCAATGTTCCACGTGGAACTAAAAATCGAGGTGCCTTATTCCTCGACGTGCCCCTGTTCAGCCGCGCTTTCCAGGCAGCTGATTCAGCAACAATTCATCGATGATTTCGCCAACCGGGCGCTGCACCATGAAGACATCCTGACCTGGCTCGGCTCCTCGAAAGGCATAGTCGCCACGCCCCACAGCCAGCGCAGCACCGCGCAATTGCAGTTGCGCCTGGACGACTTTCTCGACGAGTTGCCGTTGATGGCGGCAATCAACGACGCCGAAGCTGCCCTCGGCACCGCCGTGCAAACCGCGGTAAAACGCGCCGACGAACAAGCCTTCGCCCTGGCCAACGGGCAAAACCTGATGTTCTGCGAAGACGCCGCGCGCCGCCTGAACCTCGCCTTGCAACGCTCGCCAGGCATCCGCGCCTTCCAGGTGCGCGTGGTGCATGCCGAAAGCCTGCACGCCCATGACGCCGTGGCCGAGAGCCGCTGGAACTGGGAGCTCGCATGATCAGCCTGCAATCGCTGCGTTGGGGCGCGCCCGGCCAACCGCTGACGCCAGCACTCGACCTTGAGCTGGAGCCCGGCAGCCTGACCGCCATCATTGGCGCCAACGGCTCGGGAAAAAGCAGCCTGCTGAAAGTCATTGCCGGCCTGCAAAAACCCTTGGCCGGGAAGATCAAGTTGCAGGTCCCGCGCCGTGGCGGCCTGTCCTTTCTGCCTCAGCAGCAGTACCTCGACCGGCAGTTCCCCATCACCCTGCAGGAATTGGTGGCCGCCGGTTTCTGGGGCGATCGGCAAAGCGCGCAACAGCGTGCCGAACGCTTGCAACAGGTGCTCGAAGACTGGTGCCTGAGCGGCCTGGAACAACGCCCGCTGATGGCCCTGTCCGGTGGCGAATTGCAGCGTGCCCTGCTCGCCCGCCTGAGCCTCGCCGATGCCCCGCTGTTGCTGCTGGACGAACCCCACGCCGCCCTGGACGAACTGGGCCAGGCCCTGCTGTGGAAACACATCCATACCTGGCAGCAGCAAGGTCGCACGCAAATCGTGGTCTGCCATGACCTCGCCGCCGTGCGCCAGCACATCCCCCAGACCCTGCTGATCAAAGCCAGCGGTTGCCGGTTCGGCAGCAGCGAGGAACTGATCGTCCAACCCATTCAGATGCAGGTGGCCTGATGCTCGCCGCCGCCCAGCTTTGGCAGCCCTTCCACGAGTTCGTGTTCATGCGCCGGGCATTGCTCGGTGGCCTGGCGCTGGCATGCAGCACCGCACCGTTGGGAGTGTTCCTGATCCTGCGGCGCATGAGCCTGATCGGCGACGCCGTGGCCCACGGCATCCTCCCCGGCGCGGCGCTGGGCTTCTGGTTCGCCGGGTTGAGCCTGCCGGCACTGACGCTCGGCGGTCTTGGCGCCGGACTCGGCATGGCCGGCCTGGCCGCCTGGATTACCCGGCGCACCGGCTTGCGCGAGGACGCCAGCCTGGCCGCGATCTACCCGATTTCCCTGGCCAGCGGCGTGCTGATTCTCGGCCTCGCCGGCAAACGCCTGGACCTGCTGCACCTGCTGTTCGGCTCGGCCCTGGCGGTGGACGGGCCGACCCTGGAGGGCATGCTCTGGGTCTCCGGATTCAGCCTGCTGGCCATGGCGCTGATCTACAAAGCGTTGCTGCTGGACACCCTCGACCCACTATTCCTCAACAGCGTCAGCCGCCTCGGCCCCCTCGCCCACGGCCTGTTCCTGACCCTGGTGGTGCTGAACCTGGTGATCGGTTTCCAGGCCATCGGCGCCTTGATGGTGGTCGGCCTGATGATGCTGCCGGCCGCCGCTTCGCGTTTCTGGAGTCGCCGCCTGCCGGTGCTGATCGGCATTGCCGCGGTGCTCGGTTGCCTCTCGGTGTGGCTCGGCCTGTTGCTGTCGTTCCACTACTCGCTGCCCAGCGGCCCGGCCATCGTCCTGGTGGCGGGCGGCCTGTACCTGCTGTCCGTGGTGTTCGGTCCGGTGCACGGTCTGCTGCGCCGCCCGCCTTTGCTCACATCCCCATGAGGTGTTCCCCGATGCGTGCCCTACTCGTGCTCTTCAGTCTGTTGCTGCCGTTGTCGCTGTCGCCCGCCCAGGCCGCGGACAAACTCGCCGTGGTCACCAGCTTCAGTATCCTCGCCGACATCACCCGCCAGGTCGGCGGCGAGCACATCCAGATCACCGACATGGTCGGCCCGGACGCCGACGCCCACACCTACGAACCGACACCGGACGATGCCAAGGCCCTGCTCAAGGCCCGGCTGATCATCAAGAACGGCCTGGGTTTCGAACCCTGGCTGGATCGCCTGGTGGCCAGCACCGGCACCCGGGCCACGGTGATCACCGCCAGTCGCGGGGTGATCCCGCGCTCGCTGGATGAGGACGGCGAGACAGTGCCCGACCCGCACGCCTGGCACAACCTGGCGAACGCCGAACTCTATGTGGGCAACATCACCAAGGCGCTGGTCGCCGCCGACCCGGCGAACCAGGCCGACTACCAGCGCAACAGCCAGGCCTACCTGAAACGGATCTACGCGCTGCTGGCCGAGGCCAAGGCCAAGTTCGGCGCGCTGCCGCCGGGCAATCGCAAGATCGTCACCTCCCACGACGCCTTCGGTTATCTGGGGCAAGCCTACGGCATCGACTTCATGGCCCCACAAGGCCTGTCCACCGAACGCGAGCCCTCGGCCGCCGAAGTCGCGACGCTGATCACCCAGATCCGCAACGCCAGGGTCAAGGCGGTGTTCATGGAAAACATCAAGGACGCGCGCCTGCTCAAGCAGATCGCCGACGAAAGCGGCGCCCACATCGGCGGCACCCTGTACTCCGACGCCCTCGCCGCCCAGGGCCCGGCCAGCACTTTCACCGGGTTGTTCGAATACAACCTGAACACCCTGTACGACGCCCTGAGCCAGCCGTGAACAAGCGCCCTCCACTGTCGATGCTCGACCTGGAAAGCGCGCCCCTGGGCAGTGTTTGGCCGCTCACCGGAGTGCTCGATGCGCTGCCGTGGAACGCCGACGGCCTGATCGCCGCCATCGCCCAACAGCACGACAGCGGCGAGGTGCTGATGCTGGCCTGGATGAACCGCAAGGCGCTGGCCGAGACCCTGGCCAGCGGGCAGGTCTGCTACTGGTCGCGCTCGCGCCGGCAACTGTGGCGCAAGGGCGAAAGCTCGGGGCATCGCCAGCGCCTGCTCGAAGCGCGCCTGGACTGCGACGGCGACGCCGTCCTGCTGCTGGTGGACCAGCAAGGTCCGGCCTGCCACACCGGGCGCCCCAACTGTTTCTACAACGCCATTCGCAACGGCGCGGTGCAGGTCATCAGCGCGCCGCTACAGGAAACCCCAGCATGATTCGCAAGAACCCCTCCGGCGATCTGCCGGTCATCGCCGAGTCGGCCTATGTCGACAAGACCGCCATCATCTGCGGCAAGGTGGTGATCGGCGAGAACGTATTCGTCGGCCCCTACGCGGTGATCCGTGCCGACGAAGTCAACGAACAAGGCGCCATGGACCCGATCGTCATCGGCGCCAATTCGAACATCCAGGACGGCGTGGTGATCCACTCCAAATCCGGCGCGGCGGTGACCATCGGCGAGTTCACTTCCATCGCCCACCGCTCCATCGTCCATGGCCCGTGCACGGTCGGCGACCGGGTCTTCATCGGCTTCAACAGCGTGCTGTTCAACTGCGCGGTCGGCAACGGCAGCGTGGTGCGGCACAACTCGGTGGTCGATGGCCGCGACCTGCCGCAAGGCTTCTACGTGCCCTCCACCACCCGTATCGGGCCCAATACCGACCTCTCGCAGTTCCCGCCGGTCAGCGTCAGCGCCTCGGAGTTTTCCGAAGACGTGGCGCGCACCAACGTCGATCTGGTGCGCGGTTATAAAGCCCTGCAGAACGAGTTCTGAACATGAGCAGCGTGCTGATTCGCAACGCCCGGCTGGTCAATGAAGGACGCGAGTTCGACGCCGACCTTCTTGTGGACCACGGGCGCATCGTCAAGATCGCCAGCAGCATCGAAGGCGAGAATGCCCGCACCGAAATCGACGCCCAGGGCCAGTGGCTGCTGCCGGGCATGATCGACGACCAGGTGCATTTCCGCGATCCCGGCGCGCCGGAAAAAGGCAGCTTCTACAGCGAGTCGCGGGCGGCCGTGGCGGGTGGCATCACCAGTTTCATGGACATGCCCAACACCCAGCCCGCAACCCTGACCCTGGCCGCGCTGGAGGACAAGAAACGCCGGGCGGCGATCCACTCGGTGGCCAACTATGGCTTTCACTTCGGCGTCAGCCGCGACAACCTCGACACGGTCGCCGCCCTCGATCCGTGCCTGGTGGCCGGGGTCAAAGTGTTCATGGGCGCCTCCACCGGCAACATGCTGGTGGACGATCCGCAGGTCCTCGAGCGGTTGTTCGCCGAGGTGCCGACCATTCTCCTGGCGCACTGCGAACACACGCCCAGCATCCAGGCCAACGAGCGGCGCATGCAGGAGCGTTTCGGCGAAGCGATTCCCGCCGTGGCCCACTCCCTGATCCGCGATGCCGAAGCCTGCTATCGCTCCTCGTCGCTGGCAGTGGATCTGGCCAGGCGTCACGGCACGCGCCTGCATGTCTTGCACCTGACCACTGCCCGCGAACTGGAACTGTTCGAAGACCAGCCCCTGGTGCAAAAGCGCATCACCGCCGAAGTCTGCCTGCACCACCTGCTGTTCGACGATCGTGATTACGCGCGCCTCAAGCACCTGATCAAATGCAACCCAGCGATCAAGTCCCGCGCCGACCGCGACGCCCTGCGCCAGGCCTTGCTCGGCAACCGCCTGGATGTGATCGGCAGCGATCACGCGCCGCACACCTGGGCACAGAAACAGCTGCCCTACCGCCAGGCGCCTGCCGGGCTGCCGCTGGTGCAACACGCCCTGCCTGCCCTGCTGGAACTGGTGGCCGACGGCGTGCTGCCCATCACCACCCTGGTGGAGAAAACCAGCCACCGGGTCGCCGACCTGTTCGCCATTCCCGACCGCGGCTACCTGCGCGAAGGCTACTGGGCCGACCTGGTGCTGATCAGGCCCGAGCCCGAGGGCCTCGCCGTGGCCCAGCAACCGATCCTCGCCCAGTGCGGCTGGACGCCCTTCGCCGAACAGCGTTTCCGCCATAGCGTCGACACCACCCTGGTGTCGGGGCAACTGGCCTGGCACGCCGGGCGCCTGTACGACAACTGCCAGGGCCTGCCGCTGCGTTTTACCCGCTGATCCCTTCCCTGAATCCCTCCCCTGGAACACCAAGGAACACCCGATGATTCACATCACCCTGCCCGACGGCTCACAACGTGAGTACGACCAGCCGCTTTCCGTGTACGAGGTGGCCGCGAGCATCGGCCTCGGCCTGGCCAGGGCGGCCGTCGCCGGCCGGGTGAACGATCGACTGGTGGATTGCTCTTTCGTGCTCGAGGGCGATGCCCGGGTCAGCATCGTCACCGCCCGCGAGCCCGAGGGCCTGGAAATCCTGCGCCACTCCTGCGCGCATCTGCTGGCCATGGCGGTGAAGGAGTTGTACCCCTCGGCCCAGGTCACTATCGGCCCGGTGATCGAGGACGGCTTCTTTTACGACTTCGCCTACGAACGGCCCTTTACCCCCGACGACCTGCAGCGCATCGAAGCGCGCATGACCCGCCTGGCCGCGACCAACCATGCGGTACGCCGGCGCGAGCTGAGCCGTGACGACGCCCTGGAATACTTCGCCAGCCTGGGCGAGCACTACAAGGCCGAGCTGATCCACGACATCCCGCAGGACCAGGTGCTGTCGCTGTACCGCCAGGGCGATTTCGAAGACCTGTGCCGTGGCCCCCACGTGCCGTTCACTGGCATCCTCCAGGCGTTCAAGCTGACCAAGGTCGCCGGTGCCTACTGGCGCGGCGACGCCAGGAACGCCCCGCTGCAACGGATCTACGGTACCTGCTGGGCCACGCCGAAAGACCTCAAGGACTACCTGACCCGCCTGGAAGAAGCCGGCAAGCGCGACCACCGCAAGCTCGGACAGCAACTGGACCTGTTCCACTTCGACGACTGCGCGCCGGGCTCGGTGTTCTGGCATGCCAAGGGCTGGACCCTGTTCCAGCAACTGATCGGCTACATGCGCCGGCGCCAGGACCAGGCCGGCTATCAGGAAGTGAACACCCCGGACGTGATGGATCGCAGCCTCTGGGAAACCTCCGGGCACTGGCAGAACTACCGCGACCATATGTTCAGCACCACCACCGAAGACCAGCGGGTGTTCGCCCTCAAGCCGATGAACTGCCCCGGCGCGGTGTCGATCTTCAGCCGCGGCCTGAAAAGCTACCGCGACCTGCCGCTGCGCATCGCCGAGTTCGGCAAGGTGCATCGCTACGAACCCTCCGGCGCGTTGCACGGGTTGCTGCGGGTGCGCCACTTCACCCAGGACGACGCGCACATCTTCTGCACCCCGGCGCAGATGCAGGCGGAATGCGCGAGCACCATCGCCCTGGTCTTCGACATCTATCGCGACTTCGGCTTCCACGACGTCGTGGTCAAGCTCTCCACCCGGCCGGCCCATCGCATCGGCAGCGACGCGCTGTGGGACCAGCTGGAAGGCGCCTTGTCCGGCGCCCTGGAAACGATGGCGATCGACTACCGGATCAACCCCGGCGAAGGCGCGTTCTACGGCCCGAAACTGGAGTTCGTGCTGCGCGACGCCATCGGCCGCGACTGGCAATGCGGCACCCTGCAGGTCGATCTCAACCTGCCGGAACGTTTCGATATCAGCTACATCGACGAGCACGGCGAACGCCAGCGCCCGGTGATGCTGCATCGCGCGCTGTTCGGTTCCCTGGAGCGTTTTATCGGCATCCTCATCGAGCATTACAGCGGCGCCCTGCCCTGCTGGCTGGCGCCACGGCAGGCGGTGGTGATCAACATCAGCGAAGGCCAGGCGGACTATGCCCGGTCGGTGGCCGACAGCCTGTCACGCCAGGGCCTGCGAGCCAGCGCCGACCTGCGCAACGAGAAGATCAGCTACAAGATCCGCGAGCACAGCCTGCAAAAGGTGCCGTACCTGCTGGTGGTGGGCGACAAGGAAAAGGACGGGGGATTTGTCAGCTTGCGCAGCCGCAATGGCGAGGACCTGGGGCGGTGGGCGGTGAGCGAGGTGGTGGAGCGCTTGCGGGTGGAGTTGTAGCGACAGACGCCATCGCGAGCAAGCTCGCTCCTACAGGTTTAATACGATCCCCTGTAGGAGCGAGCTTGCTCGCGATGCTCTTAGGCTCTTGGCTTGACCGTCCCGCAATCCTGCCCCAGCCACACCGCGCGGGTGTCCATGCTGCCCTTCTGCTGGAAGCCGGTGGCATTGAAGGTGCCGATGACGTTGGTGGTGAACTCGCGATCGCTGAGGAATTTCGCCACGCCCGAGCCCTGGGCTTTCGGGCAGCTGAAGCGGAATTTCCACTGGTTGGAGGTGCGGTCGGTGACCTCCTGGCGGCAACCCGATTGCGGGTCCTGCAACGGGATGGTGTCGGACTTCACCTGCTCCGGCGTCAGGCACACGCGGATGCCCTTGCCGCCCATGGTCACGCCCTGCTTCTCCAACTGCGCCCGTTGCTCGGGCGTCAGCTGTTGTTGCAACTGACCGAGAATCAACGACAGGTCCGGCAGGCTCTGGTCATCGACTTTCATGTTGCTGGTGGTCAGTTCCCACAGGCCCGGTTGCAGCATCTGGGCCTGCGCGGCCAGCGGAAGCGAGACAACGGCAGCCATGGCCAAACCCAGTAGACGAAGCTTCATCGAATGACTCCTAGACAGTAGTGGCCGTTAGACGCCAAAAATGCAGCGGCGTTGCATGGCGAATTAATTAGCGACAATCATGCTCGAACATGGTCTGTTAGGGTCTGCAACGAAGAGTTGGCGAGCAAGGCCGCGCCTGTTTGCACATAGCGCCGAAGGCGCCCGGCGCTCCGCTTTTCATACGGACCCCAGCATTGAATCTTCAGGAGCAAGGCTGTCCCCATGGATTATTTTGGCCCACATATTTTTGGCTATCTGATTGCCCTGCTGCACTTTCTCGGCCTGATCGCCGCCATCCACGCCGTGCTGACCGTCAGGACCGCCCAAGGCTCCATCGCCTGGGCCCTGTCGCTGTTGTTCATGCCGTACCTGACCCTTATCCCTTATCTGGTGTTCGGCCGCAGCACCTTCGATGCCTATATCAAGGCCCGGCGCCAGGCCAACCTGGAGATGCGCAAGGCGATCAACGAGCTGAACTGGCGCCCCTGGATCGAGGAGGCCCTGAGCGCCCGCGCCTCCGCCGCCTACACCTCGCTGCGGGCCATGCCCAAGCTGGGGCGCATGCCCTGCCTGGCCAGCAACCATGTACAACTGCTGGTCAACGGCGATGCCACCTTCGCCGCGATTTTCGCGGCCATCGAACGCGCCCGCACGGCGGTGCTGATCCAGTTCTTCATCATCCACGACGACGATCTTGGCCGACGCCTGCAAGAGTTGCTGCTGAAAAAGGCTAGCGAAGGCGTGGCGATCCACCTGCTCTACGACCGCATCGGCAGCCACTCCCTGCCCCACGCCTATGTGCAGCCCCTGCGCGATGCCGGCATCCAGGTGCATGCCTTCGCCACCCGCAGCGGCTGGCTCAACCGCTTCCAGATCAACTTTCGCAATCACCGCAAGATAGTGGTGGTGGATGGCCTGCTGGGGTTTGTCGGCGGGCATAACGTGGGCGACGAATACCTGGGGAAAAAACCGCCTCTGGCGCCCTGGCGCGATACCCATGTTTCGGTCAGCGGTCCGGTGGTGGCCTGCCTGCAGGAATCCTTCGCCGAAGACTGGTTCTGGGCCTCGCGGCAATTGCCACCGCTGATCCTGCCGGACACCTACCCCGACGACGGCGTGCTGTGCCAGGTGCTGGCCAGCGGCCCGGCGGACCCTTATGAAACCTGCTCGCTGTTCTTCGTCGAAGCCATCCACGCGGCGACCGAACGGGTGTGGATCACCAGCCCCTATTTCGTCCCCGACGAGGCCGTGTTCGCCGCCTTGCGCCTGGCCGCCCTGCGCGGGGTGGATGTGCGGATCCTCCTGCCGTCGCGCGCGGACCACCGGATCGTCTACGCGGCCTCCAGCCTGTACGCCTTCGAAGCCGTACGCGCCGGGGTGCGGGTGTTCCGTTACCAGCCCGGTTTCCTGCACCAGAAAGTGGTGCTGATCGACAGCGAAATCAGCGCGATCGGCAGCGCCAACCTGGACAACCGCTCGTTCCGCCTGAATTTCGAGGTGATGTTGCTGACCGTGGACGAAGCCTTCGCCAGGGAGGTGGAACAGATGCTCAACCTCGACTTCGAGCGTTCCCGCGAAATCGCCAAAGAAGAAAGCCGGGAAACCCACCGCCTGCAACAGCTTGGCATGCGGGTCGCCCGGCTTATTTCACCGATTCTTTAGCGTCGGTGTTTCATGAGTAATACAGGTCGTCGCGAGTCCAGGGCAGCTCATGGCTGCCATCAGCGTGAGCCTTGACCGCGAGAATCTGGTGCAGGTTGATCCAGCCGCGGGCGAAGGCATAGGCACAGCCGGCCAGGTACAGGCGCCAGATGCGCAAGGCCTGTTCCGGCACCAGCCGGGAGGCGGCTTCCAGGTTGTCTTCCAGACGCTCGCTCCAGTGGTCCAGGGTGCGGGCGTAATGCAGGCGCAGGCTTTCCACGTCGACGATCTCCAGCCCCGCTTCGCTGATCTCGGCCGAGATCATCGCCAGGTGCGGCAGCTCGCCATTGGGGAACACATACTTCTCGATGAAGTCGCCGGCTCCACGGCCCACGGGACGTCCATCGGTGTGCTTGGCGGTGATCCCGTGGTTCATCACCAGGCCGCCTTCGCGCACCGCGCCGAACAGTGTCTTGCAGTACTGCGCCAGGTTGGCGTGGCCCACGTGCTCGAACATGCCGACGCTCACCACCTTGTCGAAACGGCCGTCCTGGGGCAGGTCGCGGTAGTCCAGCAATTGCAGTTCCACCAGGTCCTGCAAGCCTTCGGCGGCCACCCGCTCCCTGGCCAGCGCCAGCTGTTCCTTGCTCAGGGTGATACCGAAGACCTTGACCCCGAATTCTCGCGCCGCATACCGCGCCAGCCCGCCCCAGCCGCAACCGACATCCAGCAGGTACTCGCCGGGCTGCAAGCGCAACTTGCGGCACAGGTGGCGAAACTTGGCCTGTTGGGCCTGTTCCAGGCTTTCACTGCCGGTCTCGAAATAGGCGCAGGAATAGGCCATGTCGCTGTCGAGCCACAGCTGGTAGAAGTCGTTGGAAAGGTCGTAGTGGTAGGAGATGGCGGCCGCATCGGTGGCCTTGTCGTGCAGGGAACGTACCGGCAGCGCTTCTTCCTCGCCGTCCAGCAGTGCCTGGCTCAGTTCATCGCAAACCCGGATGACTTCGCTGATAGAGCCTTCCAGCTCAAGTTTGCCCTCGACGAACGCCGCCCCCAGCGCGTCGAGAGTGGGATGGGCGAGCTGGGTGACCAGTTGCGGGTCCTTGACCACAATAGTGACGCTGGGCGCCGGCCCCAGGTTGAACTCGTGGCCATCCCAGAGTCGCAGGCGTAGCGGTAGTTGCAGATTCTGTAAGGCCGGTGGAAGTTGCGCGAGCATGGATAATCCCCCTTGTTTCAGACGTCTGAGTGAGGTTAGACCATACTGAAAAATTAGCAGGCTATCGATCTGATAGCTGAAATTCATCAGTGCCGGCAGTGCCACAATCCCTGCTGAACAGCCAGCCGACCGTCCCGGAAGCTGGGCCCTCTTCACAGATGACCGCCAAGCGGGCGCACAGTTCGACCTAGTTTAATTCTAGCTCCAGACGCTCAAACCCGCGCTTTCCACCCGACTCTTCAAGCCCGCCCCTACAGCTTCAACAACGGCTCCTGGAAACGCAGCAAACGCCCGGCATTGCCCAGCACCAGCAAGGTGCTGAGGTTATGCAGCAGCGCCGCGATCATCGCCCCCGCCGCGCCAAGCCAGCCGAACGCGGCAAAGGCGACGATGGCCAGGGTCCAGCCCAGGCCGATGATCACATTGACCTGCAGGGTCTGGCGGCACTGGCGACTCAGGCGCACACAGGTGCCGAGGCGCCGCAGGTCGCTGCCGATCAACACGATATCGGCCGACGCCAGGGCAATGTCCGCCCCGCCCGCGCCCATGGCCACACCGACCACGCCGGCCTTGAGCGCCAGGGAATCGTTGATCCCGTCGCCCACCACCATCGGCCGGAAACCGCTGTCGATTTCCCCCAGCACGCGCTTGAGTTTGTCTTCCGGCAGCGCCTGGGCTTCGACATCGCCGATGCCGACATCCCGCGCCAGGCTGGCGGCCACGCTCTGGCGGTCACCGGTCAGCAACAGCTGGCGGCCCAGCCCCAGTTCGCGCAGCTCGTCGAGGGCAAAACGCGCTTCCGGCTTGACGCTGTCGGCCAGCAACAGCCAGGCGAGAAACTCACCGTTCAGCGCCAGCCCGGCAATCGGACCGTCATGTTCGGGCACTGCCGTAGTGGCGATACCGAGCTGGCCGAACAGCTCGGGGCGCCCCAGGGCGGCCTCGCCCTGTTCGGTCTGCGCCACCACTCCCAGCCCCTGGCGCTCGCGAATATCCGACAACACCAGGAAATGCTCCTGGGCCACCAGGCCGGCCAGCGCGCGGCTGACCGGGTGGCTGCTGGCCGAACCGAGGCTCGCCGCCAGGTTCAGCAAAGCCTGGCGATCTTCCCGCGGGCTATCGATGGACTGCAGGCGCAAGGTGCCGAAGGTCAGGGTGCCGGTCTTGTCCACCACCAGCGAGGTCAGGTCCGCCAGTTCCTCGAGGAACGCCGAGCTGCGAATCAGGATGCCGTGCCGCGCCGCCACGGCGATCCCGGCAATCGCCGTGGCCGGCGCGGACAGCACCAGGGCACAGGGACAGGCAGCCACCAGCACCGCGAGCATCGCCTGGGCATCGTGGGTGATGAACCAGGTCACCGCCGCCAGCAGCAACACCAGCACCATGTAGCTGCCGGCGTAACGTTCGAGCAAACGGGTGATCGGCGGCTTGGAACGCTCGGCGCTTTGCATCAGCGCGATGACCTTGCCCAGGGTCGATTCGTGGCCGGTGCGGGTCACTTCCAGGCGTAACAGGCCGTCGAGGTTGATCGCCCCGCCGAACACCTGCATGCCGACATCGGCCTCCAGCGGCACTGACTCGCCAGTGATCGGTGCGGTGTCGAGGCTGGCTTGCCCGGAAAGTACCAGGCCGTCGGCGGGTACCCGGTCGCCGGCGCGCACTTCGACGATATCGCCGGCCTTGAGCGTGGCGTTGTCCACTTCCAGAATGCTGCCGTCGGCCTGCACCCGTCGCGCATGGCTGCGGGTCAAGCGGCCCAGGGCATGAATGGCTTCCTGGGAGCCGATGACGCTGCGCTCTTCCAGCACGTGGCCGAAGATCATGATGATCGGCAACAGCGCCGCGGTCAGCAGGTCGCCGGTGGCCCAGGCGCCGAGCATGGCCAGGGCGATCAATTGGTCGGTGATGCCATGCAGGCTCGGGTAACGCAGGCTGTACCAGGCCGAACGCATCACCGGCAGCGCCACCAGCAACGAGGCGAACCCCAGCAGTAACTGGCTGACGCCGGTCTGCTCCGGGGCCAGCCAGCGCCAGACCAGGCCCAGGCCGAGCAGCCCCAACGCGAGCATGGCCAGGGTCAGCTGACGCGCGGCGCTGCGTTGTTCGGCAGAGGTGAGCATGCTCGCCGGCGCGGCGGCATGGGTGTGAACAGTCATGGTTGGGCTCCCTGAATGATCAGGCGGGAATCGTCTTTGGGATTGACCGTGGTCACCGAGCCGGCCTGCCCAAGGATCTTCGGCAAGCGCTCACGGTAGATACGCAAGAGCATTTCCGGGTCGGTGCCGTTGCGTTGCGCCTGGGCCAGGCCCTGGATGGTCGCGGTATCGGCCTGGGCCTTGGCCAGGCGCTCACCGGCCTGGGCGTGCGCCACCTGCAAGGTGCGGTCGGCCTGTTCGTTGGCGGTTTGCGTGAGTTTTTCGGCTTCGGTGCGGGCATTGGCCACCGCCTTGTCGGCCTGCTGGCTGGCAGTCAATACCGCATTGAAGGCGCTGACCGCGGGCCCCGGCAAACTGGACTGGACGTCGACCCGAGTCACCTCGATGCCAATCCCCTGCCCGGTCGCCGCCAGATCCGCCAGGCGCTGATTGATGCCTTGCACCAGATCACCGCGCAGCCGTTCGCGGCGCTCGGCGGCTTGGTTGTCGGCCCCGATCAGTTCCGGACGCGCCACCAAAATGGTGTCCAGATCGCGGGCGGCGGTCAAGGCCAGGGCACTGCGGGTCACCAGCCGATCCAGCGCCGGCAATACATGCTCGCCCTGCAATACAAAGGCATAAGGCTCGGTGACCTTGTAGAACACCCGCACATCCAGTTGCACCACCCCGGCGTCGCCGGTCAGCAGATAACCGGAGCCGGCCAGGGCATCGCTCAGCGGTACGGCGAAACTGGCCACCTTGTCACCCTTTAAGGCCGCATCGGAACGCAGCAGGCTTTCCACCCGGCGTTCGATCACCCGGTCTGCGGCGGGCAACAGCACCACCTGTTCGAACGGCTGCGGCCAGGCCAGTAACAAGCCGGCGTTCTGGATGCGATTCAGGGCACCAAAATGCAGGACTACCGCGCGGCTCTGTGGATCGATCTGCCGCACATTGGAAAACGCCCAGGCCAGGGCTGCCAGCACGGTCACCGCATACAAGGCGAGAAACGCCAGGCGACCGGCCTGAATCCATGGGCTGCCCAGTTCATGTGTTCCACGTGGAACCAAACTCATGGTTGCGACCCGGCGGCTTTATTGCCGAGCGTCGGTGGCCCGTCCACCAGCACCCGGAACGGCGCGGCATCGGTGCGCAGAATCAGCTTGGTGCCTGGGGTCACCACCGTGCCCAAGGTGTCCAGCGAACGCAGCAGGTTGTACAGCTGCGGCGATCCGGCATAGGCGCGGCCGTAGATCTCCGCCGCCTGCACCCGCGATTGCGCTTCGATGTCCGCGGCTTTCACCGTGGCATCAGCCTGAACGATGCGCGCATCGCGCTCGGCGGCGGAACGGATTTGCGCCGCTTCGCGCTTGCCGATGGCCGTGCGTTCGGTGGCGATGGTTTCACGCTCGGCGCGCATGCGGTCGACGGTGGCGGTCAAGGTCACGGAGGGCAGGGTCAGGCGCTCGACGCCAACTTGCAGCACACGCACGCCATAAGTGCTCAGCAACTGCTGTTCGATCTGTTTGCGCAACTGGGCTTCGAAGTCGGCGATGCGCACCTTGCTGGCATCGGTGTTCACCAGATTGGCCAGGTCAAAACTACTGGCGGTGGTTTCCAGGGCCGAGCCGACAAAGGTGCGGATCTGTCGCGCCGCTTCGTCCGGCTGGTTCTGCACCGCGCGCATAAAGCGCTTCACGTTGTCCGCATCGCCCTGCACCTGCCACGCCACATAGGCCTGGACGATGATGCGCAGACCGTCGCGGGTACCCACATCCTGCAAACCGCTGGAGGTGGTGCGCAGGCGCAGGTCCACCGGGATCGCCGCCTCGAACGGTGCCGGCCAGCGCCAGCCGAGGCCCGGTTCCAGCAACACCCGCGCCGGGTTGCCGAAACGGGTAATCACCGTGGCTTCGCCGGAGCGCACTTGCACCAGGCTCGCCGCGGCGACGGCGAACAACACCAGCAACAGCGCCCAGGCCATGCGCCGCCAGGGAAAGGGCCCCGCCTCTTCCGGCGCGCCGTGGTGGTGATGATGGTGTCCGTGGTGATGGCCGCCGTGGCCGTGATCGTGGCCGGCGTGATCCTGATGATCGTGGGAATGGGACTGGCTCAATGGACGGCTCCTGGCTGAGCGGTGTTACCCGGTACCGAAGGCTCGGTCGGCAAAGTGAATGTACGCAGGTCGAGGGTCGGTGCGTCGGCGCCACCCAGGCGATGATCGAGCACCAGCAACTTGGCGTTGCGCAGGCCCTGGCTCAGCTGGCTCAAATACTGCTCCAGCACGAATGCCTGGCCGGCGCTGGCATAGGCCTTTTGCTCGGCGCTGAACCGCAGGTCGGCCGCTTGCGCCGTGGCCTGCACTTCATGGGCCGTGGCCTGGGCCTGATCGCGAGCGATGCTGGCCTGCAACTGTGCCTGGTTGGTCTGCTCGCTGGCCGCGCCGCGCTCGCGGGAGATCAGCGCCTGGGCGCCGATCTGCGCGGCCTGGACGCCGTGATAAGCATTGGCGGCGCCGGCCGGCGGGTGAATGGCCTCGACCACGGTGGCGAGAATCTCCACCCCGCTGTCGAGTTTCTCCAGGTCGGCCTGCACCGCGCGGCCGATATCCTCGGCCAGGTTGGTACGGTCTTCGCCCAGCAGGCCGTCGAGGGTGCGCGAGGCGAAGTCGTGGACCAGGATGCGGCTGGCGGTGCTGCGGATCAGCATCGGGATGTCGGCGCTGTTGTAAGTCGCCGCCAGGGCCGCCTGATCGCTCAGGCCGATGCGATAGACGAAGCGCACGTCCATATTGACGATCTGGAAGCTCTGCTTGTCGGCAGCGCCGCTGGCAATCACCTGGGACTTGTCGTTGACATGGCTGGCGTCCCACAAGCGGTTGGCCACCAGCGGTGGCGGCCCTTCGGCGGAGGCCGGTTCGATCACGCCGGGCACTTCGCCGACGCTGGTGGCCAGCTCGTGCACCACGCCGTTCTCGACACTCAGCACCCGGCCCAGCGGCCAAGGCAGCCCTGCGTGAAAACCCGGCCCAAAGACCGCCACCGGCTTGCCGAAACGCTCGTAGATGCCCCGCCCCTGCAACGGCACTTCATGCAGGCCAGTGAGCAGCCAGCCCACCCCGAGCACCACCAGCAGCACCGGCAGGAACGCGCGGCGCATATAAGTGAAGGCCCAGATCTGCCGCAGGTCGATGCCGAAGCGGTTGTGCAATTCGTGCTGCAAGGCCAGCAAGGGTTGCGGCGGCCAGCGCAGCAGATCGGCGACCACGCTGTGGGCCAGCATGCGCGGCTCCAGTTGCGCGCGACGCGGGCTGAACAGCGAAAGCACCGCACGCAGCAGGAACTCCAGGGCCACCAGCCCCGGCAACACGCCGATCAGCACGCCCAGGCGCACCGGCCAGAGCGCCGTGTCGCTGCTGAACAACAGGCACAGCGCCGCCAACACCAGGCTGATGATCGCCACTCGCGCCAACTGCGCCAGCGCCGCGGCTTCCGGCCATTCGCCGGGGTGTTCCTGGCTCAGCTGGCGCTCGAACACCAGCAAACCGAAGGCCAGCAACAGCGCCAGCACCGCGCCGACATTGCCCGCCAGGCCCAGGCTCGCTACGGGCAGGCTGAGGTTCCACGTCTGCTCGATCACCAACAGTACCAGCAAGGCCCAACCGCCCAGCCACAAGGTCGGCGCGCCGATCTGCGCCAACACACTGGACCAACGCCGGCTGATGCCCTCCAGCAGCCGCTCGTACCAGCCGTCGTCGGATAGCGGTTCATCCGCAACCGGCTCCGGGCTCGGCGCCTCCTCCGGCGCCCGTAACGCACCCGCGCGCCAGGCACTGACCCAGCCCGCCGCCTGCAGGCCGCCGACCAGCACCAGCAAGGCCGCGGCCAGATTGACCAGCAACGCCGGCCATAAGGATTGCGGGGCAAACAGGCCGACGAAAAACGCCAACACCAGCCCCACCCCGGCCAGCCCCGCCAGCCCGATGCCCCAACGCTTCAGACGGCGTTCGTGAAAGGCCGCCCGCTGAAACCTCGGCAAGGCTTCGACCCCCGCCCCTTCAGTCTCAAGATCGACTTGCATAGCACCCCAACGCTGGTCGTTAACCCATTCCGGCCTGTGGATAACTCTCCGGCAGGCCGCTGTATTTGTCACAAATCGTTACGATATAACGATAGTAGTGAAATTTTTGTCCCTTACCTATGCCTTTATTTGCCATGGGCGCGTCACAAACCCAGGGAAAACCGCTGCTGTGCTGATGCCAGCCCGCGAGATCTGTGGCCATAATCCGTGGCCCAATTTGTGACAAGGAAACGTCCAGCCATGCTCTCCATCTACCAGCTCAAACCGCGCTTCCAGAACCTGCTGCGGCCATGGGTCCAGCGCCTGTACGACAATGGCACCACGGCCAACCAGATCACCGTGCTGGCGGGAGTGATTTCGGTGCTGGTGGGCGCCCTGATCGCCAGCTTCGCCAGCCACCTCTGGCTGTTTATCCTGATCCCGCTGTGGATGATCCTGCGCATGGCGCTGAACGCTATCGACGGCATGCTGGCCCGGGAATTCGGCCAGCAATCGCGCCTGGGCGCCTACCTCAACGAATTGTGCGACGTGATTGCCGACAGTGCGCTAATCCTGCCCTTCGCACTGATTGCCGGCGTCAGCCTGCCGCTGGTCCTGTTGGTCACGCTGCTGGCGCTGTTCAGCGAATACGCCGGCGTGCTGGGGCCGATGATCGGTGCCTCCCGCCGCTACGACGGGCCCATGGGCAAGAGCGACCGGGCGTTCGTGCTCGGCGTGCTGGCCACCGGCATCGCCCTGGGCTGGCTGAGCGCCGCCTGGATCAACGGCGTGCTGGCGCTGGTCGCCGCGTTGTTGGTCTACACCTTGATCAACCGGGTCCGACAGGGCCTGCTCGACGTACAACAGCAAGACACCCAACGACAAGAAGTCCAGCAAAACGCCCCCTCGGAATAAGGAAGTTGCCATGCGCGAAGCTCTCCACCAGACCTTCACCACCCACGACGGCGTCGAGCTGTTCTACCGCCACTGGCCGGCCACCGCCGCCCCCTCGGACGCCCCGCGCCAGGCCGTGCTGCTGTTCCACCGTGGTCATGAACACTCCGCGCGCATCGCCCACCTGGTGGACGAACTGGACCTGCCGGCCTTCGATTTCTTCGCCTGGGATGCCCGCGGCCACGGCCAATCGCCCGGCGCCCGGGGCGACAGCCCGAGCTTCGCCACCAGCGTGCGCGACGTGCAGACCTTCTGCGATCACCTGCGGGCCAGCCACGGCATCGACGAAGAACACATGGCCGTGGTGGCCCAGAGCGTCGGCGCGGTAATTGCCGCCACCTGGGTCCACGATTACGCGCCGCGCATCCGCGCCCTGGTGCTGGCGTCGCCGGCGTTCAAGGTCAAGCTCTACGTGCCTTTCGCCCGCCCGGGCCTGGCGCTGATGCGGCGTTTTCGCGGCAACTTTTTCGTCAACAGCTACGTCAAGGCGCGCTTCCTCAGCCACGACCCGGCGCGCGTGGCCTCCTATGACAGCGACCCGCTGATCACCAAGGCGATCTCGGTGAACGTGCTGCTCGGCCTGTACGAAGCCGCCGAACGGGTGGTGGCCGATGCCCAGGCAATCCAGGTGCCGACCCAGTTGCTGATCTCCGGCGCCGACTTCGTCGTCCATCGCCGGCCCCAGGAGCAGTTCTTCGAGCGCCTGGGCAGCCTGCACAAGGAAAAACACATCCTGCCGGGCTTCTTCCACGACACCCTCGGCGAGAAGGCCCGGGCCCCGGCCGTCGCCAGCGCCCGGCGCTTCATCCTGCAGAACTTCGCGCGACCGCTGAACCGCCCTGCCCTGCTCGACGCCGACCGCCTGGGCCTGACCTGCGCCGAGTCCGAGGCGCTGGCGGCGCCCCTGCCGCATAACTCCCTGCGTGACCTGTACTGGCGCATGACCCGCGCCAGCATGCGCCTGGGCAGCCAGCTCTCGGCCGGGGTCAAGCTGGGTTTCGACAGCGGTTTCGACTCCGGCAGCACCCTGGACTACGTGTACCGCAACCAAGCGACCGGCACCTCGGCCCTGGGCCGGATGATCGACCGCAACTACCTGGACTCCATCGGCTGGCGCGGTATTCGCCAACGCAAGCTGCATGTGGAAGAACTGCTGCGCCTGGCCATGGAAAAACTGCGCGCCGAGCAGCGCGAAGTGCGCATCGTCGACATCGCCGCCGGCCACGGGCGCTACATTCTCGAAGCCTTGCAGGGGGTCAGCCCGCTGCCGGAGTCGATCCTGCTGCGCGACTACAGCGACATCAACGTGCGCGACGGCAGCGCGTTGATCGCCGAGAAAGGCCTGGGCGAGATTGCCCGCTTCGTCAAAGCCGACGCCTTCGACCGCGACGACCTCGCGGCCCTGGCGCCCAAACCGACGCTGGCGGTGGTCTCCGGCCTGTACGAGCTGTTCGCCGACAACCAGATGGTCAGCGATTCCCTGGCGGGCCTGGCCGCCGCCGTGGAGCCTGGCGGTTACCTGGTCTACACCGGGCAACCGTGGCACCCGCAGCTGGAGCTGATCGCTCGCGCCCTGACCAGCCACCGCGCGGGCCAGGCCTGGGTCATGCGTCGCCGGACCCAGGCCGAGATGGACCAACTGGTGGAAGCCGCGGGGTTCCGCCGGATCACCCTGCGCGTCGATCAGTGGGGCATTTTCAGCGTGTCGCTGGCGCAGCGGGTGCAATGATGACGGTCGCCGCGACATACACCCGCGAGCCCGGCCTGCTGAAACCCGCGGTGCTCTGGCTGTTGCTGCTGGCGCCACTGTTTTTCGGCACCTACGGCTTCGCCACCTGGGTCACCGCGCAACGCGCCGAGGTCGGCAGCCTGGTGTTCGACTGGGAGCGGCAGATGCCGTTCTGGGCCTGGAGCATCGTGCCCTACTGGTCGATCGACCTGCTGTACGGCTTTTCCCTGCTGTTGCCCACCAGCCGCGAAGAGCTCAAGCGCCACGCCCTGCGGCTGCTGACCGCGCAAGCCATCGCCGTCAGTTGCTTCCTGCTCTGGCCGCTGCGTTTCACCTTCCAGCGCCCGGAACTGGATGGCCTGTTCGGCTGGCTGTTCGACGTGCTGGCCGGCTTCGACAAGCCGTTCAATCAGGCGCCGTCACTGCACATCGCGCTGCTGGTGGTGCTGTGGGTCTGCTACGCGCGGCATGTCCAGGGCGCCTGGCGCTGGCTGGTGCACGGCTGGTTCGCGCTGATCGGCGTGTCGGTGCTGACCACTTATCAACACCACTTTATCGACGTGCCCACAGGCGCCCTGGCCGGTTGGCTGTGCGTCTGGCTGTGGCCGCTGGACCGCCCAGGGATGCTGCACAACCTGCGCCTGGCCCGCGACCGCCAGCGCTGGCGCCTGGCGTTGCGCTACGCCCTCGGCGCCGTGGCGCTCGCCATCCCGGCCTTCATCTGCGGCGGGGCCTGGCTGTGGCTGCTATGGCCGGCGGTGGCCCTGCTGCTGGTGGCGTTGAACTATGGGCTGTTCGACGCCAAGGGTTTCCAGAAGGGCGCGGACGGCCGCCTGGGCAACGCCACGCGCTGGCTGCTGGCGCCTTATCTGGCGGCGGCCTGGATCAATTCCCGGCTGTGGACACGCCAGCATCCACAGCCCGACGAGGTTGTGGATAACGTCTGGCTGGGGCGTATCCCGACCCCGGGCGAGCTGCAGGACAGCCCGTTCAGCGCGGTGCTCGACCTGTGCGCCGAACTGTCCATGGACGGTCGCCACCTGGCCTATCGCTGCGTGCCGGTGCTCGACCTGACCGCGCCCACCACCGAGCAATGCCGCGAGGCCGCGCAAGCCATCGAAAGCCTGCGCGAGCACGCGCCGTTGCTGGTCTGCTGCGCCCTGGGTTATTCGCGCAGCGCCACCGCCGTGGCCGCGTGGCTGTTGTACACAGGCCGCGCCGCCAGCGTCGATGCGGCCATCGTGCAGATCCGCCGCGCACGCCCGCAGATCGTCCTGCAACCCGCACACCGCAAGGCCCTGGAGCCTTTATCCACAGCCCAGGGGAGCGCCCATGGCCACTGATATGGAACTGCATGCGGTGGCCAGCCTGTTGCGCCGCGGGCATTCGCTGGACCTGTTATCCACAGGCCTGAGCCTGCTCGGCGCCCTGCTCGGCTTCGGTCAGTGGTTGCTCGGCGTGTCCGCTCCCTGGGCCATCGTCCTGAGTGTTGCCCTGCTGGTGCTGGGCTTGCTGCAAAAGTACTGGGCGCTGCGGGTGGCCTTCGATGCCGAGCTGTTCCAGCGAGTGGCGGACAGCCCGCTGCCGCTGGCCGAGCGCAGCGCCGCCCTGGACCAGGCGCTGAGCGCCCTCAACCTGCAACCGGCGAACGCCGGCGGCCGCCCGTGGCAACAACGCAGCCACGGCGCCCTCAACCTGTTGCGTCGCCAGGCCTGGCTGCTGGCGGCGCAAGTACTGCTGACACTGGGCTTCATCCTGGCCAGCCCCTGGCTGGCCGTCGCCGGATAAGGAATTCTCATGCTCGAACCCCTGGTCGCCACCCTCATCACCTCCGCCGCCCGTACCATCACCGGGGCGCGCAGCCTGTGGCTCGGCTGCGGGCCGCAGGCGGTGCAACGCATCTACTTCGCCAACCACAGCAGCCACGGCGACTTCGTGCTGCTCTGGGCCTCGCTTCCGCCCGCGCTGCGCAAGGTGACGCGGCCGGTGGCCGGCGCCGATTACTGGCAGACCCGCCCCCTGCGCCGCTACATCATCAACCGCGTGTTCAACGGCGTGCTGATCGACCGCGAGCGCAAGGAGCCTGTGGATAACCCCTTGCAGCCGATGCTCGACGCCCTGGCCAACGGCGATTCGCTGATCATCTTCCCCGAAGGCACGCGCAACCTGGAGGAGGAAGGCCTGCTGCCGTTCAAGAGCGGCCTCTACCATCTGGCGAAAAGTTACCCACAGGCCCAGGTGATCCCGGTGTGGATCGCCAACCTCAACCGTGTGATGCCCAAGGGCCGTTTCCTGCCCCTGCCGCTGTTATGTACCACCAGCTTCGGCGCGCCGCTGTCCCTCGAGGACGGCGAAAGCAAAGAGCACTTCCTCGAACGCAGCCGCGCAGCGCTGCTGGCCATGGCCCCGGAGCATTCTTGAGATGGATAGGCAAACCCTGATGTTGTTCGGCGGGATCGGCGCGGTACTGGTGCTGGCCTCGCTGATCGGTTTTCTGCTCAAGCTGCGCAGCCGTGGCGCGCCGAGCTCGGTGATCGATAACCTCAATGCGCGCATCAACGCCTGGTGGGTGATGGTGCTGGTGATCGGCATCGCCTTCTGGCTCGGCACCAGCGCGGTGATCCTGCTGTTCTACGCGGTGTCCTTCTACGCCCTGCGCGAGTTCCTGACCCTGATGCCGACCCGACGCAGCGACTACCCGGCGCTGGTGGCGGCGTTCTACCTGGCCCTGCCGGTGCAATACCTGCTGATCTACTTCGACTGGTACGGGCTGTTCTCGATCTTCATCCCGGTCTATGTGTTCCTGCTGCTGCCGATCCTCGCGTCCCTGGGCGGCGACAGCACGCACTTCCTGGAACGTGCCTCCAAGGTCCAGTGGGGGCTGATGATCGCGGTGTTCTGCGTGTCGTTCGTGCCGGCGCTGCTGACCCTGGATATCGCCGGCTACGAAGGGCGCAACCTGCTGCTGATCGCTTACCTGGTGATCGTGGTGCAGATGTCGGACGTGTTGCAGTACGTCTGTGGAAAACTCTTCGGCAAACGCAAGATCGCCCCGCGGCTGTCGCCATCCAAGACCGTGGAAGGTTTTGTCGGCGGCATCCTCCTGGCCTCGCTGATCGGCGGCGCGCTGTGGTGGATCACCCCGTTCACTATCTGGCAGTCGTTCCTGATCGCCCTGCTGATCAACCTGCTGGGCTTCGCCGGCGGCATCGTCATGTCGGCGATCAAGCGCGACCGCGGGGTGAAGGACTGGGGCCACATGATCGAAGGCCACGGCGGCATGCTCGACCGCCTGGACTCGGTGTGTTTCGCCGCGCCGATCTTCTTCCACCTCGTGCGCTACTGGTGGACCTGAACACCCACACCCTTCTTCTGTAGGAGCGAAGCTTGCTCACGATGCAGCCAATACGGTCTTGTCGCTAAACCGCATTGGCCGCATCGCGAGCAATCAAGCATCAACCGGCCGCGCCTACAGCAAATATGAATTCCTCTCCTTGACCGCCCGCCCTTCGCACGCCCATATTACGGTCATAATTTTTTGCTCGACTACCTTTAAACTCTTCTTTGCGATCGCAGGAGAACAGCCATGAGCAGCTACGACGTCGTCATCCTCGGTGGGGGTCCCGGTGGCTACAACGCCGCCATTCGCGCCGGCCAGCTGGGCCTCAAGGCCGCCTGCGTCGAAGGTCGCGCCACCCTCGGCGGCACCTGCCTGAACGTCGGCTGCATGCCGTCCAAGGCTTTGCTGCACGCCTCGGAGCTATACGACGCGGCCATGGGCAAGGAATTCGCCGAACTGGGCATCGAGGTCCAGCCCAGCCTCAACCTCGCCCAGATGATGAAGCAGAAGAACGACAGCGTGGCCGGCCTGACCAAGGGCATCGAGTTCCTGTTTCGCAAGAACAAGGTCGACTGGATCAAGGGCTGGGGCCATATCGACGGCCCCGGCCAGGTCACGGTCACCGACAGCGCCGGCGGCAAGACCCGGTTGCAGGCCAGGGACATCGTGATCGCCACCGGCTCCGAGCCGACGCCACTGCCCGGGGTGGAGATCGACAACCGACGCATCCTCGACTCCACCGGCGCGCTGTCTCTCGGCGAAGTGCCCCGGCACCTGGTGGTGATCGGCGCCGGGGTGATCGGCCTGGAGCTGGGTTCGGTCTGGCGGCGCCTGGGGGCCCAGGTGACGGTGGTCGAGTACCTGGACCGCATCTGCCCCGGGGTCGATGGCGAGGCCGGCAAGACCCTGCAACGGGCCCTGGCCAAGCAGGGGATCGCCTTCAGGCTCGGCACCAAGGTCAGCAGCGCCAGCACCTCGGCCAATGGCGTGCAGTTGAGTATCGAGCCGGCAGCGGGCGGCACCGCGGAGCTGCTGGAAGCCGACTATGTGCTGGTAGCCATCGGGCGCCGGCCTTATACCCAGGGCCTGGGGTTGGAGAACGTCGGCCTGAGCACCGACCCGCGCGGCATGCTCGCCAACCGCCAGCACCGCACCGAGGCTCCCGGCGTGTGGGTGATTGGCGACGTCACGTCCGGGCCGATGCTGGCCCACAAGGCCGAGGACGAGGCCATGGCCTGCATCGAGCAGATCGTCGGCAAGGCCGGCGAAGTGAACTACAACCTGATCCCCAGTGTGATCTACACCAAGCCGGAGCTGGCCAGCGTCGGCAAGACCGAAGAGCAGCTCAAGGCCGAGGGCCGGGCCTACAAGGCCGGCAAGTTCCCTTTCACGGCCAACAGCCGGGCCAAGATCAACCACGAGACCGAAGGTTTCGCCAAGGTCCTGGCGGACGCGCAGACCGATGAAATCCTCGGCGTGCATTTAGTAGGACCGAGCGTCAGCGAAATGATCGGTGAATACTGCGTGGCCATGGAGTTTTCCGCCTCGGCCGAAGACATCGCCCTGACCTGCCACCCACACCCGACCCGCTCCGAGGCGTTGCGCCAGGCAGCGATGGATGTCGAGGGAATGGCGACGCAGATGTAGAGCCCGGTCCCGCCCCTGTAGCCGCTGCCGCAGGCTGCGATCGCGACCGAAGGGCGCGCAAGCTCTCAAGATCGCCGAAGGCCTTCGGCCTTATCGTCCGAACGCGGTCCGAGCCTTCGGCAGCGGCTACAGATGATCGCGTCAGGCCGGTAAATGCCCCAGCGGCAGCGCGCCTGGGGTTTTCACCGTGTGGATCGCGAAGTTGCTGCGGATATCGCTGACGCCCGGCAGTTTCAGCAGGCTGCCGGTGAGAAAACGGTCGTAGGCGCGCAGGTCCGGCACCACCACCTGCAGCAGGAAGTCCGACTCGCCAGACACCAGGAACGCCGAAAGCACCTCAGGCAGCGCCGTCACCGCCTTGTGGAAGGCTTCGGAATGCTCGTCGGTGTGCCGCTCGACCTTGACCCCGACGAACACCGTCAGCCCCAGGCCCACTTCATCGCGATCGAGGTTGGCCTGGTAGCCGCGAATCACCCCGGCTTCTTCCAGCATCCGTACCCGGCGCAGGCAGGGCGAAGGAGACAGGCCGATCTCCTCCGCCAGTTGCACGTTGCTCAGGCGGCCGTCGCGCTGCAGGGCGGCGAGAATCTTGCGGTCGTAGGCGTCCAGTTTCATTTTTGGCATTTTCCGATAGTCACTCCATGTCCAGGTGGAAGATTATGCCCATTTCCACCTCCTTGCTGGCTGACTACGCAAGCACCTGCCCAGCCCTTCGGCCCTAGACTCTACCTACCGAATCGACAACGAAAGGGAGTGGCAAGGTGGCGCAACTGTGGATGTTTTTCCTGGCATTGGCGGTGGTCTATCTGCTGCCCGGCCCCGACATGATCCTCCTGCTGCAAACCGGCGCCCGCCAGGGCAAGGGCCTGGCGCTGGCCACCGCGGTGGGCCTGGCGATTGCCCGGGGCTGTCATGTGGCGCTGGCGGCATTGGGCCTGGCCGCCCTGTTCAAGGCCGCGCCCTGGACCTTCGAGGTGGTGCGCCTGGGCGGGGCCGCCTACCTGTTGTGGCTCGGCGTGCAATGCCTGCGGGCCAACCTGCTGCCCAGCCTGCAGGATGGCGAGGCCGCGAGCGCCCTACGCTGGCGCGAAGCGATCCGCCGCGGCCTGCTGACCAACCTGCTCAACCCCAAGGCGCTGCTGTTCTGCTCGGTGCTGCTGCCCCAGTTCATCGACCCGCAGGCCGGCCCCGTGGCCGCGCAGTTCGCCAGCCTCGGTTTGCTGCTGGTATTGGTGGGGTTGCTGTTCGACAGCGCCTACGCCCTGGCCGGCGCCTGGATCGGCCGCTGGCTGGCGCACAACCGCGCCGCCCAGCGGGTCCAGCAATGGCTGTTCGGCAGCCTGCTGATCGGCTTCGCCGTGCGCCTGACTTTCGTGCAACAGGCCTGAAGCAGACCCTGTAGCTGCTGCCGCAGGCTCGGGCCGCGTTCGGACGATCGCGACCGAAGGGCGCGCAGGGTCGCAAGATCGCCGAAGGCCTACGGCCTTGCGCAGCCTGCGGCAGCGGCTACAGGGGCCGGTTCAGGCCGGCTTGCGGGCAATGATGACCTGGCTCTTGGCGACCACGGCGTCCAGCGCGTGCTTGATCTGCACCCCGCGCGGCGAGTTGAGGATGGTCTGCCAGGTGTTCGCCCATTGGTCGAGCAACGGGTGGTCGGGGTTGCTGAATTCGACCTTGGCTTCCCAGAACAGCAGCATCCACATCGACCAGTAGAAGCCGTACTGGCTATGGCTCAGCACCTCCAGCCCGGCGTCGCCGACCATCTGCTTGAACTGCTCTTCGCTGATGATGCGGATATGGTTGGGCTTCTGGAAATACTCCGGCGCGGCGATGTCCTTTTGCAGGTCCTCGGAGCTCGGGTGCGGCACGCTCAGCAGGTACAGCGCGCCCGGCTGGCCGACTCGCACCAGTTCGCAGAGAAACTGCGCCGGATCGTCCACATGCTCGATGACCTCGGTGGACACCACGCGACTGGCGGTGCCGTCGGCAATCGGCAGTGGATTGCAGTCGGTGACATGGCATTCCACACCGCGGGCCGGCGTATCGCTCAGACGCTGGCGCGTCGCCTCGACCTTGGCCGCGTCGATGTCGGCAATGATGATCTTCGCCCCGCGCATCGCGCAGTAATGCACGTTGCCGCCGTCACCACAGCCAACGTCCAGCAGGGTGTCCTCGGCCGTCACCGGAAAGCCGGTGAACAGCTCGCCGTTTTCCTGGTTGAACCAGCCGCTGAGCATGGCGTCCTGCAGGCCCAGCATGTACGGATCGACCTTGGCCGGCGGCGGTGCGTCGGGCGTCACGGCCGCAGGAGCGCTCGCCGTGAGTTTTTTCAGAAGGCTCAGCATGAAGTGACTCCAGTGGAAGGAACGGGAGAACGGGATGTGCCCAGGCGTTGCACCAGCTCAGCGCCCCGATTGCGCAGGGGCAACTCGATGACACGGTAGTTGAGTTCGCTCAGCAACAGCAGCAAGCCCAGGGCGCAGGCCAGCGCCAGCAGCGGCTGCTCGTTCAGCCCGGCCGTGCCCAGGGGCGCCAGGCGGAACCAGGCTTCGCGGACCAGCAGAAACACCGGGATATGGATCAGGTAGATCCCGTAGGAACGACTGCCGACCCAGGCCAGCAGGCTTTTCAGCGGGCCGCGGGGCAGCAGGTAGTCGCGGTTGTAGGAAGCGATCCACACCAACAGCGCGCAGAGCACCGCCAGGGCGCCGACCCGATAGTGGGTGACATTGAACCCATCGGTGGCCAGCCAGCCCAGGCCCAGGCCACACAGGATCAGCAGCAACGGGCCGAGCCCCGGATGCCGACCCAGCCACTTCGGTTCCCAGTGCCGGTAGCTGGATCGGGCTGTCCACAGCGCCAACAGCACGCCCAGGGCCATGGCGTCGGTGCGGATGAACATCAACAGCACCGAACGCAAACTCACCAGTTGCACGACCACCAGCGCCAGCAACACCCAGACCAGGTACCTGCGACACAACAGCACCAGTAGCGGCAGCAACAGGTAGAACTGCTCCTCCAGCGAGAGGCTCCAGTAGACGAAACTGGCACCGTATTCGTAGTGGAAGAAGCTGTCGGCGAAACGGAAATTGGCGAACTGCAGCAGGCCGGCAACCGTGGCCCAGAGGTTGGCGTACAGGCTGCCGAAGGCTCCCGAACGATTGAGGAACAGGCTCGCCAGCAACATCAGCAGCAGCCACAACCAGGCCGAGGGCAGCAGGCGGAAGGCGCGGCGAATCCAGAAGTCGCGGGTCCGTTGCCAGCACTGCGCGGCGCTGGTGCAGGCGCGCAGCTGCGGGACCAGGCTGCGGGCGATGACAAAACCGGAGATGACGAAGAACAGGTCCACGCCCCACCAGAACTGGCCGTAGGCGGCGACGCTGCCCAACCAGGCGAGCCCGCCTGGAAACAGATTGCCTTGCAGATGATGGAACACCACGCCCAGCACCGCGATGCCCCGCAGCAGCTCGATGTCCATGATCCGCTTGTCGTTCAAGACGGCTCAGCCACGGCGCCGGGCAGCGGCTTGCGGGCGATGATGACCTGGCTTTTCGGCATGAAACCATCGAGCACCTGCTTGATCGCCAGCCCGTCGGGTTGCGCCAGCAGCTCCTCCCAGGTCCGCGCCCAGCCTTCCATCAGCGCCGGGTACGGCGCCTGGATGCGGTCGCGCACGGCGCCCGGCGGCTCGCGTCCGGCGGCCCGTTCGCTGGCCCAGAAAAAGATCATGCCCATGACCCAGAAAAAGCCCGTGGCCTGCCGATGTTCGATGACCAGCCCGGCGTCCTCGATCAACTGGCCAAAGCCTTCGCGGGAAAATACCTGCACATGGTTCGGCGCGCGGTAGTAGCCGGGCGGCGCGATGCCCTTCTGCAAATGCTCGCCCACCGGGTCCGGAACGCTGATCAGGTACTGCGCGCCGGGGCGGCCCATGCGCACCAGCTCGGCGAGAAACGGCGCGGGCTGTTCGATGTGCTCCAGCACCTCCATGCACACCACTTTGCTGGCGCAGCCCTGGGCCAGCGGCAACGGCAGGCTGTTGCTGACCAGCCCCAGGGCGGGCACGTCCGATTGCTCGGCGACTTGCCGGGCCAGGTCGCGCACCTTGTCGAACTCGCTGTCGGTGAAAATCACCGAAGCGCCCTGGCGCATGGCGAACAGCGTCGCCACGCCCTCGCCGCAGCCGACATCGAGCAGGGTGTCTTCGGCGCTGATGGCAAAGCCCTTGAGCAGCTCGCCGGTTTCGGAACGGAACCAGCCATCGAGCATGGCGTCGCGCAAGCCGCAATCGCGGGGAGAAACCGCGGGCCTGGGCGCTTCGGCCAGCAGCGGCGCAGGCAACGGCGCGCCCCTGCGCAAACGCCGCAGAAACGCCCGCATCACGCGGGAAGCCCGGGGGCGGCAGACGCCTTGCGCCGCTCCAGCACTTGTTGGAAGAACTCGCCCAGGCGCTGTTCGGCCGTGGCCTGGCTACAGAAGCGTCGCAGGCTTTCGACCGCATGGCTCGACATGCGCGCATAACGCTTGGGGTCCTGCAGGGCGACGTCGTAGCTGGCGCGATAGGCCGAGCACAACGAATCCCAGTTGGTGATGTAGCGCAAGGTCCGATAGGCCGCCCGCGGATCGTGGGGCCAGGCGGTCAGTTCGTCGGTGGAATCGACGATGAAGGTGTTGTCGTGGTCGATGTAGTCGGCCATCGCGGTGTTGCACGGCGCCACCGCCGGCTTGCCGCAGGACATGAACTCCATCAGCGGCAGGCACTGCCCTTCGCCGAACGAGGAATTGACCACATAGCGGGTGGCCTCCACCAGCCGTTCGTAGTCCGGGTCGGACAAAAAGCCGTGGATCAGCACGATCCGGCACTGATAGGACTGGTTCTTGTAGAGGTGGTGCAGCATGTCGGCCAGCGCGTTGCCGATATCGTGGTGGGTCAGTTTCAGCACCAGGGTGGCGTCGGCACAGTCGCGAAAGGTGGTGCAGAACGCACTGATCATGTCCTGCCAGTTCTTGCGCCCGTCGTAGGGGTTGAACACCGAGGTGTAGACCACCCCGTCGAGCAGCAGTTGGCAATCGCGGGCCGGGGCATTGAGCAGTACTGGCGAGCCTTCGCGCAGCGGGCTCGGGCCATAGGCATTCAGGTCCAGGGTGCGGCTGTCGAGCAACAGTCCGTGCAGGTTGAGGGTCACACGGGACGCCCGTGGCTGCTTGCCCAGTTGCTCGCCACGGCGGGCGAAGCGATCCCAGACCGGGGCCGGGATCGCGCAGATCGGGTAGTCCTCGCCCATCACCTCGCGCACCGCTCGCACGGTAAAGCTGGAGTGGGTGATCGCCGCGCCCGCGGTGCCCAGGACCAGCCGCCAGTCATGGCGCGGCTCGCCCTGCCAGCTTTCGGTGGGAATGGTGCTGAACTCCCAGGCGAACACCGGGATGGTCGGGCAGGCGTAATGGTTGGACGTGCGATGGGGCGGCGAGAACGACAGGAAGATGCACGCCTCGCCGCGGCTCTGGCAGTCGAAATACAGGCGGTCCACCAGCTCGTCGGGGTTGCTGACCTCCAGCACCTGGCCCAGGCGTTCCAGTACCGGCCGGAACTCCTTGAGCACGAAGTAGTAGCTGTATTCGGGACGGCCGAGGTTCTGCTGGATGTTGCTCTTGTTGGTTTCCGAATGGATGAGGATCAGCATCAGGCGTTACCCGCCACGGCCAGGGAGGATGCGCCACCGGCCTCGGTCAGCGGGGTCAGGGCGAAGAACTCCCGCAGGCGCCCCTGGACGCTGGCGAAGCTGCTGTACTCCTGCATGCGCCGGGCCGCGGCCAGGGACATCGACTGGTACCCCGCGGGGTTTTCCTTGGCCATGCGGTAACTGTCCTGGTAGGCGGTTTTCAACGAGCCCCAATCCGGGCGGTGACGCAGGGTGCGGAACAGGATGCGCGAGTCCTGCGGCCAGATCGCCGGCTCCTGGCTGGACTTGACGATGAAGGCCACGTCCTCGTCGATGTAATCGAGCATGGCCGTGTGCAGCGGCGCGATCACCGGCTTGCCGCAGGCCATGAATTCCATCAGCGGCAGGCACAGGCCTTCGCACCGCGAGGCGTTGACGTAGAAACTGGCCGCGCCGTACAGCCTTGCGAACTGCTCGTCGTCCAGATAGCCGTGCATGGCCACCACCCGGCAGCTGAACGGTGACAGCTGCGACAGCAGGGTCAGCATTTCGACGTAATAGGACGACAGGTCGTTCTGGGTCATCTTCAACACCAGGGTGGCGTCTTCGGTGTCGCGCATCGCCCAGCAGAACGCGGTAATCAGTTGATGCCAGTTCTTGCGGCCGTCGTCGGGGTTGAACACGCTGACATAGACCACGCCATCGACCTGGAACTCCACCTGCTGGTCGGTGGCCGGGAGGACGGCCTGGGGGTGTTCCAGCTCAGGCGCGGGTGCCGGCAGGACCACAGGCAACGCTGCCGCGTGCTCCGGTCTCGATTTCGCCATCAGCGCCCGCAGGCGCTCGGGAACCCGGTCGCGCAACCCCTCGCGGTAGCATTCGCGAACATAGTGCTTGCTGATGAACAGCGGCCGGCGCCATTCGCCGCCGGCCAGCGCTCGATACCATTCGCGCAGATAGTGCTTGGCGATGAACAGCCGGCGCCTGACGGTCAGCGCTGGGGCTTCGACGATTTCGACCTCGACGGGAGCGGGAGACGGCGGCGCCTCATCCAGCACCGGCGCGATCAGACCGTCGGCGGAAAGCCCCAGGGCCCGGCTGTCGATGATGCAGCCCTTGATCTGCAGGGTGGTACCGGCGTTGACCGGCACATTGGGGTATTGCCCGCGGACGCCGTCGAAGCGCTCCCACAACGGGGTAGGCAGCACCAGCACCGGAAAATGCTCACCCAGCACCCGACGCACCGCACGGGCCGTATGGCTGGACAGGGTGATCACCCGGCCATGGCGGCCAAGGGTGCGGCTCCAGTCCTGATGCGGGTCGTCATCCCAGTATTCGTGGGGGATCGAGTCGAACTCCCAGGCCACCACACACAGGGTCGGACAGTCCAGGTCGACCGGGGTTTTCTGGGGTGGGGTGAACGAAAGAAACAGGCAGTCTTCGCCCTTGAGCCGCAGCTCGTGATACAGCCGGTCGACCTCGGCCGGCGTCTGCACCACATGCACGCGCCCAAGGCTTTCCAACACCGGGCGATAGGCCTTGAGCACGAAGTAATAGCTGTATTCCGGACGCCCGAGGCTCTGGCTGATGGAGCCGTCGTTAACATCCGAATAAAGAATGAAATTCATGGCATCTCACGATGAAGCCGCCGTCCTGGCACCTTCACACAATGACGGTAGAGCCATGGCGCCACGCCTGTGTTGCGGGCGTGCATCCATCGTTCTCATGCCCGTCTACGTTCTTGTTCTATTGGTCAGTTTCCAGCGGCTAAAGACAGCTGCCTCTGATCGTTTGGGTCGAGACGAAGGGCATTCTAAACACATCCATCGAATGTTCGGGAACCTACCGGAGAGATTTTTCCTATGCTCAAAAAGGAGAACTTACCGGTCACGATAGGACTTATTGAAATTGCCGCGCAATTGGCACAGATTGACTGCCAAATAACTACAACAATAACTTCGCGTGGCAGGCCATTTTCGATACTTTTCGGAAGTTCCTGAATTTTCCCGCCTTTAAACTCGGGATTTCGCGCAAGTTCGTGATGAGGGGACTGCCGCTTGAAGAAGCGTCTGTTTGTAACGGGCCTGAATGGATTCATGGGTCGTCACACCCAATCCCGCTTGAGCAGCATCGGCTCAGGCCGGAGGTCGCTGCCTGCCTCCTCCCATGGCCCGAGCGCCCACCAAAACTTCCAGCGCCTGTTACCCCGATCACCCGACCCGGCGATCCACCTGACTGGCCAGCGCAACAACATCCGCCCTCTGCTCGAGCCTCTGACCCCGCTTGCCCCGGCCTCCACCACCACGCTCCAGTCCCCTGCCCGTCAATGGTGGACAGCATTGCGTCGCGCCCATGGTGGCCATGGCGAGCGGCTGTACAGCGAATGGGCGCCTGAAACACCTATACAACAATCCCCGCGGGCGATCCTGTCCGACTGGGAGTCACGGGTACTACAAGAATGACAAAAAGTGCACTGATCACAGGGATCACGGGGCAGGACGGCGCCTATCTGGCCAAGTTGCTGCTGGACAAGGGCTATCAGGTTCACGGACTGGTGGCGCGACGCAGCAGCGACTCGCGCTGGCGCTTGCGTGAGATGGGCATCGAGGGCGAGATCCGCTATCTGGATGGCGACATGGCCGACGCCTGCTCCGTGCAACGGGCGGTGATCAAGGCGGCGCCCGACGAACTCTACAACCTGGCGGCGCAAAGCTTTGTCGCCGCCTCCTGGGACCAGCCGGTGACCACCGGTATCGTCGACGGGCTGGGCGTGACCCACCTGCTCGAGGCGATCCGCCAGTTCAGCCCGCACACCCGCTTTTACCAGGCGTCCACCAGCGAAATGTTCGGCCTGATCCAGGCCGAGCAGCAGGACGAAAATACCCCGTTCTACCCACGCAGCCCCTACGGCGTGGCCAAGCTCTACGGGCACTGGATCACCGTGAACTACCGCGAGAGCTTCGGCCTGCACGCCAGCAGCGGCATCCTGTTCAACCACGAATCGCCCCTGCGCGGCATCGAGTTCGTGACCCGCAAAGTCACCGACGCCGCCGCGCGGATCAAACAGGGCAAGCAGCAGGAGCTGCGCCTGGGCAACATCGACGCCAAGCGCGACTGGGGATTCGCCGGCGACTATGTCGAAGCCATGTGGCTGATGCTGCAACAGGGCAAGGCCGACGATTACGTGGTGGCCACCGGCGTCACCACCACCGTGCGCGAGATGTGCCAGATCGCCTTCGAACACGTCGGCCTGAACTACCGTGACTACGTGAAGATCGACCCGGCGTTCTTGCGCCCGGCGGAGGTCGACGTGCTGCTGGGCAACCCGGCCAAAGCTCAAAAGCTCCTTGGCTGGCGGCCCAAAACCGATCTGCAGGACCTGATCCACATGATGGTGGATGCGGACATGACACGTGTTGCCAAGGAGTAAGGCATGTTGATTCCTGTAATTGTTTCCGGCGGCGCCGGCACCCGTTTATGGCCAGTGTCGCGCGAAGGGCAGCCCAAGCCCTTCATGACCCTGCCCGACGGCCAGAGCCTGCTGGGCAAGACCTACCGTCGTGCTGCCGGGCTGCTGGCCGGCAACGGCGAGATCGTCACGGTGACCAACCGTGAGCACTTTTTCCAAAGCAAGGACCATTTCCAGGCCGCCAGGCTGGAACAGCACCACGGCCACTTCATCCTCGAACCCTCGGGCCGCAATACAGCACCGGCGATTGCCGCCGCCGCGCTGGCCGTGCAGGCACGGCACGGCGATCAGGCAACCCTGGTGGTCATGCCCGCCGACCACCTGATCCAGGACGAGGCGGCCTTTCGCAATGCTGTCGCCCACGCCGTGCAACTGGCCAAAGCCGGTTACCTGGTGACGTTCGGCATCACTCCGACCGCGCCGGAAACCGGTTTTGGCTACATCGAATCCGGCGATAGCCTGGACGAACGTGGCGGCGCCCGGGTTCGCCGCTTCGTCGAGAAACCTGACCCGCTGACCGCCCAGGGTTACCTCGACAGCGGCCGGTTCCTGTGGAACTCGGGGATGTTCTGCTTCACGGTCGCGACCCTGCTGGCCGAGTTGCAGCAGCACGCTCCCGCGCTGCTGGAGCTGGGCCGCGCCTGCCAGGCGGCCAGCACGCCAGTGGAAACCGGACGCATTGTCCAGCACGAGTTGTCGGCGGCGCATTTCGCCGATATGCCAGATATTTCCATCGACTACGCGCTGATGGAAATCTCGGACAAGGTCGCGGTGATCCCGGCCGGCTTCGACTGGAGCGATATCGGTTCCTGGTGCGCCATCAGCGCCCTGATCGACGCCGATGCCCAGGACAACCGCGCCACTGGCGAGGCCCTGTTCATCGACAGCCGCGGCAACTTCGTACAGAGCGAAGGCCGGATGATCGCCACGGTGGGTGTCGACAACCTGATCGTGGTCGAAACCGCCGACGCCATCCTGGTGGCCCACGCCGACCGCGCCCAGGACGTGCGCCAGGTGGCCAGGCAGCTCAAGGATCGCAACCACGAAGCCTATCGCCTGCATCGCACGGTCAACCGGCCCTGGGGCAGCTACACCGTGCTGGAGGAAGGCCCGGGCTTCAAGATCAAGCGCATCGTGGTCAAGCCCGGCACGGCGCTGTCGCTGCAGATGCATCACCACCGCAGTGAGCATTGGGTGGTAGTCCAGGGCGCGGCCAGAGTCACCAACAACGGCGAAGGCTCGCATCTGCTCAACAGCAACGAATCCACCTTCATCGCCGCCGGGCACAAGCACCGCTTGGCGAACCCGGGGGTGATCGACCTGGTCATCATCGAAGTGCAGAGCGGCGAATACCTGGGCGAAGACGACATCGTCCGTTTCGAAGACCAATACGGCAGGACGGCCTGATGCTGCTCAATCTGTACCGCTCGCTGCGCAGCTACCGAGGCTTCATCCTCGGCAGCGTGCAGCGCGAATTCCAGGCGCGTTACCGCAACTCGCTGTTCGGCGCCTTGTGGACCGTGCTTAACCCGCTGTCGATGATCGTGGTTTACACGGTGATCTTTTCCCAGGTGATGCGCGCCCGCCTGCCAGGGGTCGAGGACGGCCTGGCCTACAGCGTCTACCTGTGCGCCGGGCTGCTGACCTGGGGCCTGTTTTCCGAGCTGACCCTGCGCAGCCAGAGCATGTTCCTGGAAAACGCCAACCTGCTGAAGAAGATCAGCTTCCCGCGCATCTGCCTGCCGGTGATCGTGCTGCTCAACGCCGGCATCAACTTCGCGATCATCCTCGGCCTGTTCCTCGGTTTCCTGCTGATCACCGGGCGCCTGCCGGGCCTGGCGCTGCTCGCGCTGATCCCGCTGCTGCTGTTGCAGGTGCTGTTCTGCACCGGCCTGGGGATGATCCTCGGGGTGCTGAACGTGTTCTTTCGCGACGTCGGGCAGTTCTTTGGCATCTTCCTGCAGTTCTGGTTCTGGCTGACGCCCATTGTCTATCCCATCAGCATCCTGCCCGAGTCGATCCAGCGCCTGCTGGCGCTCAACCCGCTGACCGCGCTGATGCACAGCTACCAGAACCTGTTCCTGTACGACCAGTGGCCGCAATGGAGTTCGCTGACCCCGATGCTGGTGATCAGCCTGTTGTTCTGTGGCATGGGGCTGCGGCTTTTCCGCCAGCGCGTCGGTGAAATGGTGGATGAGCTCTGATGGGACATATACGCGTCACCGGCCTGGGCAAGGCCTATAAGCAGTACCCGAACCGCTGGAGCCGGCTGTTCGAATGGATGATTCCGTTTTCCAGGCCGCGCCATCACCTGCACTGGGTGCTGCAAGGCGTCGATTTCGAGATCGAGCCGGGCCAGGCCGTGGGCATAGTCGGGGTGAACGGCGCCGGCAAAAGCACCTTGCTGAAAATGATCACGGGCACCACCCAGCCGACCTGCGGCGAGATCCATCTGCGGGGTCGGGTGGCGGCATTGCTGGAGCTGGGCATGGGCTTCCACCCGGACTTCACCGGGCGCCAGAACGCGGTCATGGCCGGACAGCTGCTGGGCATGCAGGTCGAGGAAATCCAGGCCCTGATGGCGGAAATCGAAGCCTTCGCCGAGATCGGCGAGGCCATCGATCATCCGGTACGTACCTATTCGAGCGGCATGCAGATGCGCCTGGCATTCAGCGTGGCCACGGCCCGGCGCCCGGACATCCTGATCGTCGACGAGGCGCTGTCGGTGGGCGACGCCTACTTCCAGCACAAGAGTTTCGAGCGCATCCGCAGCTTCCGCCGCGCCGGCACCACCCTGCTGATCGTGTCCCACGACCGCTCGGCGATCCAGTCGATTTGCGACACCGCGATCCTGCTCGAACAGGGCCGCGTGGCCATGCACGGCAAGCCGGAAGAAGTGATGGACTACTACAACGCCATGCTCGCCGAACGCGAAGGCCAGACGGTGCGCCAGGAAATGCTCGCCAACGGCCAGGTACGGACCATTTCCGGCACCGGCGAAGCCGCGATCCTCAGTGTGCACCTGCGCGACGAACGCGAGCGCTCGATCGAGATGGCCGAAGTCGGCCAGCCGGTGGTGCTGGAAGTACAGGTCGAGGTGCGCCAGGACATCGAACGGCTGGTGCTGGGTTTCATGATCAAGGACCGTCTCGGCCAGCCCATGTATGGCATCAACACCCATCGCCTGGACCAGGCCCTGACCGACTTGAGTGCCGGCGAAAAGGTCACCTTCCGCTTCGCCTTCACCATGGGCCTGGGCAAGGGCAACTACTCGGTGGCCCTGAGCCTTTCGCGGCTGGATTCGCACCTGGATCGCAACTTCGAATGGCGCGACTACGGCCTGGTCTTCCACGTCATCAATAACCGCCAGGAAGACTTTGTCGGTTGTTCCTGGCTGCAGGCGCGGACCAGTATCGAGCGCACCCTCCCGGGCTTCGTGGAGCCCGTCCAGCCAATCAGCCAGCAGGTGGAACCATGAGCCGCCTGTTGATCGAATGCACCTACGTGTTCGAACACCCCGAAACCAACTCAGGCATCCAGCGCGTGGTGCGCAACGTCATCCGCGAGTTGCCCGCGGCCAGCGGCGCGGTGGAGTGCATTCCGGTGGCGATGCTCGGCGGCAAGCTGTATCGGGTTCTGAGCCTAAAGCCGCTGCCGACCCGGCGCTGGGACCTGATGAGCCTGCGGGTACGCCTGGAGCAGATCGCTAACGTTTTCTGGCTGCGCCACCGGACTCTGGAACGCCGCAAACCCTTTGCCGATTCATACATCGCCCGGCGCTTGCTCTACATCGCGTGCCGCCTGACGGCCTTTGCCTTTCTCAGCATTCCCCTGCGCCTGTGCAACCGCTTGGTGAACGTGGATGAAATCCCCCAGCGTTGTGTGCCGCTGCAACATCAACCGGGCGATCAACTGGTGCTGTTGGACTCGTCGTGGCACGCCGACTTTTTCCCCTTGGCCGAACAGCTCAAGCGCGACGGCGTGGGAATAGTTTCGGTGATCTACGACCTGATCCCCCTGACTCATCCGCAGTTCTGCGACGCCGGGCTGGTCCGGGTGTTCAACCATTGGTTCGACTGGATAGCCCGCACCGCCGACGGCTACGTGGCGATCTCCGCGACCATCCGCGATCAGGTGCACGCGGAAATGCTCCGCCGGGTTGGCCGCGAGCAGGTCACGCAGCGTTGGTTCGATTTTTTCCACCTGGGTTCGGAGCTGGATCTGTGCAGCGAGAACTCGCGGATAGACCCGGACTTGACGCAGCTGTTCAAGCATCGGGCGCCGGTGTTCCTGATGGTCAGCACCATCGAACCACGCAAGAACCACGGGTTCCTGATCGACGCCTTCGAGCGTGTCTGGGCCAGCGGTTCCCAGGCCCGCCTGTGCATCGCCGGGCGCATCGGCTGGAAGTGCGAGGCGCTGATCGAACGGATTCGCCGGCACCCGGAGTTGAACCGGCGCCTGTTCATGTTCAATTCACTGGACGACAACAGCCTGGAGTACGCCTACTCCAAGGCGACGGCGCTGGTGTTCCCCTCCTATGTCGAAGGGTTCGGCCTGCCCCTGGTGGAAGCCATGCAGCGTGGCCTGCCCGCCATGGGCAGCGACATCCCGGTATTTCGCGAAATCGGCGGCGAATTCATGGCCTATTTCGACCTGAATGATCCACAGAGCCTGGCCGAGCTGGTCATCCAGCAAGAGCGCACGGGGGTGTTCCCCGCTGCCCGTGATGTGGATGAGTGGCGTTGGCTGACTTGGCGCGACGCCAGCAACCAGTTGATCGAACGTATTGTCCGCCAGCACCGGAACGCCCCTGCGGTCCTGGAGATGAACGATGCGTGTAGCCCTTAACGCGCGCATTCTCCAGGCGCCACGCACCGGCATCGGCCACTACGTCGCGGAACTGGCGCCGGCCCTGGCCGGCGAGTCGGGCCTTGAACTGGCGCTGTTCCATGGCTGGGGTTGGAGCAATGAACTGCCGACTGCCGCGATGCCCGGTTACTCCCGGCTCAGCCCCTGGCTGCGCCAGATTCCCGGGGCCTACCAGGCGCGGCGCTGGCTGGAACAGCGGCGCTTCGACCAGGGCCGGCACGCCACCATCGACCTCTACCACGAACCCAGCCTGTGGCCGATGTCGTTCGAGGGGCCGACTGTGATGACCCTGCACGACCTGACCCACGTGCATTACCCGGCCACCCAGCCACCGGCGCGGCTGAAGGAAATCGAGCGACGCCTGGGAGCCGGCATGGAGCAGGCGCGGGTGATCCTGACCGATTCGCAGTTCGTCGCCGATGAAGCCCAGGCCTACTTCGGCCTGCCGCGCGAGCGTTTTGTCGTGGCCCCGCTGGGTGCGGCTCCACGCTTTCATCCCCGGGAGCCGGCCGAGCTGGAGCCCTGCCTCGCGACCTACAAGCTGCAAGCCCACGGCTATCTACTCTGCGTGGGCACCCTGGAACCGCGCAAGAACCTGTCCCTGGCTTTGCTGGCGCATGCCCGGCTGCCGGAAACCCTGCGCCAGCGTTATCCCTTGCTGATCGTCGGCATGGTGGGCTGGGAGCAAGGGCAATTCAGCGAAACGCTGTCCAGCGCCCTGGCCAGCGGCCATGTGCGCCTGCTGGGCTACCTGCCGGACGAACAGCTGGCACAGCTGGTCGCCGGAGCCAGGGCCCTGGTTTTTCCTTCGCGTTACGAGGGCTTTGGTCTTCCAGTCCTGGAAGCCATGGCCAGTGGTACGCCGGTGGTACTGACACGATGTTCGGCAATGCCCGAAGTCGCAGATACGGCCGGCAACTATGTCGGCCCCGACGATGTGGACGGCTTGCGCCACGCCCTGCTGCGCCTGATCGAAGACGACGGCCATTGGCAGGCGTGCCGCGAAGCGGGATTGCAACAGGCAAGACTTTTTTCCTGGGGGCGCTGCGCGCGGATCACCGCGCGTGCCTACCGTCAGGCCATGGGAGGCTGAATGCGGGTTTTACACTTCTACAAAACATACCTGCCTGACTCGGTCGGCGGCACTGAGCAGGTCATCTTCCAGCTCTGCGAAAGCGGTGCCCACTATGGCATCGACGGCCAGGTCCTGACGCTGAGCCCCGATCCCTCGCCCGGCGCGCTGAAGGTGGGCCAGCATGAAGTGCACCAGGCGAAGCTGGATTTCCAGTTCGCCTCCACCGGTTTCTCCTACAGCGTGTTCAAGCAGTTCCGCGAAATGGCCGCCGAAGCCGATGTGGTCAACTATCACTTCCCCTGGCCGTTCATGGACCTGGTGCATTTCATGAGTGGCATGAACAAGCCCTGTGTGGCCACCTACCACTCCGACATCATCCGCCAGCGCCACCTGCTCAAGCTGTACCGGCCATTGATGAACCGCTTCCTGGGCAGCGTCGACCGGATCGTCGCCGCGTCGCCGAACTACCTGCACACCAGCGATGTGCTGCAACAGTTCCCGGACAAGACCCGGGTCATCCCCTACGGCCTGGACAAGGCTGGTTATCCACAGCCTGACGCCGAACGCATGGCCCAGTGGCGCCAGCGCCTGGGCGAGCGTTTTTTCCTGTTCGTCGGGGTGATGCGTTACTACAAGGGCCTGCACATCCTGCTCGATGCCCTCAAGGACGTGGACTACCCGGTGGTGATCGTCGGCGCCGGCCCGCTGGAGGCCGAACTGCATGCCCAGGCCGCGGCGCTGGGCCTGCGCAACCTGCATTTCCTCGGCCGCTTGGGGGATGAAGACAAGGTGGCCTTGCTGCAACTGAGCTACGCCATCGTCTTCCCCTCGCACCTGCGCTCCGAGGCCTTCGGCATCTCGCTGCTCGAAGGCGCGATGTACGGCAAACCGATGATCTCCAGCGAGATCGGCACCGGCACCAGCTACATCAATATCCATGGCGAAACCGGTCTGGTGGTGCCGCCCAGCGATCCCCTGGCCTTCCGCGCCGCCATGCGCCAGCTCTGGGACAACCCGGAACAGGCCGCTCGGATGGGCCTCAAGGCCGAAGCCCGTTACCGGCAGCTGTTCACCGCCGACCAGATGGGCCAAAGGTGGAGCGAGCTGTACCAGGAGTTACTGGAGGAAAAAGCCCTGTCCTACGCCTGATCCGTCCAGCGCAAGGCCAGCGCCGCGGGCCGGCGCACCAGTTGCTCGACCTCGAAGCGCCACAGGCGCTCGGCGCCTGGGAAGGTGGCGATCTGCGGGTCGTCGAGCACGACTTCAGTGCGGCCGCTGAGCTGCAGCAGGTCGCCGCGGCTGAAGTCGATGAACAGCAGGCCGGCGCGGGGGTTGAGCAGCAGGTTGCCCAGGGTGTTGAAGTGCAGGTTGCCGGCGAAATCCGGAATGCTCAGGCGGTTGCCCTCGACCCGCACGAAACCGGCCGGGCCGCCGCGGTGGGACACATCGACCCAGAGCCGTCCCTCGAGCTCCACGTAACTGGCGACGAAAAACGTATCGGCGTCCCGGATCATCGCCCTCGCCGCTTCATCCAGCGCATCCAGGCGCTGCACCGGCCGATGCGTGGCCAGCGGCACCGACTCGAACTGACGCAGCTGGATGTAGCGCGGGCAATTGCCGAAGGACTGTTCGACCCCCAGGGCAAAACCGCTGTCGTCCAGCTCGACGATCCGACCGTTGAGGCGGTTGCGCCGCCGGGTATGTAGCTCGATGCCCAACAGGCCGATGGCCGCGCCCGGCGTCAGCTGGGCGGGATCTTCGGCGGCGGGCAGGCTGTCGAGCCTTAGCCGCCCGGGGGTTGGCGAGTGGGCGAAACCGATAGCCCCTTCGAGCACGCTGGCCCAGGGGTTGCCCTGGTTATCCACAGCCCCGAGCAGCATGAACGGCAGCTGTTGATAAAACTGCCGGTGCTGGTCGGGCATCTCGCTGCGGATCACCTTGCGCCCGACGACGTCCATGCGCTCGGCAACGCCAGCCTGGGCTTGCAGGCGGGTTTCGCCTGCATGCCAGGGGGATTCGATGTTCATGATGGGTCTCCCCTGCGTCGATGACGCAGCAGTCAGCAGGCCCGGAGGGTGCCGGGCCGCCAGATTCAGGCGCTTTGCAGGCCCACCGCGGTGCGCGGCATGCCGACGAAGCCAGGCAAGGCTTCGATGCGCGCCAGCCAGGCGCGGACCTGTGGATAATCCGCCAGCGACACATTGCCCTCGGGGGCGTGGGCGATGTAGCTGTAGCCGGCGATATCGGCGATGGTCGGTTCGCTGCCCGCCAGGTAAGGGCTGGCCGTCAGTTCCTGCTCGACCACCTTGAGCAGCGCATGGGAGCGGTCGATGGCCTCCTCGGCGTTGCGCTGGGCGCCGAATACGGTGATCAGCCGCGCCACCGCCGGGCCGAACGCAATCGGCCCCGCCGCCACCGACAACCAGCGCTGGACTCGCGCCGCGCCAATCGGATCGCTGGGCAACCAACGGCCCTGGCCGTACTTCTGCGCCAGATACACCAGGATCGCGTTGGAGTCGGCCAGCACCACGCCCTGGTCGTCGATCACCGGCACCTGGCCAAAGGCGTTCAGCGCCAGGAAGTCCGCCTGCTTGTGCTCGCCTTTCGCCAGGTCGACGAAGACCAGCTCGAAAGGCAGCCCCAGCAGCGACAACATCAGTTCGACGCGATGGGCATGACCGGAACGGGGGAAGTTGTAGAGCTTGATGGCGTGCATGGCAGACTCCGCTGGGCAGGGGTGCGGCTCACAAGAGCGGCACTGACAGACGCCATCTTCCCTCTCGGGTCAAAACAACAGAATCACCAGAAAACACAATCCATCATTTCAGCCAGCGCAATGATCCGCGCTACGACTGCAACGCCGGATGTTCGCGCAGCGCCTGCACCGCGAAGTCGACGAAGCTGCGCACCCGCGCCGGGGCCTTGCGCCCGCCCTGATACACCACATGGATCGGCAGCGGCGCCAGTTCGAACTCCGCCAGGATAATCTCCAGCTCGCCCGCCGCCACCTTGCCCGCGACCTGGTACGACAGCACCCGGGTCAGGCCCAGCCCCAGGCACGCGGCACTGATCGCCGCCTGGTTGGCGGTGACCACCAGCCGCGGCTCCGGACGAATATTCAAGGGTGTTCCGTTATCGTCGAACAGCCAGCTTCTGGACTGGCCGATGGACGACGGCGCAATCACCGGCGCCTGGCGCAGTTCCTGGGGATGCCGTGGTCGGCCATGCCGCGCCAGAAAAGCCGGGGAAGCACAGATGACCCGCCGCACCTCGCCGACGCGCATCGCGTGCTGGCCGCTGTCGGGCAATTCGCCGATACGCACCGCGACGTCCATGCCTTCCTCGACCATGCTCACCACCCGATCGACCAGCAGGGCATTGATGCTGACCTCGGGAAAGCGTTCCAGGTAATCCACCATCAGCGGAGTCACGAACAGCTCGCCGAACAGCACCGGAGCGGTGATCGTCAGTTGTCCGCGCGGGAGGGCATGGATGCCGGCGGCCGAGGCCTCGGCGTCCTGCAACTCGGCGAGGATGCGCCGGCTGTCTTCCAGGTAACGCTGGCCGGCTTCCGTCAGCAGCACATTGCGCGTGGTGCGGGTCAGCAGTTGGGTGCCGATACGTTGCTCCAGCGCCGCCACCGCCCGGGTCACACTGGGCGCGGACAGCCCCAGGCGCCGGGCCGCGGCCGCGAAGCCCTGCTCCTGGGCGACGCTGATGAATACCTGCATTTCCTGGAATCGGTCCATGACGGTCCTCGCAGTACGGCGCCCTGCCCCGGCACCGTCCCGCATGGACCGCCCGGGCTCAGGCAGGGACCTGGAGTCGCTGCCACAAGGCCTCATCGTTGAAGTCCCGGATGATACTCCGCGCACCCGCCTCGCGAAGCTGAGTTTCCTCCAGGCCCGAGAGCATGCCAAAGGTGTGGATGCCCGCCGCCGCCGCGGAACGCACGCCGGCCAGCGAGTCCTCGAAGGCCAGCGCCTGATCGGCGCTCGCGTCCAGCAAGCGCAAAGCCGTCAGGTAAGGCAGCGGGTCGGGCTTGCCGCGCGCCAGCTCACCGCCGATCACCAGCGCATCGAAGCGCTCGGCAATCCCCAGGCCCTGGAGCATGGCTTCGGCGTTTTCCCTAGGCGCGTTGGTCACCACCGCCATGGGGATACCGGCCGCCTGGGCATAATCCAGGGTGCGCAGCACGCCAGGCACCGGAATGGTCTCGCGCAGTTGGGCGCGGAACATGGCCTCCTTCTGTGCCGCCAGCTCCGGGTATTGCGTCGCCGGCGCCTGGGGAAACAGGCCGGAGAAAATCATGTCGTCGGGAAAGCCCATCACGTGGGCCTTGTAGTAATCCAGGCTCATGGATTTTCCCCAGCGCGCCAGCAACTGGTTGTAGGCGTTGAGGTGCAGGTCATCGGTGTCGATGAGGGTGCCGTCGAGATCGAACAACAGGGCAGAAAGCTTCAAGGGCGTGCTCCGGGAAAATGCAGACCGCAGGCGATCGGCAGCATGAGAAAGGGGTAGACGATCAACAGGCTGAAAGCCGCTTCGACACCGATCCGCGAGGACAGCAAGCCCAGCAGGAAAGGCGCCAGCAGCAGCGCCACGCCCACCGCCTGCGAGGCCTGGGCGCTGATGGCCGAGCTGGCCTGGGGCGCGATGCGCATCGCCGAACCGAGGATCAACGGGAAGAAATTGCCCAGGCAGGCGCCCAGGACGAAGATGAACAAGGCCGTCGGCAGCCGGGTCTGGCTGAAGTACAGCAGCACCAGGGTGGCGATGGCCCCGAGCATCACGCCGACCAGCAGCGGCAACGGGCTGATGCGGATCAACGCATAACGGCTGGCCAGGCGCCCGCACACCGTGCCGGCAAAATACAGGCTCATCAGCGTGGCCGCGGCCGAGGCGCTGACCTGGACATGCACGGCCAGGTATTCCGCGCCCCAGAAACCGACGCCCCATTCCGCGGAAATACCCAGCAGCACCGAGGCCCACAGGCTCAGTTGCACCCGCCGGGTCATGAGGGTCTGCCCGCTCTCGCAGGCTTGATCGGTGGCGGCGAGTGTCGCCGGGGCGTTCCAGGCATTCAGCGAGAGCAAGGTCACCAGCAGCGCGATAGCGGCGATGCTGCTTGGCACCAGGCGCCAGGACAGACCCAGGCCGGTCATGCCACCCACCAGCAGGGCGCCGCCGAGCACGCACAACCCGGCGACGATGTGCGCCTCCACCAGCCTCGGTGCGGCCTGTTCGCGATAACGCTCGCCCAGGGCTGCCTGCCCTACCGCCAGTACAAATCCGCCCGACAGGCCCATCGCCCCGGCGGCGAGCAAGCTCAGCGACCAGTGTCCGGCAAGGGCGAACAGGCTGCTGGCAATAACCACCGAGAGGCAGGCGATGGTGCTCATGCTCGTCGAGCGCAACCGTCGTTCCAGCCAGCGATAGGGCCAGCCGACCAGCGCCAGGCCGGCGGCATAGGCGGCGAAATGCAGGCCGGCCCAACCGAGGTCGAGGGCCAGGGTGTCGCGCAGGAACGGCATGATCGGCCCGAGCAGCCCTTGCTGGGCGCCGAACAGCCCGAACAGCAGGTAAAGAAACCACGGGCGCGCCTCGCGGACCTGCTCCTGGCGGCTAAGCGCTTGACTGGAATCCCGCGCGGCTTCAGCCATGGGCCGTCTCCCGGCTGAACAGCGCCTGCCAATGCCGACAGCGCGCCGCCTTGTCGCGACTGGCCTGCAAGGCCGGCAGCGGTTGCAGCGCGCCGACCGGGTGAGCCTGGCCCGGCACGACCTTGCCATAGCGCTGGCTGATCTGCGCCGCGGCCGGGGTGAGCATCCACTGCAATGCCTGCTGCGCATAGGCGGCGTTGGGCGAGCCGGCTCGGCAGGCGAACACCTCGTCCTCATAACAGCGTGCATCTTCGGGCACGCACCAGCGCAGCTGCGGGTGCTGTTCGGCGGCGCGGGTGGCCGCGGTCGACACCGTCACCCCCAGCCAGGCCTGCCCCTGCACGACGGCCTCGATCGGCGCCGTGGAGGAACCGCTGATCGCAGGGCCGTGCCCGGCCACCTGGGCCAGCAGTGTCCAGGCGGGTTCGCCGTAATGCTCGAGCAACGCGCTGAGGTGCAGGTAACCGGCACCGGAGCGCGCGGGGTCGGGCAAGGCGATGCGCCCGGCCCATTCGGGGCCTGTCAGGTCCTGCCAGCGGGTCGGCGCCGCCAGGCCCTCGCGGGCCAGGACCTTGGGGTCATAACAGAAGGCCGGGACGAAACCCGATGCCGCGAACCAGCGGCGATCGGTGGCCACCGCGGCGTCCGGCAGGCCGGAGAATTCGATGTCCGTCAGCGGCATCAGTTGCCAGGCCAGGGCCGGGTCGAGCAAGGCGGTGGCCGCCGTGCCCAGCAACAGGTCCCAGGCCCCGGCGCTGCCACCGTGCAGGCGCTCGATCAGCTCCGAGGTGGAACAACGGGTCAGGCGCACCGGCATGCCGATGTGCTGGCTGATGCCGGCGATGAATTCGGCCAGCTCGGCGTTTTCCATCGAGCTGATGGCGTTGAGCTCAGTCATCGGTGGCCTCCAGCAGCCGGTGCAGCTTGGCGTACTGCAGCAGCATGATGGTCTTGCCGTCGCAGATCTCGCCGCTGTCGATCATTGCCAGGGCCCGGTCGATCGGCAGCTCCAGCACTTCGATCTCTTCACCCTCGTGTTCCAGGCCGCCGCCCTCGCTTTGCTTGTCTTCATCGAAATATTCGCCGACGAAGAAATGCAGGCGCTCGGTGACCGACCCCGGGCTCATGAAGGCTTCGAACACCTTGCGCACCTCACGGATGCGATAGCCGGTTTCCTCCTCCGTCTCCTTGTGAATGCAGGTCCGCGCATCGTCCTTGTCCAGCAGCCCGGCGCAGGTTTCGATCAACATGCCGTCGTGTTCGTTGACGAAGGCCGGGAAACGGAACTGCCGGGTCAGCACCACCGTCTGCTTGGCCCTGCTGTACAGCAGGATGGTGGCGCCATTGCCGCGGTCGTAGGTTTCCCGGTCCAGGGTGCGCCAGACACCGTCGCGGCCCTGGAAGTCGTAGGTGGTCTTGCGCAGTACGTACCAGTTGTCCGAAAGCACTTCGACCTGATGGATCCGCACCCGGTCCTTGGTGGAGATGGCCTGGTTCATCGCTTTATTCCTTGCTCGCAGAGAGATAAGTGGCATGGGGCACAACGCTCAGCAGACGCTCGACCATGCGCGGGTCGCGGTGCTCGGGCGCGGTCATCACCGCGGTGTCCAGGGCGCGGTCGCAACCGCAGGGGCAGGCACCGGCATGCTGGCCCAGGCGCGTCACGGCTTCGGTCACCAGGCGCCGGGTCAGGTTGAAGGTGTCCGCCATGCGTTGCGCCACCAGGGTAGCGTTCACCGGTTCGTGGGATTCGTGCCAGCAGTCGAAATCGGTCGGAATGGCGATCATCGCGTAGCAAAGCTCGGCCTCGCGGGCCAGCTTGGCTTCGGGCATCGCGGTCATGCCGATCACCGTGCCGCCCCACTGGCGGTACAGGTGGGACTCGGCGCGGGTGGAGAACTGCGGGCCTTCCATGACCACGTAGGTGCCGCCATTGCGCGCCTGGATATCGGCAGCCTCGGCACTCTCGGCGAGCACGCCGCGCATGCGCGCGCAGACCGGCTCGCCGAAGGGCACATGGCCGACCAGCCCGGGGCCGAAAAAGGTTTTTTCCCGCTGGATGGTGCGGTCGATGTACTGGTCGATCAGCACAAAGCTGCCGGGAGGCGCGTCGTGGGTCAGGCTGCCCACCGCGCTGACCGACAGCAATTGCGTGCAACCGACGCTGCGCAGCGCGGCAATGTTGGCCCGGGCATTGATCGAGGCCGGTGGTATCACGTGCCCCACGCCATGCCGTTGCACAAAGGCCACGGGCACGCCATTGAGCGTGCCCAGGGTGAGCGGCGACGACGGCGTGCCGAAGGCGGTCGTGCATTCCACTTGCTGAATGTCCTGCAGGCCTGGCAGCTGTTGCAGGCCGCTGCCGCCGATGATGCCGATACGTTGAACGTGCTGGGTTGGAGTGGAATGGGTCACAGGCTACCTCTCGACTTCAGGGGGGACGGTTCGTGTTCGCTGCACACCAGGCGCTCATAGAGTTCGGACAGGGCCGTGGGCGCATTGCCGCGAGGCAACAGCAACCCTTCGCTGGCGTTGCTGCTGTAGCGCGGTTCGTGGATTTTCAGGTGCCGGTCGATCGCCGGCAGGTAGTTCCAGCGCACGCCGGGGTACAGGGAATGCGCCAGGTGATAGGCGTCGGACGTCGGGGCGATGAATACCCGCACCAGCCAGCCGGAAACCCCGAAGTAATCGGTGGGCCGGCCCGCCAGGTATTCCAGCTCGCGGCGATTGCGCGCGGTGCCCTCGATGAACCAGCGGTGCTCGGTCAGCAGCGAGATCCAGGCAAACACCGGATAGGACGTCAGCAACGGCAGCAACCAGCCGAACAACACGCCTTTCCAGCCGCCGAAGGCGTACAGCAACGCCGCCACCGCCGCCACGCTCAGGCACCGCACCAGGGTGGTCAGGCGGGAATGGTTGAGCAGGCTGCTGCGCACCAGGGTGGTAAGGTTCACCCAAGCCCCGCGAGGAGTCAGCGGGTACAGCAACAGCGCATAGAAACCGCTGGGCGACAGGCCCGCCACATAGCCGCCGGCATGCACCCGGGCGCGGTTGGGGTCGAGTTGCGGATGGTTGGGGTGGCGATGGTGCTCCAGGGTATGGGTCTGGTGCCGGCTGCGCATGTCGCGCTTGAACATCGGGAACTGGTAGAACACGTTGCTCAGCCACCACTGCCAGGCATGGTGGCGACACAGGGCGAAGTGCACCGCGTTGTGCCCGAACTCCTGCAACGCGCGCATGCGCCCGCCGCTCCACAGCAGCACCGCCAGCCAGGCCAGCGGCGACGAGTAGATCGACGCCGCCTGCACCGCGGCGACTATATCCAGCCATGTCCAGACAAAGGGCAGCGGCGCGAACCAGGTATCCAGCGGGCGGTAGTACTGCTCCCGCCGCCCCTCCAGGCGCGGTATCAGCTTGAGCAGGCGCAGCACCCGCTGCGCATCCCGGTAATAAAACGCCACCAGCGCGCGCAACAGCAGCGAAACAGCGATCAGGCCCAGCAGGACCATGTGCTCGGTGTCCATGATCAGGCCCCCTCGTGAACGACGGCGCGCCGCTCGTTGCTGGCGTAATGGCCCAGCAGTTCGCCCAATCCGCTGAAGACCGGGGCGTCGGCCTGCCGCAGGCGGTTTAGGTCCTGATGGCCGGTGCTGACCAGCAGCGGCTGCCAGCCGACGGCCCGCGCCACGTCGTAGTCGTGCAGGGTGTCGCCGATGAACAGGGTACGCCCGGCCGGCGTGCCGAGCTTCTCCTGCAGCATCAGGGCCTCGGCGGTCTTGCTGGTGGCCTGGTTGTGGCTCAGCCCCACGACATGCTCGAAATGTCCGAGCAGGCCTTTGGCTTCCAGGGTCTTGCGCAGCACGGCGCAATGCGAGGCGGACACGATGGAGATGCCGATACCGGCATTACGCGCCGCCTCCAGCACCTCGAATACCCCGTCGTGCAGCGGGCACTGCGCGACATGCGTATCGAAATGCTCCAGGTAGTGCTCGACGATTCGCGCGAAGGGCGTGCGCTGCAGGTCGAACCCCAGGGAGGCGTAGAAATCGGCAATCGGAAAGTCGAACAGCGCACGGTAGCGCGCGGCATCGATGGGCGGCACCGCATAGCGCTCGCCACAGCGATTGACCGCGCTGACCGCCAGGGCGATGTCGTCGATCAGGGTGCCGTTCCAGTCGAAGACCAGGTGTTCGATCCCCGAGAAGTGCAGTCGATCATCGATCATGGTCGGGTTTTCTCCGCAAGAAGGGCGTTGAGGGCGATGCGCGAGGCGATCGCCGGTGTGTAGAGCTTGCTCGGCTCCATCACCAGGTTGGTCACGCCAATCTGGGTTTCCAGGGCCCGCCGATTGTTCGCCGAGACCTGGCCCAGGCCGGCGCCGTACCAATGATGGAAACGCGTGCGCCAACTGCGCTGGCCCACGGTTTCGGGAAAACGGAAGTCTTCGGTGGTGGCCATGCTCCAGGCGCCATCGACCACTTCGCACAGGCGGCCCTGCAATTGGCGAAAGCCCTGGCCGCCCTGCAATACTTGGTCGATGTGGCGGTCGATGCAATCGGCCTCCAGCGCGCCGATGGTCATGCCCTGGCTGTACAGCGGGTTCATGCTGCTCAGGGCATCGCCGACCACCAGCAGCCCGGCCGGCCAGTGCTCGACCCGATCGAAGTGCGTGCGGCGACTGCCGGGCATCTTGAAGGTATGGACCGGCGACAGCGGCTCGGCGTCGCGGATCACCTCATGGATATCCGGCACCGGAAGCGCCGCCAGCGCCTGCAGGAACTCCTGCGGGTCGTTGCCGGGAAAGTGACCGAACCAGCCACCGGTGGTGACCATCCAGCGGTCGCCTTCGATCGGGCTGATCACTCCCATGGAACGCTGCAACGGCGCCTTGGGCAGTACCAGCAGCACTTGCCATTGCTCGGCATAGGCCGGAAGGCGCCGGTAGATGCGCGATGCATAACCCAGCTCGGTCTTGACCACGCTGGTCTCGACCTCGCCGAAGCCAGCCTCTTTCAGCCACGTCGGCAAGCGCGTGCCACGCCCGCTGGCGTCGACCAGCAGGTCGCAGCGCAGCCTACGTTCGCCCTGCCCATCGTCGACGGTCACCGCCTCGACCCGCCGGGAAGGATCGACCCCGGTGAACTCGATCTGCGTGACCCGGGTGCTCGACAGCACCTCGACGTTCAGCACACCGAGCAAAGCCCGGCGCAGCTGGTTGTCGATCAGGCGCCGGCTGCAGTAATGGGCATAAATGCCACTGCGGTAGCGGTTTTTCCAACGCCCGCCCTGGTACCACTTCACGTCGTGACCCAGGTCGGCCACTTGCGCGCCGCCCTGCTCCAGGGCGCTCAGGGTGCCGGGGAAGATGCCTTCGATGATCTGCTTGCCGCGCAGCAGCAACAGGTGGACGTGGTGCTCCTGGGGCAGGCTCTGGCGAGGCCCGGTCTCGTCGAAGAAATCGCTCTTCTCGATCACCGTGACCCGCTGGAAACGCCGGGCCAGGACCGCGGCCGTCAGGCAGCCCGTCACGCTGCCGCCGATGACCACGGCATGTCGACCGCCCGTGGCGGTATCAGGCTGGGGAGTAGTCATTGAGCACCTTTGCAATGTAAGCCAGGTCGTCGCCCGCCAGGCCCGGGTGCAGCGGCACCGTGGTCAGCGAACGCAGCAACCGGGCGGCGTTGGGGCAATCGCGGCGGTACTGCGCCAGCAGCGGCAGCTGGTACAGCGGCTGGTTGTCGTACTTGCCGATGTCCGAAGGGATGCCGTGACGCTGCTGGTAGTGCACCAGTTCACGCCCGTCGTGCCCCACCGCCTGCAACAGCAAGGCATAGGCATTGGCCTCTCCACCGGGGGTCAGCGGCAGTTCGCGGAGCGCCGGGTTGTCCAGTTGCTCCAGCAGCTGCCGGCGGTTGGCCTGGCGCTGGTGCAAGCGGCTTTCCAGCTGCCGCGAACGCGCCAGCCCGAGGGCGGCCTGCAGGCCGCCGAGCTTGAGGTTGATGCCCAGGGTTTCGCCGGTGAGGTTGCCGAAACGGGTGTAGGCGCGGATACGGCTGGCGCGCTCGTCGTCATCGGTCATGACAAAACCGCCCTCGCCGGTGGACATGAACTTGCAGTCGTGGGTGCTAAAGCAGCTGATGTCGCCATGCTGCGCCAGCCAGCTGCCGTTCAGGCGCGTCAGGTGCGCATGGGCCAGGTCCTGGATCAGCGGGATGCCGGCCTGGCGCGTGGTGGCCCAGGTGGTATGCGAGGCGATCGGGTACCCCCACATCGGCACCTCGATCACCGCGCAGGTCCGCGGGCCGATGCAGCGTTGCAGGTCATCCGGGTCGAGCCCGAAGTTGTCCGGCGCCACATCGCAGAACACCGGGACCAGGCCCAGGGACAGGATCGGCAGGACGGTGCAGATCGGGCACGTGGGCGCGACTATCACTTCGTCCCCCGGCTGGAACCGCACGCCGGCCAGTGCCGCGGTGACCGAAGCGGCCCCCGACGACACGGCGATCACATGACGCACGCCGTACAACACGGCGAGCGCGGTCTCGTAGTCCTCGACGATCTGCGAGGTGCCGGTCAGCCCTGTCGCCAGGGCGCGTTGCAGTTCGGGCACATCGTCGGGGGTATCGTGGCCGCACTTGTCCGCGATGACCCGGGCCTGTTGAGCAAGGGCCTGGTTCATGGCGCCACCTTCCGGCCGACCATGTCCCATACCTCGGCATCGGCGAACACCCGGTCCACCATGCGCCGGAAGTTGGGGAACATCTTCAGCTCGGCGGTTTCCTGCCGGCTGAAGAAGCGCGCGTTTTCCACCTCGCGCTCCGGCGGGCAAGCCCGCAGGTCGGTGGCGGTGAGGTAGATCAGGTCCAGGTGGTAATGCGGCCCGCGCTTGTCATCAATGTATTCGCAGAGGATCCGGTAAGGCTGGTGCAACACAGTGACGTCGGTCTCGGCATCGGCCAGTTCCAAGTCACGCTCGCCCAGCAGGGCGGCGTGAATCCCGGCTTCTTCGTAGATCTCGCGCAGCACCGCCACATCAGGGGTTTCCCCCTGCTCGATATGGCCGCCCGGATACAGCCAGACCCCCAGCTTGCGGTGGTGCAGCAGGAGCATCTTGCGGTCGGGGTTCAACACGAACGCCGAGGCCGTGAAATGCCGGTCCAGGGTCGAACGATCAGGAACGTCCGTCATCATGCGGCCCCGTACTGGTTGATCCGTTCGGCCATGTAGTCCAGTTCGGCGCGGGTGATGTCCGGATGGACCGGGATGGTGGTCATGCTGGCCAGCAGCGCCTCGGCGTTAGGGCAGTCGTTGCGGTACTGGGCCAACGCCGGGAACTCATAGAGCGCCTTGCAGCCGTAGCGCTTGATGTCCGACGGGATGCCCGCCTCGTCCAGGTAATCGATGAAGGCCCGGTTGTCGGCGAAATGCAGCTCCAGGTTGAGGAAGTAGTAGTTGGTCCGCCCGCCCTCGATGATGACCTTTTCCCGCACCTTGCTGTGGTCGAGCTGCTGCAGGAAGTAGGTGGCATTGGCGCGGCGCTGCTCGATCTGCGCGGCCAGCGAGTCCAGGCGGTTGGCGCCCAGGGCGGCGGGCAGCGCGGCCAGCTTGTAGTTGAGGCCGAAGTCCTTGCCGTTGAGGTTGCCGAAGCGGCTGTAGTCGCGGCAACGCTGGGCCAGTTGGTCGTCGTCGGTGAGGATGAACCCGCCCTCTCCGGTGGCCAGCGGCTTGCGTTCGTGGGTGCTGAAGCACGACAGGTCGCCGTAGGCCGACAGCGGCCGGCCATTGAGGGTGCTGCCATGGGAATGCGCCAGGTCGAGGATCAGCTTGATCCCCAGCTCGCGGGTCAGGCCTTGCAGCTCATCGACTTCGGTGGGGTAGCCCCACATCGGAATATCGATGATCGCCCGGGTCCGCGGGGTAATGCGGGCCTTGATCGATTCCGGGTCGGCGCCGAAACCGTGACGGCGGGTGTCGACGAAGATCGGGTTGGCGCCCGCGGCGATGATCGGATAGATGGTGCACAGCGGGCAGCTCGGCGTCAGCAGGACGTCGTCGCCGGGACCGACGCCGGCGGCGTAGATCGCCACGCTCAGGGCCGCGCCACCCGAGGAGACCGCGATCGCATGCCGCGCCTCGAACCAGGCTGCCAGCTTGGCCTCGTATTCGCCCACCACATCGCTGGTGCCGGACAGCGGCCGTTCCAGGGTGTTCTGCAAGGTCAGCAGATCGTCGGCGTACACCGGGCGGTATTTGTCGGAAACGGAGATGCGGGCGGCGCTGGAGAGATTAGAGGACATTGGTCTGGGCTCCGAGAAAGGCTGGGGACTTGGCGGCATGGGTGGAGTGGAGGGCAAGCACGGGGGCGACATCGGCGCGGGCGCTGTCGGCATGACAGATCTGCTCGATCACCCGGAAGGTCGGCAGCAGGCTCTCGAAGCTGGCCTCGTAAGGCGTACGGTTGCGCACCGCGTCGAAGAACTTCTCCAGTTCGCCGAAATAACCGCTGCGCTCATAACCCGAATCCAGCGGCCCTGGCTGCCACGCGCCGCGCCAGCGCTTGGCGGTGCCGGTTGCCCCGGTGCCATGCACCGGCTCGTGCAGGGTGATGTTCCAGAGGTTGTTGAGCTCGACCATCATCGAATTGGAGCTGACGATCTTCATGTCGAATTCGAAGTACGGGAACATCGTCCCGCTCAGCAGGCTGACCGTCGCGCCGGAGCTGAAACCGAGCTCCAGGCTCACCAGCAGCGAGTCCTCGTGGCGCTGGACCCGGGATTCGATATCGCGCAATTCGCCACCGCCGAAGGTCACGCCAAGGTCGATGGTGTGAATCGCCTGGGCCAGCAGGAACGAACGCAGCGTGGAATCCAGCCCCCACAGCGGCGCGGTGGGTTTGCTCGCATAGTGGTTGAGCTGGATGTGCACGACCTTGCCGAACTGCTCGGTGCGCGTCATATCGCGCAGCTGGCGCATGGGCTTGGCATATTTGAAGTTCATGCCCACGCCGGTGACGACCTGGGCCTGGCGCGCCGCGCCGATCAGGTATTCGAGCTCGGCGAGGGTGAAGCACGGCGGCTTCTCGACGAAGACATGCACGCCCTTGGCCATTGCCTTGATCGCCAGGTCGCGGTGCGCCTGGGGCGGGCACGCCATGACCACCGCATCCAGCGCAGCGGTATCGAGCATGTCGTCGAAGTCGTCGGTGATCGCGACCTCGGAGATGAAGCGGTGAATCTGTCCGGCGCGGGTCAGGTCGCTGTCGCACACCGCGACGATGCGAATATCCGGCATTTGCAGAAGCGTGGGCAGCAGGTTTTCTTGCATCTGCGCGCCGAGACCGACGATGCCAACTCTGAGTACAGTCATAACCATCTCCATCCTGGAAAAGTGGGTACTGCGTCATAAAAAGGTTGGACGAACGACTACACGGGATCCGCTTCGGGTCACCTGCGGGGTGAGCCGATCCGGTCCGACATTCGCTTCAATCGAGGCAGGATTGCCTCAGAACAACGGATCACCTTTACAGAGTCCGTTCGGGCTGTTGCCCAGGGTCACCCGGGTGGAACACTCGGATGTTTCTCGCCACACGCCGACACCCGGCTGATGCCGAGGAGCCATAGAGGCGCGATGGGCAGAAGGGATAGCGCCGCGAAGGCGATAGGTAGGAGGGGAATCAGGTCGAATCGAGCGCCGGTGGCAATGAGCTACCCGGCCGAAAACCTGGATCGAAGAATTGTGGCTTCGTTTAAAAACGGAACAACGACCGAAATGCCGATACGCATGCATAACTGAATCATCCTTGAAGCGCTGTTTCTATCCCTTGTTATGCAGGAGCTCCGGTTCCGTGAGCCCTTGCTTTCCACACACCTCATCAATGTGTGGCTTGGAGGTATAGATCAGGCTTTTTAGGAGCGCAAATCAGTTGCTATATCGTTTCATCATATTGTTTTGAATAATCCGGACATAAGGCAACGGGCCATATAGGCCCGGACCCGGCGTTGTTGAACCCGCGGCCAAATTGACCCGCGCCATCCATTGCGTCTTTTGCGCAAGCGTCGCGACGACCGGGCATAGCGGGTTGCGCAATCTCACGACCTGAGGCCGCACGGGCCCTGGCGCTGAAGTTTGATCATTGTTGAGGATTATTGATTCGGATTATCCAGCCCCTACGGGCAGCATTGCGCTACGCCTTGAGCGACAGGCAGGCATCGCCTCGCGTCAGCTCAAGCGTGTATCGGGGGCAAGGTCAGGAAACCGCAATGTCAACTTTCAACACTGGGAAACAGAACATATGTGCATGTCGAACAAATGGCTCGTAGGAATTGTCCTGAGTTGCGTATTCCAGGCCGGCTGTGTCTCGAAGGTGGCGCAGCAAGAGCAATATTCGGGCTTCTTGCCTAACTATGAGGGCCTGGAAGAACACACCACGCCCAGTGAGCAGACAGTGCTGCGCTGGGTAGCACCAGGGTTTGATCCTCACGCCTATTCCACCGTCGTGTTCAAGGAAGTGATACTGTATCCCTCGCCGAAAGCGACCGAGCGGGTCAACCTGCAAACCCTCAGGGACCTGCAGGTCAACGCCAGCAACAGCGTAAGGAACGCATTCGCACCGTCCTACACGGTCGTCTCGAGTGTGCGCCAGGCAGCGCCCCATTCGCAGACCTTGATCCTGCAGGCGGCAATCACCCAGGTCAGCGCCAGCAACGAAGGCATGCATTGGTATGAGGTCGTCCCCATCGCTGCAATCGTCGGCGCAACACAGGCCGCTACCGGTCATCGCGATCAGACGGCGGAGCTGTATCTCGAAGCCGATTTGATCGATGCTAAAACCGGTTTGCCGGTCGCCAAGATGGTTCGCAAGGTGTTCGGCGAGACCTTGGAAAATGCCAGCCAGCCGATAGTCGCCAATGACTTCAAGGCTGCATTCAAAAGCATGACAAACGACATGCAGACGTTGCTTTCCAAGCAGTAACCAGCGCGTAGGCCCGGGTGCAAACGTTGCATTGCATCGAAAGGTTCAGGGTTTCAGGAACGGCAGTCGCGCTGCGTCTGCAAAGACAAACCGCCAGGCCGGGTAACGACGGCCATTGAGAGTCCGACTTGATGAAAATTTTCAGCTTTGCCTTATCGGCCTTTGTATTTCTCGCCAGCTCCGGTGCGATGGCGGCGACGGTGGTTCCATTAAAGGGCCAGACTTCCCAGACGATCCAGCAAGACACCAGCGCCTGCCAGTCGCAGGCCAACGCGCAGTTCCCGACACAGAACACCGTGCCGGCCGGCGGCCGGGTAAAAGGCGCCACCACCGCGGCCATCGCCGGGGCCACTGCCGCGGAGGTCCGGGGTCGGCAACATGAAAACGTCTACGATCAGATCGACGACGATATCAAGCAGAACTATCGCCAGAACCGTGCACGCAGCGCCGCGACGGCCGGGGCAATGATCGGCGCGTCGAGACAGCGCCAGGAACGCAGGCAGGACCTGAAAACCAGCGAACAGAACATCACCGCCAATAACTCGGTATACACCAGTTGCCTGCAACAGCGTGGCTACAACGTCCTGCCTTGAGCCGCCGAACTTTTACACAGCGCAGGCATTCTTGATGCAGATTGGAAAATCAATTTCGCATGCTGCACTGGAATGCCTGCACGTTCGCCCCTCCCCCCTGCCCCATCTTTCCTTCTCCCTCTGCCTGCAATCCTTGTCCAGCGGTTCACGGCAATACGACACGACGGATATGACTGGCCGCAAGCTTGTGCTTGAATAACAGGCCGTCCGATACACTGCCTTGCACTTTTCGGATGGCGGAGAGGACTCGCACTGAGCATCATCGCTGCCTGCGATTAACTCCCGTGGATTTCCTTGCTTGATTCCAATGAGACTTTTGATGGGCTGTTCCAGCAGTGTCCAGTGATTCTCCCTGCACTTCGCGCGCCCATCCGCGCGCCATCGACGCCGTCTCTATACTCAGCCAGAACCACCTGAACGAAGGATTCCCATGCGCTACGCCTTCAAGTTGAAAAACGACGCCATGGTTGTTTTCGACCCGGATACCGCCTTGCTCTCTATCACTACACCTCTTGGAGAGGTGCAAAACTCCACGATAGGCAGGGCTGAATCGCGTCTACTGAATCTGCTGCTGATGGAACCGGGTCAGACTAAAAGCCGCGAAGAGATCATCGACTACACCTGGAATGACCGTGTCGTCGCCTCCGGCAGTTTGAATCAAGCCGTTTTTTCCCTTCGCAACATTCTCAACGACAGTCGAGATCACGAGATCTTGATGACGGTTCCGCGAAGAGGTTATTGCTTCAATCGCCAGTATGTAGTCAATGCGCCCGCCGACTTGCCGATGCCGCCAGATACCGCCGCACAACCTGTCGAGCCGGTCATGGAAGTGCTGGAGGCCAACCCGAAAGAAGCCCTGCCGTTGCCTTCGGAAAAAGCCAGGCCATCGACTCGCATCACCAAAGCCCAGTTGATCGGTTACATCCTGACCTTGGGCGTGTGTGCCTTTACCGGTTTCCGCTCCGGCTTCGACACGCCGAAAATTGAAGTTTCCAGCATAAAACAGAACGATCTGGTCATTCATGCAGTGGCCAACACGGTCGCCGAAGCCCAATCGCTGAGGGATCTTTCGGCGAAACAGGTTCAACAGTCACCCGAGTTGAAAGGCCAGGTCTGGTTGAATCTCGCTAAATCAAACTATTCCGTTTCGTGCGTCCGCCCGGATCTAAGCACTGCAAACCTGCAATCGCACAGCGAACAGAAAGATCTCGCACTGATGATCCGGCAATGTTTGGAAGCCACCCTATGAAGCCAACAGTATCGACCGCCCATTGGCTAGTGCTGGGAGCCATTAACGCCGCGTGTATTTTCTCGCTGACTTACTCGCCCACTCACTACATGGAAAACATCAGTTATCAAACCATCACCCAACAATGGCTGGAAGATTCGAACCAACTCAATACGGAAGAGTACATGACCATCGGGCACGGTCGACTTACCCAAACCACGCTGGAAAGCTTGAACGGAAAAATTCGTAACTCTACTATTTCGGCGGACGTTATCCGTGAGAGTAATCATCACGTTCAAATTAAAATCAGGACCGTCAAGTTAAGCCAGGATAACGAACTGTTCGCCATCGAAAAGACGCCGGATCTTTTTTTCAAACGCCAATACGTCCTGCAAGAAGGCGCGGTTCTAAATTACGAACTGATCCCCACTACCGATAAAAACACCATGTGTGTTTATGTGCATGAACTGAGCCGCCTGCGCTGCATGAGTCACTAGCCCCTGCGATGCCTCACCTGAGCTTGACCAGGCGCCAGCGCTTGATGCCCGTGGTCCGCCAATGCCGATTCAAACAGAAAAATAATAATCACTGATTTGGATCAGACGCTCCCTCCCCTTCAAGATCTCGCCATTGTAGCGTTCGGAGCCGTGCCTGTTGCCCCCCGGCAGAAAACCGGCTCCGCGGCCCTCATTCAAACACTCTTGCGGGTGCCCGATGCAAACATACCTTTTTTGCGAGTCGTCAAATCGATGATAACCAGGATCCTGGCAGTGCTCTCTTTGGTTGCACTGCCCTTTTACTCGGCGGCGCAAAACGAGCACTCCAGCGCCAGCACCGAGATCGAGTTCTACCAGATCGAGTTGAGCCCGAACGAAAAACTGAAACTGTCGCAATTGAAAATCTACTTTGAAAATGAACAGCATGACGACGAAGGCACGATGGATCGTCCTGCTCCTTTCCCGCCACCGAACACGATTAATAAAGTTCAAGACTTTTCATTAATCCCCATTTGATCATGGCTCCTTAGCGGACTAGCCGGACTTTGAAAAAACGCAAAAATCCGCTACTTGACCATCGACCACCTGAGTTCTGACCTTAATACGCATCGCAAGACTATCCACAGGCCAAGCCGTGAAGCGATGCGGCTGACGCTGTGTTCTGCCTGAAAATCATTAATAGGGAACGCACATCAATGCTGCTGAAAAATCTCGCAACCGTCTCTTTGGGTGTCGTGCTTTCGCTCAAGGCCATGATCAAGGATGAGGAAGTCTACCGGCCTGACCTGACCACTATTGAAAACCGCAAAAAGACATTGGCCGATGAACAGTCCAACTACAGGATTCGCAGCTACTATCCAGCCAGCAATTACTTTGCCTTTGATGCAGCAGCCATCGACCCAACAGCTCAGAAAACAGCGATCTTCGGTTCGAAAACAGCGTCATGCAAACTTCAAAACCTGAATTTGCCAACAAGCGATACGTACGTTTTTTCAGCAGCACTGGAGCTTACGCCAGAGCCGTCGACGCCTGAAAAAACCGTTTAGCACTATCCATTGGCTGAAGAGTATTCAATTCCATGCGCAACATCCCTGATGACGTCTTTCATGTAACTTCAAGTCCCGCGGGCACTCCCAAGAGAACGATTGGCCCGTGGGGGATGAACCTCATTCCATCAGAGCGCAAAGCAAGCATTCGACAACACAAGCTCATTCACAGCTCCAGGTTCCAACGCAGCAGGCTGGAGTTCGATTCAACCGTCACCCTGACCGGTTCGGTTCCCCATGGCTTTGTGACCTTTGTCATTTCACAGACTTCCGTCGGCCGTCCGCTGGTGAACAACCACGCACTGCGGCCTAACGAAATCGTCGTGCTCTATAGCCGCGAGCCCGTGCATTACATTTGCGAACCGAATGAAACCATTTTCATCCTGAGCACGACGCTGGAACATTATGCACAGTGCCTCAAAGAACATTCGGTGATTGATGTATTTGCACATCGAAAGGAGCAGCGCTTTCAGGCTGCGAACTTCAAGCTGATTCAAGCTGCCCTGCAGAAAATTGGCACTTATTTTATCGACGCCACACAGCGCCGCCGCGCCGCCATTGAAAGTGTTCTGCTGGCTTCTCTATTACGGGCCCTGACGCCTGCTAATCGCTCCGAACTTTACCCTCCGAGAAGAAGGAAAGTCGCGACAGAAGTCATGGATTACATTCACCAGAACACCAAGAAATCGCTCAACATCACCGCGCTGGTCATGCAGTTTGAAACCACCTCGCGCAGTTTGCACCACGGCTTTTCCGAAACTTTCGGAATTTCGCCGATCGCCTATATTAAGAACCTGCGGCTCGCCAATGTTCGTCGAGACTTGATCCGCAACACTTGGCCAACGGTTACCGAAACCGCGATGTATTGGAACTTCCACCACCTGGGCCGGTTTTCCAAGGCCTATCAGGACGCCTATGGGGAACCTCCGTCAGAGACGGCCAGGCGCAACGCCACGAACTGATGGCCTCGCAGCTCCCTGCAGCGGCATCAAGCCCAAGAAATGACAATCAATAGTTTTCATCCGCCAAGCCCAATGGCCAATATTGATTATTTCCAACTCAAGGGACGGACAAGCATGCGCTATCGATTAAATGCACTGTCGCTCAAACAGAAAATCTTCTATTGCCTCGCCGCCTATTTATGTGGAGTCGCATTGGCCTGGTTGATTGATTGTTACTAATACTCTTGCTTTGAAAACTTCGCCGCAGCAGTAGTTAGTTGTTTCTATCAATAACTCCCGCGTTTCTTTTTGGGAGATGTCACGCATCAAAATCAATCAATGTCGTTATCGGTCTCGCGATCAATCGAATTCAGATAACCCAATCGATAAACCTGTAGAGGATTTTATTTCACATGCTATTGCGAAAAATTGGCTTCGTTTCACTGCTTTCGTTGCTGTCTTTTCAGGCACTGGCCGATGACAGAGGCCTGTATCTTGGCGCAGGCGTGAGCAGCATCGAAACCGACAAAACCCATCTGAGCGATGAGGACTACAGCTACAGCATCGAATTGGTCGACGGTGCGATCGTGCTGAAGCCAATCCGTGATCCTAATCCAGGATAGCTGCTGGCTCTGGCTGTCCGAGCTCACCCAATACAATTTGTGCACGTGCCTCAACAATCTCGATCAGCTCGAAGTGCTTGGGGAATTCGCGCTTCAGCCAGTCACTGGGCACAAAACGGTAATCCAGGTGCACTACTGTGCTCTGCCCATCCTCGTAGGCGCAAAGCATGACGTTCATCTCAGTCTCCTCTCCCGCCATTGCTGCCGGCACGAACACTACTCCGACGTCACTTACTCCAAAGGACCGCCGCCACTCGGGAAAACGCGAGCCGCACTACCCGAAGGGTGAAGGTGGTCGTCCGGCTTATCCGTTGATGGCGATGCTACGCATACACCTGATGCAGAACTGGTTCGGCTACAGCGATCCG